>RGPR01000178.1 GCA_010030245.1 Gammaproteobacteria bacterium
GAAACCCGAAGCTCAAATAGTACTTAATAGATAAATACGATGTGAGTTGTTAATGATTGGAATTAGAATCAAAATTTCTGTCATTGACAACAAAAGCAGGGGCAGTAAGCTAATCACCTGCTGAAAAATCAGCTAACAACGATTAAAAAACTGCTCCCTATTGATGGCTTAGGTTTAAAGATAATACCTTAAGCCATTTGATTGTTTAGATTTCACTTACAGATAAAATCACGATATTTTCGTTTGGAACATCGCGGTGCCCATCTTTAGCGCCAGTTTTAACTTTGGCAATGCTATCGACGATATCCATACCATCAACGACTTCAGCAAATACACAGTATCCAAAACCTTGCATGGTTTCGCTTGAGAAATTTAAAAAACTGTTATCAACAAGATTGATAAAGAATTGCGCAGTGGCGGAGTGGGGATCATTGGTTCTGGCCATCGCGATTGTCCCACGTTTATTAAGTTTGCCATTTTTAGCTTCATTCTTAATGGGTTTTTGGGTGGATTTTTGAGAAAAAGATTCATCAAATCCGCCACCTTGAATCATAAAACCACTGATCACACGGTGAAAAATGGTCCCATTATAAAATCCTGATTGAATATAGGATAAAAAGTTTTTAGCTGTTTCTGGTGTATTTTCTTGGTCTAATTCAATACGAATATCACCTTTATTTGTTTTAATTTCAATCATCATTACTCTCTTAATTAACTAACATTGGCGAATTATACTGTTATCGTCAGTGTTGAGCAAGGTAACAGGTCCCAGCTGTTGGCCAAACCTTGAGAATAGCTGCCACAAGCAGTATAATTGTGCTTTAATATTATCAAGATAACCATGACAATAGTTACCATTTTTACAGACGGTTCATGCCGCGGAAATCCTGGACCAGGTGGGTGGGCTGCCATTTTGCAATATGAAGATAAAGAACGTATTGTCAGTGGGTATGAAGAACATACAACCAATAATCGCATGGAATTAAAAGCAGCAGTTGAGGCATTGAAGGCCTTGAAGCGGAACTGTAAAGTTCACATTCATACTGATTCTCAATATGTCAAACAAGGCATCACAGCATGGATCTTTAATTGGCAACGCAATGGCTGGAAAACAGCTGATAAAAAGCCCATTAAAAATCAAGATTTGTGGATAGAACTTGCCCAAAGCGCTAAAGACCATCAAGTTGAATGGTCTTGGGTTAAAGGTCATAATGGACATCATATGAATGAGCGAGTAGATGTGTTGGCTCGTCAAGCTATGGAAGAAGGAGTAGCTGCTTCTCGATGAAAAGACAAATTATTCTTGATACGGAAACAACAGGTATTGGTCATGGGCATCGCCTCATTGAAATTGGTTGTGTTGAACTCATTGATAGACGCTTAACAGGGCGTCATTTTCATCGTTACATCAATCCTGAACGCCTTGTTGATGAAGGTGCATTCAAAGTCCATGGGTTGAGTGATACTTTTTTAGCTGATAAGCCATTATTTTCAGAGATTGCTGATGCATTTTTGGATTTCGTGAAAGACACTGAAGTGATTATTCATAATGCAACTTTTGACGTTGGTTTCATAAATAATGAGTTGTCACTTTTAAAAAAGAAACTGCGTTTAGCTGATCATTGCCAAATCACGGATACCCTGGTTTTAGCCAGAGATAAACATCCAGGTCAACGTAATAGTTTAGATGCACTTTGCAAACGTTATCAAATAGATGCAAGTGATAGGGTATTACACGGCGCTTTATTAGATGCTCAGCTGTTGGCAGATGTCTATTTGGCCATGACTTCAGGTCAAAAAAAACTTGAACTTTATGATGTGCAGCAAACATTGCCATCAACATTTAATTTAAGTATAAGTTGCCAAAACATAATATTGAGAGCAGATGCTAATGAATTGGCAGAGCATGCCAAAATAATTGCAGAAATTGAAAGAAAAACAGGTAAAAATCTCTGGTCAATTTAAGGATAATAATGAAAAAAACACTTGTCACAATGATTTTACTTTCATCTAAGATTTGGGCTGTTCAATGTTATTTTACAATTGCCAAAAGCCCCTGTTGGAAAGATTATGATATTGATGTCACTTTAGTTGACATGAAAAAACAACAAGAAGCGCAAAAAATAAGAGTCCCTAAAGATCGTCTTTATAATCGTGCGAATTTTGAATGTTCGCCTGCTGAGGTGTTTTCTGCGTATGCAGAATTTTTACCTGTTGTTTGGGATCAAGATAAGGGAAAAAAATATCCAGGTGTTCGTTTTTGGGCGATGCCTGAAAGTTCGCCTCGATCAGGCGCTGTCTGGGAAATTAATATTTGTTATCCTGGTCATTTTTCAGGTCTTCCGCTGCCCAAATCAGATGTTAGAGATTGTGGATGTGATTTTTCACAAATCCCCGCGATTGAAAATCAAAACAAATAAATGGACATAAAAAATGAATCTGTTAAGGCAAAAAATTGCACAAATGCTATGTTTTGGTTTTTCAGGGGCTGACCTTGAACATAACTTAGAACTACAAACGATTTTAGCATCTCCCGATGGAATTGGGGCATTAATTCTGTTTGACTATGACTGTCATCGCAAAACCCAAGGTAAAAATATCATATCACTTCCACAAGTCAAAAAACTTAATCAGGATAT
>RGPR01000179.1 GCA_010030245.1 Gammaproteobacteria bacterium
TAAAAAAACCGTGGGACTCACGGGGCTAGCTTGTGAAGTGAACGACATTGGTAGTCAGCAGCAAGAACCACCTCAGTCATGAACACATGGCCAGAGGTATCCTCGTCTCTTTAGGGGGGACGTCAAAGCGATTGATGGAACGCATGCTTGAATGGGTTATAAAAACATACCTAAACTTATTCTTATGTCCAGATAAAAATAACATACATGCTGTATCAACTACCTGACGAATAAGCTCGCTGGTAATTTTGCTTGACCTTTATGATGTATTATCACTATATTAGTAGAAGTATCAGAATTTTTATACATTCCTAGGGATTTAAATCATGCGTTCTACGGATAATAAAACAGCTAAATCAGATGTGATGACTGATAGAGATGATGAGCTAGACATCGATGCAGAGACATTAACTGAAACTGAAGTAAAAGAAGATGAGATTTTAGCTGAAGAACCTGAAGTAGATTTTGAGGCGTTTTTACCTCAAAAAAACCTAGATCACAGCAATGATGCTACCCAGATTTATTTAAACGAAATTGGTTTTTCACCGCTTCTAAGCGCTGAAGAAGAAGTTTATTTCGCACGTCTAGCATTAAAAGGTAATCATGATGCTAGGCGACGTATGATCGAATCCAATCTACGTTTGGTGGTTAAAATTTCAAGGCGTTATTTAAATCGAGGACTGCCTTTATTAGATCTCATTGAAGAAGGTAATCTTGGTCTGATGCGCGCAGTAGAAAAATTTGATCCTAATCGTGGCTTTCGTTTTTCAACATATGCCACATGGTGGATTAGGCAAACTATTGAACGGGGTTTAATGAATCAAACTCGCACCATTCGCCTACCCATTCATATTGTGAAAGAACTTAATGTATATTTGCGTGCAGCCCGTCAACTAACACACAAACTTGATCATGAGCCAACACCAGATGAAGTTGCAGCAATGCTCGATGTACCGATTGAAGATGTTGAAAAAATGTTTGGGCTTAATGAAAAAATTAGCTCGGTCGACTCACCCATAGGTTTTGATGAACATAAATCTTTACTTGATACCATTGCAGATGAAAAATCAGCCAATCCTATTGATATCTTGACCGATGCCAGTTTGTATTCACAAATTGATATTTTTTTAGATGTATTAACTGATAATCAACAAGAGGTCATTTCTCGCCGCTTCGGTCTTCGTGGTTTTGAAAAAGCAACTTTAGAAGAAATCGGTAAGGAAATCAATTTAACCCGTGAAAGAGTTCGTCAAATTCAAATAGAGGCCTTGAAAACCTTAAGACATCATCTTGAAATGCAGGGACTCAATCAGGATGATATTTTCTCATCCTGATGGAAACCCTTCCCAGACATCAGCATATTGATGATCAAGTTCCTTGAGGTTCATTGCACTCAAAGTGGGATGCCACATTTCATTTGACTCAAACATGAAGGCTAGGGTGTTATCAAGATATACTGGCTTATCAACTCGTTCTACTTCTTGTTGCCAACAGCTATAATCTGGACCATGGGCAACCATTTGATTATGGATACTAAAACCACCAACTTCAAAACCTGTTTTTTTTGCATCATATGTCCCTTGAATCAACCCCATCAATTCACTCATGACATTGCGATGAAAGTATGGCAACCTAAAGGTATTTAATGCCACCATCCAACGTTTTGGAAAAATAACGACATCAAGACTTGCAACCCCTGAAATGGCACTATCACTCGTTAATGTGGTAAAAATAGACGGATCAAGATGATCAAAACTCACTGTATTGACCGTATTAAACAGGTTTAAGTCATATTTATAAGGCGCATATTTACCTTGCCACGCCACAACATTAAAGATTGAGCGTTTGATTGATTTTTCCCAGATTTTGCCTTGAAATTTTGCATATAATTTTCCAGGTTGTATGTGCTTATCATAGCTGGCATGAGGGTAGATAAAGTGTCTTGGATTAGCTAAACCATTTGCGCCAATCAGTCCTAGTTCAGGTAAATGAAATGCTTGGCCTTGGTTTTCTAAAACATAAGCTTTGAAATGAGTTGATTGTAAATCTAAAGTAAATCCTATCCCACGAGGAATAAGCAATAATTCTTGTGGGCTAAGTTCAAGTTGACCCAGTTCTGTTTTTACAAGTACCTCACCTTCATAGGGTAAAATCAAAAAATCACCATCATGATTAATAAAATACTGATGTTCTAGATTTTTCTTCAAGTCTAATAGATAAAAATGCTTATCTTTGCCGCTCGTTGCAATATGTTGAAATGTTTTTGTATTCGTTTTGATTGAGGCCCAACGCAAAGGGTTTGGCGCCAATTCAGGGCATAAGGGTTCTTGAATTTGGTATGAACTTAAATGATAAGGGCGGTGATGCAGAGCTGCACTTGGTTGTAGTCGATACACCCAGGAAAATAAATTTTGATGTCTTGGTTTGCTAAAGGCTGTACCGTTTATTTGTTCTGCAAATAAACCTTTAGGTAGATGCTGTGGGGAATTCTGATATTTTGGGAGAGTGTTTTCTATCGCCTCTGAGCATAAGAAATTTCCAAATCCATGGTTCGTCATAAAACTTCCTTTTTTTAG
>RGPR01000180.1 GCA_010030245.1 Gammaproteobacteria bacterium
CGTGACACCTGCGGGAATGGTCAACTCAGTTAAGCCTGTGCAACCCCAAAATGCAAAAATACCTATGTGCGTGACACTTGGGGGAATGGTTAACGCAGTTAAGCTTGTGCAATATTGAAATGCACGCTCACCTATGTTCGTGACACCTGCGGGAAGGGTCAACTCAGTTAAGCCTGTGCAACCTGCAAATGCACCCTCACCTATGTGCGTGACACCTGCGGGAAGGGTCAACTCAGTTAAACCTGTGCAACCGTCAAATACCCCCACACCTATGTGCGTGACACCTGCGGGAATGGTCAACTCAGTTAAGCCTGTGCAACCCCAAAATGCACGCTCACCTATGTTCGTGACATCTGCGGGAATGGTCAACTCAGTTAAACCTGAGCAACCTGCAAATGCACCATCACCAATTTGCGTGACACCTGCGGGAATCTCTAGGCAAACACCAACTCTAATATCTTCTGCCGATACAGATATCAGAATCGTGCGATCGTGTGAAATTTCCATGACTAGCCCCTTGATTAAGACAGCACAATGAATAACGACTCTTTAGCTGCGTGAAAAATATAAAATTAATACTTAAAACTTAACTAGCATCCTTAATATCGTATTTCTTTAGTTACACTGGAACGTAATGTGTGAGGTGGTCAAGAAAATCCGGACAGCCACTTTTGTCATTACACCACCAGTCAGCCGCAATATGCGCAAGCAAACTTATATTAATTTCGACCTCGTCAAAAGGAAGAGCCTCTAACTCAATATACACTTAATTTATGCTTATTAAGTACTTATTTTGATTTAATTATAAACATAAAAAAACTTTCTAGCAAGGATGATAAAGGCTTTGTAGCAGCAAAGTAGAAATGTCCGGTTTTGGTCTCGCTGATACTACCCTTTAAAAGGGTGAATATCACGATGATGTGGTTTACTAGATCCGGACATCCCAGTTAAGCGATAATATAAAAAACTGGCGTAAATGATGTCTCAGAGAAAAAAATATGCTAAAGAATTTAAAATTGATGCTATTAATTTAGTACAAGAACAAGGCTATTAGCTGTTCTGAAACAGCTAATAGCCTTGATATTCCTTATGATCATCTTAATCGAAAGAAGAAAACCGTCGATTAAAAATGGAGAAAGAAATATTAAAAAAGGCCAGTGCCTTCTTTGCTCAGGAAATGAAATAAAATATTTATTCATAGCCGAGCATAAGAAGGTTTGGCCAGTCGGCTTGATGTGTCATCTTTTTAATGTCAAACGTTCAGGCTTTTATGATTATTTGAAAAATAGAATATATCAAAAAAATGAACTGGAAGCAGAGTTGATTGATTGGATCAAGAAAATATCTAAATCAAGTCTCGCCGAATAACGAAAGCATTAAATGCACTGGGATATCGCATAGGACGTCGAAAAACCAGAAGATTGATGAAAGTAGCTCATATTTTTGTAAGGTATCGTAAAAAATATAAAGTGACGACGAATAGCAATCATCAGCGTCCTATATATGAGAATGTTTTGCAACGTCAATTTACGGTTGCCCAACCCAATAAAGTATATGTTTCTGATATTACTTATGTTTGGACCCAAGAGGGTTGGCTGAGTTAATGTCAAATGTGGTGTACAACATTAGGCGGCATCCTTATTTGATTGTTCAGTAACCTGTACCCCATCTTTAAATTTCACATTATTGACAACAAGCTGCAAAAGATTAAATCCCTTTAGTATGACAGCGGATACCGTATGTTTGGCTTTAAATATGGCTATTGGCTTAAGAAATCCGGAAAAAGGACTTATTGTGCATTCTGACCGAGGCTCCCAATATGCTAGCCAACAATATCAGTCATTATTGGCAAATTATGGTTTTATTGGAAGCATGAGCCGTAAAGGTGACGGCCGGGATAATAGTGTTGCTGAAAGCTTCTTTAGTAGATTAAAGGATGAGCGTGTTTTTTGGAGAAACTATCAAACCAGAGATGAAGAAAAGCATGATATGTTGAATTATATCCTGATGTTTTATAACTCTCAGCGATTACATTCATAATTAGGATATGTGAGTCCTCAGCAAATGGTACGAATCTCTTTTAACGCCCAAGTATCTTGTTGGCTAAACCAAGATTTAATTTTCTGATAATAAACATCTTGTGTTTGTTGGGGTAACAGTCGCATTCCAGCAGTTGCATAGAAATAAGTCTTAATTGAAGGAGCAAGATAAGAAGGAAAAAGCTTTGTCAGATAGCCATCTATTTGATTTAATTGAAGCTGACTAAGACCTGGTTCAATTTTTTGTTGTAAAACTTCGGTCACCTCACTTGAATCAACACCACATTGATAATTGTGTAACCTGGTGCCAGCGCTTCCAGCATCAATGGCTGCTTCACATTTTAGATTTAGGAAAACTATTGGCATCCTAGGTTAAAAATAAAAAAAACCAACAAACTAAATAATCGACAAACTTATGCCATGCCAATCTAATTGTTCACTAAATTCCTAAATATTATACCAAATTGAGGATTCTTCAACAATTCCTGCCATTTTATGCAGCAAATTAATTGAAAAAAAGACA
>RGPR01000019.1 GCA_010030245.1 Gammaproteobacteria bacterium
TGGGATTTGCAAATCCCAGGTATTTTTTATTTGGCAATCGGCGAGAGTATCAAAGCACCCCATTCATGGAGTACTTGACGTTCAACTAGCTTGAAATCTGCTTTATAATGTTCAATGACAATATCAAGCTGCTCTTTCAGTAGGCCAGATAACACCAATATCCCTTCTTTTTTGAGGGTGTTGGCAAAGTAGTCTCTAAAGCTTAATAGTGGATTCATGACGATATTGGCCACAATGACATCTGCTTTTTTTGGCAGATCATTGACTTCAGTTGTCACATGAAAATCTGCTGTTGATACTGAATTGAGCTTGGCATTTTGCAGGCTCGCTTCGCAAGCTTGAGGGTCGATATCAATGCCATAGACGCTTGTCGAACCCATTTTAACTGCTGCAAGGCCTAAAATACCTGAGCCACAACCATAGTCAATCACCACTTGATTGCTTAAATCATGATTGGCAATCCATTCTAAACACATTCTAGTGGTTTCATGTTGTCCGGTGCCAAAAGCAAAACCCGGATCGAGAATTATACAGGGTTCTTCGGGTACATCTGGTAACATCCAGTGGGGATAAATCCACAATTGTTGTTGAATGTGAATGGGTTTAAAGTCTTTTAGACTATAAATTAACCAGTTTCTATCAAGTAATTCCTCGACTTGCCAATCAAGATTTGGATAATCTGAAGCCATCGCCCCTTGTGCAAGCAAAGCCTGTTCGGCAGATTCAAACAGCAGTTCTACTTTAACCGTTGACCATTTAGGGCGCTCACCAATTTTATCTTCGAGATGGATATCGCTGCCTGCATTTTGCATGGTAAATGACAAACAATTTAAATCATCACTGCATTCTTCAAGAGCAGGCACCAGTGCCTCATCACTGACACAACTTAACAACCACATTACACATCTTCCTTTAACATCTTTTCCAGGTAATGGATATTAAACCCACCTTGTTTCACCACAGGATTACGGATAATACGTTGATGAAGCTCGGTATTGGTTTTAATGCCATCAATAACAAGTTCATCGAGTGCTTGACGCATTCTGGCAATTGCGGTGTCACGATCATCGCCATAGCTAATCAGCTTGGCAATCATTGAGTCGTAATTTGGTGGTACGCTATAGCTTGCATAAAGATGTGAGTCAAAACGAATGCCTGGGCCACCGGGGGTATGCATCCATTCAATTTTTCCAGGAGATGGCATAAATGTTCTCGGATCTTCAGCATTAATGCGACACTCGATGGCATGCCCCTTAATGTGGATATCCGACTGTTTGAAGGATAAACCAAGGCCACTGGCAATTTTGATTTGTTCTTTCACCAAATCAACCCCAGTAATGAGTTCAGTAACCGGGTGCTCAACCTGGATTCGCGTATTCATTTCAATGAAATAAAAACAAGCATCTTGGTATAAGAATTCAAAGGTACCAGCACCGCGGTATTTGAGATTTTGACAAGCTTTCACCACGCACTCACCCATTTCTTGGCGCATGGTTTCGGTGATACCTGGCGCAGGGGCCTCTTCTAATACCTTTTGATGCCGTCGCTGTAAGGAACAATCCCGTTCACCTAGGTGAATTGCATTGCCTTCGCCATCACCCAAGACTTGAAATTCAATATGTCGTGGGTTTTCAAGGAATTTTTCCATGTAAACCGTGTCATTATTAAAAGCAGCCTTGGCTTCACTCTTTGTCAGTGCAATCGCATTTAAAAGGTTTGATTCAGTATGTACCACCCGCATGCCGCGACCACCACCGCCACCAGCCGCTTTAATGATGACAGGATAGCCAATTTTTTTAGCAAGTTTTAAATTGAGCTGATCATCGCTGCCAAGTGGGCCATCGGAACCAGGCACACAAGGTACGCCAGCTTTTTTCATGGCGGCAATCGCAGATACCTTATCACCCATGAGACGAATACTTTCTGCTCTTGGTCCAATAAATTGAAAACCACTTTTTTCAACAATATCGGCAAAATCAGCATTTTCAGATAGAAAGCCGTAACCTGGGTGAATGGCGACAGCATCGGTAATTTCTGCAGCTGAAATGATGGCCGGAATGTTTAAATAGCTTTTAGGCGATGGCGCAGGGCCAATACAAACAGTTTCATCAGCAAGCCGTACATGCAGTAAATCTTTATCTGCCTCAGAATAAACCGCAACAGTTTTAATATCGAGTTCTTTACACGCACGTAGAATACGCAGGGCAATTTCGCCTCGGTTAGCGATTAAAATTTTGCTTAACATAGTTTTATAACCCTTTATTCAATCACAAATAAGGCTTGACCAAATTCAACAGGTTCGCCATTTTGAACCAATGCGGCTTTAATGGTTCCGGAACGATCAGCTTCAATTTCATTAAACATTTTCATGGCTTCAACGATGCATAAGGTGTCGCCAACATTGACATGTTTCCCAACTTGGACAAAAGGAGGGGCCTCTGGGGATGCTGAGATATAAAATGTGCCAACCATGGGCGAGCAAACCTGGTGCCCTGCGATGGTTTCTTTGGAGGCAGTAATATGAACAGGGGCTGGCGCATGCGGTTTATCAAGATGGTTAATGGGGGCTTGAAACACAGGATGTGCAAGCGGTTGAGCTTGCTGGTGAAAACAACTTAATCTTAAGGATTCTTCACCTTCTTTGATTTCAATTTCTGAAATACCGGTTTCTTTTAATAATTCAATTAATTTACGAATTTTTCGAATATCCATGGATGACTCTCAATAATGGGTTAAAATGGCTTGAAATTTTTACAAATTTCCGTGAATTTCGGTTAACTACTTTGAAAACATATGATTTGGTATTTAAAAATATTAATCTATTTATAGCATGATTTCTCAAAATGTAAATAAAAATCCGTCGTTTCAGCGAAAATCAAGCTATCTTATTGCTGACTTGGCCAATTGCTTGCTAGCAATTAATGATTTTTTTTGTTACAATGAGCCTTATTTTTATATTAATGAGTTAAATTTATGGAATTTATGTCGGTTTTTTATAACAACGAACATTTATATGCGGTGATCAAAGAGCAAGATCAAATAAAGTTGTTTCGTAAACAAGATCCAGCTTCTGTAATTTGGGAATTGCTACCGCAAAAAGAATATACAAATGGCTTGTGGGTTCGAGATGCACATGATGCAAAAGCTTACTTTGACATCAACGGCAATCAACTCAGACATATTCGTCAGGCTGGACATGCGCTTCATTATGTTGAGGATGGCAAGCAACAACAGCAAAAAAAGAAGTCGATAATCGCTGAAATTGAAGGGACGCTTTCAACAACATTTGTGACTAAATTTGAAACTCTCAACATTGAAAGACGTAGACTTGATCTTGAAGGTCCCACTATTATCGCTGAAATTGTCGCACAACAAAAACAAGAAGACATGGTACGAAAAATGCGTATTTTGAGACTTGCAGATACTGCAGAAGTCGACGATTTTTTGGCTATGGTAAAAAAAGACATCATTAGTCATTTGGCGGTTATCGCAGATTTAGAACCAGCTGAGATATCGGCTTTGATTTCAGCATTAATAGCAAATAGATCATTCACAATAAGAGATAGCGAAGCAATTAGTACTGATCTTCGAAACTCATGGTTATTTGACTATGATTTTATCGCCAAACAGTTATTAACTTTTCCAAACAAGACGATTGGAGCGTATCAACATGCGGTTTTTAGCAAGCTAGTAGATATCCTAGCTGAATTTGATGAGTTAATCGAAAGACCTAATTTAGAAACCTCGATATCCAAAATTCATGGTTTAAAACATGCAAGTGAATATTGGATAAGTAAACTCAATCTAGGCGGTCATATTGCAACAATCCCCGATAGTGAGCAAAGACTTGCAGTCATTATTGAAGCCTTGAATAGGATAGAACCAGAATTAACGCCGATAGTTCAAAGCTGTAATCCTTCTCAAAAACGAGAACTTGTGTATATCATGTCGAAAAGATTTGATTGTGATAAACAGGGTTTTTTCTTTTTATTGCAAGCTCATTACCCAGCATGGGGACTTGACGCTAGAGCAATTGATGACGCCCCTCAACAGGAAGAGCCAGTTTTAAATGAAGTTTTAACTGCATTTACAAACAGTTATCGACAAACGGCTTGCCCGCCATATTTATTTCAATGGATGTGGGATGTGTGTGATTACGTCTATCGCTTATGTGCATGGATGGATACCTATTGTTTAGGTTTAGGGGAAGCCAATGAGCTAAGCAAGTGCGACGAAGGAAACAGTATGGAGGCTTTTAGAGCTGCCATCTGGACTAGATAGCCCACCTTCAGCGAAGGTGAGCCATGACATTTTAGTGGGTGGTTTCACATTCGCCGTGTAATTCAGCGGTACATGCTAAACCATTCAGTTGCGCTGCGCGATAAAGCGCTTTTTGTGCGGCAGCTATATGTTCTTTTTTGCCGGCCCATGCCTTTAAGCAACCTTCTTGTAATGCTCTGCCATAAGAAAAACTCACATTCCATGGATGTGGGCCATAGGCATTAATGGCATTTAAGTTTTCAGTAGCTTGTTCAGGGGTTTGCCCGCCGGATAAGAAATTAATGCTTGGCACTGCAGCCGGAACGTGGTTCATGAAAACCATCAAGGAGAAATTGGCGACATCTTCTGCAGAGCTAAAAGGTTTTTGGCTCTTACCGCAGGTCACCATGCTGGTTTTTAAAATCATCAGTTCTAAATGCACATGATGATTATAAAGAGCTGAAAACACTTCATGCAATACATTTGAACAAACAGCTGCTGCTTGTTCAATACCATGATCGCCATCAATTAAAATTTCAGGTTCAACAATTGGCACAATACCCACTTTTTGGCAGATGCTTGCATAACGTGCTAAGACTTCAGCACCTGTCTTGGTTGCAATTTGACTTGGGGTGTTGTCGCTAATTTGAAACACATTGCGCCATTTGGCAAAACGAGCACCAAGGGCTTTAAAATGGAGCAGACGCGCTTCTAAATCGTCAAGGCCGATGCTGATTTTCTCAGCATTGCTACCTGCAAGCTCTACTAAACCTTTATCAACTTTGATGCCAGGAACAATGCCTTTCTCAATTAAAAGCTCAGCGAGTGGCTGGCCATTAGCTGTACTTTGCTCAAAGGTTTCTTCGTATAAGATGACCCCACTGATGTAATCTTCTAAATGTGGCGTTGAAAATAAAAGCTCGCGGTAAGCTCGACGATTTTCAGCAGTGTTTTCTAAACCAATACTCTCAAAGCGTTTGCCAATTGTGGCGGTACTTTCATCTGCTGCTAAAATGCCTTTTTGATCTTGTACGATGAGTTCAATGGTGTCGTTCATTTCGTTAAATTCTTGCATATGTTACTCCTTTTAGATTAGCGAGAAATATATTTTTCTCGAATGATTTTTTGAATAGGGAAGCCGCTAGCTTCTAGCAGTGCTGTACAGTCATCAATCATTTGTGGGTTGCCGCATAAATAAACCATATCTGTTGCCGGGTTTGGTTTGATATTGTCCAATACAACTTGAACTCGACCAATTTGATGATGCGTTTGAATCGATTGTACGGCTTTACTGAGCGCTGCGGTAAACATTGCTCGAGCATGATGGTTTGAAAAACTTAAAAAGTCAGCTTCAAATAAAATATCTTCAGTATTGGCAACACCTTGGATAATATGCACTGTTAAATTTTCTTGATGGTTAAGTCGCTTAATGAGGGCCTCTAACATTGCACGATAGGGGGTGATACCGGTGCTCGTACCTACTAAAATCAAGCGCTCAACCGGCTCATCTTTAAGGATTAAACGACCAAAAGGACCTTGGATTTTGAGCGTATCCCCTACTTTTAGATTAAAAAGATATTGGGTGCCGGGGCCATTGGGAACATAAGTGGCGCTAAATTCAATGATATTGTCTTTGTTGGGGGAATTTGCGATGCTATAACTTCTTTTTAAGATTTTTTGCGCATGCTCAAAAACAATGCTTATAAATTGTCCTGGAATAAAATTAAAACTGGCATCACCTTCAAGCTTAAGTGAAAAATGTTTAACCTTGGGGGTAATGTGATGACAATCAATAAGCTTGAAATCGTATTCAGGTATAGCCATAATTAGTTTTTAATATTCAAATTTGATATAGTCTCTAACTATAGGGATTTTTTTAAAGTTTTCAAGATAAAAGGTTAAAAATTGGCATTTATTGATTGGACCACTATGCTTAAAAACCTCGCCAGCGCCTTCGTTGAAGTCGAGAAGATGGTTGCAGGCGCATTTTATGTCATAGGGGTAGGATTGTTCATAAATGGGGTCATCGAATTAAGAAACATGAATATGGGCCATCAAGGAGGCGCGAGTGATAAGCACCATATTTTCATGAAAATCGTCGTTGGGGTTTTTTTCATTTATCTGCCCAGCACTTTAACTATCTCAACAGCAACCCTTTTTGGTAATGATTCAGTATTAAGTTTTATTTCATCTGAGCCCATCAATGTTTATGAAGCGATAAAAATTCTCATGCAGCTTGCAGGGTTAATTTGGTTTGGCCGCGGCCTATTGATGTTCTTTGAATCCAATGAACAGGCACGTTTAAAAAGTTATATTTCAATTGCCTATATCTTTGCAGGAATTTGTGCCTTAAACCTTGATTATACCATTGAGATTATTGATTATTTTATTGATAGATTGATGATGTTCTTTAAAACGATTTAGCTCTCTGGCGTTTCGGTTTCATTATTTTCATCGCAAATATTTAGTTGGTTTGATTTTGCAAAATCAATAATGGATTGATAAATTTCAGGGCATGATTCTTTGAGTTTAGGATCAAGCACCACGCATTTATAACCTTGAGCATTCACAGTAGGTTGTAGTAAAGGTGAATAGTTTATGCGGCGATTTTTAAAGCTTGCAAGGGTTCCGCTCATGCGTTCTGCCCAGTCGCTAGGGCGAAAGACTTTGCCTTGAGATGTCACACCTTCAATCACGATTTTTTTCTTGTCCAGATCGGTCACTTAAAAGGCAGAGATGAGAATGATTAACAATTATAACATTATTAGCCCCTTGTCTGGAAGCATCAGTGTTCAATTTTTTCATCATGATCAAGCTTTCAGGTATTTTTCAGCTTGATCATACCACTGTGTCATTAATCTTAGTGCAAGATGTGGGGCGTCCTGGATAAGTGTTTTAGCATACTGATTGGCAAATTTAAGCAAATCATAATGATCTGGGATTTTAGCAATCTTAAAATCTTTAAAACCACTTTGTTGTGTTCCAAATACATCGCCATAACCGCGTAATTTCATATCTTCTTCAGCGAGATAAAAACCATCATTTGATTCACGAATGATTTTAAGGCGAGTTTGTCCTGCTAAAGACAAGGGAGATTTATACATTAAAATACAATAAGCATCCGCTTGTCCTCGACCAACTCGACCCCGTAATTGATGTAATTGCGCAAGGCCTAATTTTTCAGCATCTTCAATAATCATGATGTTGGCATTCGGCACATCAACACCAACTTCAATAACCGTGGTGGCCACTAAAATATCAAATTCACCTTGTTTAAATAAACGCATGATTTGTTCTTTATCAGGCCCCTTAAGTTTGCCGTGCACAAGTGCAATTTTTGCATGGGGTAATGCTTCATGCAGGTATATTGAAATATCTTCGGCAGCCTGTTGCTCACCTTCTTCGTCCCATTCAATTCGTGTACATACCCAGTAAATTTGACCTTTATTTCTGATGGTGTTTTCAAGGCGCGTGATGATGTTATCACGTTTATCTTGAGACATCACTGCAGTTTGAATGGGTTTTCTGCCACGTGGGAGTTCATCTAAAATAGAAATCTCAAAATGAGAAAACTGGGTCATGGCAAGCGTTCGAGGAATAGGTGTCGCCGTAATGAATAGTTGGTGGGCTTGATGGGTTTTTGCTTTTTCACTTAATTTCATACGTTGAACAACACCAAAGCGATGTTGTTCATCAATCATGACTAAACCTAAATGCAAAAAGTGAACCTTGTCTTGGAATAAGGCGTGGGTGCCTACAACAATTTGAGCTTTACCTTCGGCCAGTAAGTTTAGCGTTATTTTTTTTTCTTTGTTCGGTGTGGTGCGGTTGAGCCGGTAAACCTGAAAGCCGAGAGGGTTTAGCCATGTCGATAAATTGATAAAATGTTGCTCGCTCAATAAATCTGTTGGCGCCATCAGTGCAACTTGATGTCCGCAGGCCATGATAGGGAGGGCCGCTAATGCTGACACGATGGTTTTACCTGAGCCCACATCTCCTTGTAATAAGCGCAGCATCGGATGAGATTGACATAAATCTTGTTTGATTTCCGTTAAAACTCGCTTTTGTGCTTGCGTTAAGTCAAATGGAAGTGTTGCTAACAGCCTTTCATTGAGTATAGGACAATCAGGATATGTCTGACTTTTAGCTTCTTGTTGTTCTTTTTTTAAGGTTTGGGCGCTAAGGTTATAGGCCAAGAGTTCTTCAAGTGCGATTCTTCTTCTGGCTGGATGAAGAGGGTGCGTTAAGCCATCACAAGATTCTTCAGGGCTTGGAAAATGGAGTTGTTGTAAAGCTTCACTTAAGCTGGGTAATTTGAGGCTCTCAAGGATGTCATGCTCAAGCCATTCTAAGTGTTCAATCACATCCGAATAGCTATGAAATAATTGCTGTATGAATTTGCGCCATTGATTTTGATGGATGCCTTGAGTTGATGGATAAATGGGGGTGAAGTGATTTGGAACGTTACTGTGTTCGGTCTCAGAAAGATACTCAATTTCTGGATGGACAAGTTCAAAGCCATACGCCTTCAGTTTTGCTTCCCCAAATACCTTAATGGTATTGCCAATGCCAAGACGTCGTTGTTGAAAATTAGGCATATGAAAAAAACGCAGTGACACTTCCCCTGTTTCATCAGTTAATTTGACATGATAAATGGCGCGACGGCCTTTTAACCAATGACTTTCTACAATAACGCCTTGGATAACTGCTGGCTGTTGCATTGTTAAATCGATGATTGCCGTAATATGCGTTTTATCTTGATAGCGATAGGGGAGGTGATACAGTAAGTCATGGAGATTGAAAATATTTAAATGTTGTAATTTTTCGAGATATTGACTTCCGATACCGGATAAAATGTTGCAAGATTGTAATAGTGGGTTTGAAATGTTCATTTTTTCTGTCAAGGAATAATTATGCCGGTACGTTCAGTGATCATGGCAGCAGTTGCCGTAAGTATTTTTTTTCTTGTTCAATGTCTATGGTATAGCCAGTCCATCTTAATCCCATTTATTTTTGCAATTCTTATTTGGAATTTATTATGTACTATTTCTCGTTTTTTTCAAAAACTTCCTTTGCTTGGCAAAATTTTACCAAGCGCAATTACCTTATTAATGGCTATTTTTACGGTGTTGATGGTTTGCCTACTCACCGGTAAGATTGTATCAGGCAGTATGGGGCAGATGCTGCTGTCTTCGGCCAGTCTGCAGCAAAAAACAGCGGCTTTATTGGACACACTTGCCCATCAAGGCTTTAGTAAAGCGTATCTTGCTGATGGTTTAAAGTCAGTATTAAAAGAGCTTAATATTCAAGGATTTATTACCGGCTTTTATTCAGTGATTTCAAATCTAATGAGTTCTTTGTTTTTGATGTTTTTGTTCGTGGTTTTTTTCTTCATCGAGTCCAGTCATTTTAAGGAAAAATTAAGTCGAATTTTTCAAAACCCACAAGACCAAAAAAAGGCAAGTTATCTACTGAAAGAAATTCCTGCACAAATTCAGTTTTATTTAGGGATGAAATCATTGTTTAGTGCAATCACAGCCACAAGTATTTATATAGTGATGAAAATCATGGGCTTTGAGTTTGCAGAATTTTGGGGGGTATGTATTTTCTTTATGAATTTTATTCCCAATATTGGCGCGATTTTAGTAACGGTTGTCATGACCTTATTTGCCTATTTCCAATGGCTAGATCTCGCAAAAGTAAGTGTATTTTTGTTAGCGCAACTTGGCATTCATGGGATCATTGGTAATGTGATTGAAACCCACTTTCTAGGGCGAACCATGAATTTAAGCCCTATGGTATTGTTATTATCGCTTTGTTTTTGGGGAATGCTCTGGGGGGGGACAGGTTTATTCTTAGCTGTACCGATGACGGTATTAATGATGATCATTTTGGCAAGTTTTGAAAGCACCCGTGTTTATGCCTTGCTCATGTCGGAAAAAGGCGAGTTGCCTGAGATTAGAGATGATGCTAAGTATTAAAGACCTCTGGCGCCGAGAAATCCATCAGGCTTTAGGAAAAAAGGCGCCACCACTTACCCACATCCAGATCAATACGCACAAAATGATGGGGCTTGGGCATTATTCAAGTCCGATTCTTTTAGAATTAGCGGCAAATTTGAAGCAAGCACCCATGACGCTTGGCGTAAAAATTAAAAGCAAAATACCGTCATGTGTCGCATTAACTGCGCCAGGTTTTTTGAACTTTTGCTGTCAGCCAGCACATCTGTGGCAATGGCTGCTGGTATTGAAGTTCGAGGCAATCAATAGCCTACAATTGCAAACAGATGACATTTACTATCAACAAAAAAGGCTTGATTTACTATTAAGTCCATTTGATTTGGCGCAAGCCAGTTTAAATGATTGTTTAGAACTTGGGGATGCAGAATATAGGCTCGGGCTGTTGCTGATGGAGGCTATCGACAGCTGCATGAATTGTAAATACCTTTTGCAAGAGAAAAGTGTGTTGTTATTGGTGAAGGGCATAGATGATTATTTTAATCGAATGGTTTTTTTATCGCAGAGGCAATCCATTTTTCGAGCAAGGCATTATCTGCTGCGCTTAATCAGTGATTTTTTATTCATAATAACGCATCAGTAATGCGCCAATGCTAAGATTTACAATGTCGACATATCATCTTATAATGACATCAGGCTCAACACTGGACGTGAACCTTAAGTCTGACATATTTTAGATGATGTCTATAAGTGGTGAGTAGTGCAATTCATAATAATAAAAAACTGAGAGTTTGTAATGGCAAGGAATTACCAGCATCATGCGAATAAACGTTCGCGCCCACAAGGACGAGGACAACTGATGTTGCTTATCCTGTCTTTTGTCACAGGGTATATGAGTTCTTCAATTGTCAATATCAATCAATTAAGTTCATGGAT
Source organism: Gammaproteobacteria bacterium (assembly GCA_010030245.1). Taxonomy (GTDB): domain Bacteria; phylum Pseudomonadota; class Gammaproteobacteria; order Legionellales; family Legionellaceae; genus UBA2653. The sequence continues at coordinate 11,154 of RGPR01000019.1, forward strand.
TGATCACTCTTATCAACAAGTTGCGGCGAATCATCCTAAAATCAAAGAATTAACCCCAGTGACCAAAATGGTGGCAACTAATCAACCTAAACTAGAATTTTATACAGTACTCACCAAAGAAACAGATCATCGCATTCCACCAGCAGTTGATTTAAATAAAATGGTCAAACCTGAAGATGTTGTATTGGCTAAAGAGAATACGGGCAAACCATTAGAGCTTGCTAAAGTAACCGATGCTAAACCGGTCATTGAAGAAAAAATAGCTAAAAATGATCTTAGTAAATTGCCAAAAATCATAACAGGCGAATTAAAAAAAGGTTCTTATGTTGTGCAATTGGCATCTTTCCGTTATTATTCTCAGGCAGAAAAATTTAAAGCAAAGTTGATTTTGAAAGGATTTGACATCAAAATCAGCTCGATTGATAGAGGTGCGATGCGATGGTATCGCGTGATGCTCGGCCCTTATTCCTCGAGCGCTGAAGCGCAAAAAGCAAATATCATCTTTCAGGCTAAAGAACACGCATCAGGGATGGTTCGTCAAATGGAAGCCTAAAGAATAATTAGGTTGATGACATGAAAAATCTTGATTTAGTCTTCCATATCCCTGACGTCTTTTGCCAAAATTGTTTTACCACTATCGAAAAGGCGCTCCAAAAAAAATTCAATATTAATTCTATATCCCCTAATTTGAGTCAAAAAACGCTCAAGTTATGTATTTCTGTAGATGGAGAATTATCTGAAGCGGACATTATTTCAAGCTTAATTGACACTGTTGACAATGTTAGTTTTCGCATGACTCGTATTTGTCCACAGTTACAAGCAGATAACACCCACCCACCAAAAGACAATACCCATTTCATCAGTGCGCTCCTTGGATTAAGCCTTGGTTTAATATGGATGTTAGCGAGTCTGGGTGTATTTAGCTTTGCTGTTATGAGCACTTGGCCATTTATTCTTGCCAACAATCTAACCCTTATTTATTTAGCCATGCCATTTGTTCGCAAGGCTTGGTTGGCGCTGATGGCAGGTATCAAAAAAGATGCAGCAATACCGCCGCTGCAAATGGATAGTTTATTTGTCATGACAGGTTTCATTATCGTGACCTCGAGTATGTTAAGCCTTTTTTTTCCCATTTTTTCCAATCCTTTAGAAGCTGGATTTTTGATTTTTGGATTTCGCCATTTAGGGTGTATGGTTCAGGCTTATTTAGATCAAAAAATGAGAATGAGTTCTTCCTTTACTCAAACATTCCAAGATAAGGTGTATGAATTAGCGGATGGTCGACGAATTGCCGCAAGAGACTTAGAGCCTGGTCACGAGATTATCTTGAATGCAGATGAAGTGCTGCCAGTAGATGCGAAGCTCACTCGTTCAGAAAATGCGAAAATAAAAAACACCCTTCATGATGGCGGCCTTCTTGGCACAGCGGATATTCCAGAAAATCTTCCCGCTGGGGTTGAATTGTTGGAAGGCAAGCTTTATTTGACAGTAACATCAGATTTGGCAAACTCACGTTTGGGATTGATTGATAAGGCGCTTGAACACATGAAACAAGGGCCGCCCTCCAAGCTATTGGATAAGGTCGAACGAGGGTTACAATGGTTCATTCCGATTATTCTAGCACTCGCGTTGATAAGTGGCATACTGGTGGCATATTTTTTTAGTGTTGCCTTAGCCATTAAATGTATGACTGCGGTGTTGGTTTCTGCATGCCCTTGCACGCTGGGATTAATTATCCCGATGGCTTCAAAGCTTGGTGCTTATCGGGCTAGTCAAAAAAAAGTCATATTTCAAACGGCACAGGCTTTAGAAGATGCCGCTCAAGTTGATACCTTTGTCTTAGATTATAACGGCACGTTAACAACAGGCACTCCTTCATTTACAGATTTTCAATGTGATGAAAATAGCCCCATTTCTTATAATGATTGTCTAGCAGGTATTCTCTCTATAGAACAAAAGGTACTTGAAAAAAGGCCCGATGATCGCTTGGCTAAAGCCATAATTAATCGCTTTGCCAGAGAGTCAGTGCCTAATTCCAATGAAGGTGCTACTGTTATTGATAATGTCAATACATACAGCTTACAGACAAAAAAGGGTACTTTTCTATTTGGGAATAATGTCTTATTACAAGATAAGCCGAGTATGGAAGGATATATGCGTCCTCAAGCACTACACTTATTGTGGGAAGATTCTCAGGGCGAGATTAGTTATTTAGGGCATTTACAAGAACAAGATAGTCTTCGTTGTGATGCGCGTGAGTTTATTCAGAAATTGCGTAGTAAAGGTAAAACAGTCACCGTTTGTACTGGTGCCGATGAGCAGACCGCTGAAAAGATTTGCCATGATTTGGGTGTTAAGGTTATCGCCAATCAACGTATCGAGGATAAATCTAAATATGTCGAAGAATTACAAAAAAATCAACATAAGGTCGTGATGATTGGTGACGCCATTAATGATTTAGCGGCTTTTAAAACAAGTGACCTTGGTATTTGGTTTAAAAGCGATCAAGGGCTTGCGCATTGGGGGGATGAGAAGTTGCGTGGGGTGGCTGATATGCTTATTTATTCAGATAGACTCATGGATATCTTAGATGGCCTAGATATTGCGACACAAACCGCTCATGTTATTTATCAAAATTTGTTATTTAGCTTGATATATAATTTACTCAGTGTGACGCTTGCGTGTGGGTTGTTATTATCATTTGGCATTTCATTGCCTCCCGCACTTGGTGTGGCATTGATGATTTTGCAGTCAGTATGTTTGGCGTTTAATGCTTGGCGGGGTATTGGTCAGCAAGATGCTGCGTCTGATGTTGGCTTAAGTCGCAGTGCCCTTGCAGCAACATAAGCACATCCTTTAATGGCATGAAATTTTTTGATTTTGACATCAGCGCCGATAATCTTGTGGTTTTCTAATAGCCACACGGCAATAAAATCAGCAATGGTTTCGATCAATTCAAAATGTCTTGTTGATAAGACATGTTGTAGTGTTTGATACAGGGCATCGTAATCAACTGTATTTTCAATGTTATCTTCTAAAAACCGATGATCTTGGAAGATTATTAGGTCCAGTTTTAACTTTTGTTTTAAGCTTTTTTCCCAAGCGTGGACACCAACAGAAACGGCCAATTCAAGATTGGCTAATTCAATGTAATCACTAAAATATGGAATATGCATCATCAAAAAAATGTTAAAATTGACCAAGGAGAGGATAGGGGTTTTTAAAAAAAATAGCAAATTTTTCTGATATTTTTAGCAAAATGCCTGATATAACATTCTAGATTAAGCAACCAGAGCAGCAAAAGTGCTTTATCCAATGAACCTTACTCGCTTTATTTCTAGGAGTTATCTTGATTATTTTAAAAACCTTTGTATGATAATACCAAACTTAACATCATATAAATTTTAAGATATTAGAAAAGCCTTAAGCAAGCAAAGCTTGCTATTTAATTCAAAAGAAACGGTCGTAAACAGAGATTGATTATCAACACGTAGCTTAACAGAGGATGGGGATAGGTACGCTACAAAGAGCGAAAGACATAACGCTCTACCTCTTTGGCAGGAATGCCAGATTTTCCCGTATGATTTTGATGAAAAAATGGAATTTTATATTGAAGTGTTTTGTGAGTTTTTTGGCATTTTTAGCAGTCGGTTGCACGCATCTTGGTTCGAGAGTTTTGCCACCAGACCGTATTAGTTATAACAAATCTATTATCAACAGCGAATTGCAACAATTACTCTTAAATATGGTTAGACTTCGTTATGGTGATACGCCTCAGTTTTTGTCATTGAATAACATCGTGTCACAGTTTAATATTCAAGGTGGTATTGCTGCTGATTTTAACCGTAGCACCTCACCCGGAGCAATAACAACTGGTATTGATTTTGCGCCCAATGTTTCCTATTCTGAAGCACCAACCATTACGTATACCCCAATGCAGGGTGAGGAGTTTGTCACTAGATTACTAACCCCCATCGATGCCCAAGTGATTGAAATGTTTATCCGAGATGGTTGGGGTGTTGCTCGTATTTTAAGAACATTTATTCAACGCCTGGGTCCGATGACCAATGCGATTACAGCCTCAAGACCGACTTCTTCCCGTGTTCCAGTCTACAAAGAATTTAGTCATTTTTCTAAAATAATGCGTCGCCTTCAGTATGCTGATGGTTATCATCCGCAAGTGGATAAAAGCGATGGCAGTTTCCGCCTGCATGTGACAATCACCCGATTTGATGTATTAAAACCAGATGATATTGTGTTTTTGAAAAAAATTGGAATAACTCCGCAAACACCTGATTTTTGGTATGCATCGGTCCCCAATGGCCAACCCAGAAATTTCTTTACTGAAACAAGAACCATGTTGGCAATTTATAACTTTTTGGCGAAAGGGGTCGAAATACCTGTTGAGCATGAAAACATTGTTGGTTTTCAGAGATTACCTGATGGCACAAAGTTTGATTGGAAGGATGTCGTTGGAGGCTTGATGGATGTGAGGTATTCTCGATTTATTCCAAAAGATGCTTACATTTATATCTATTATCGTGGGTATTATTTTTATATTGATGATCATGATTATAACTCTAAGGAAACCATGAACTTATTGTTTATATTGAATGGCATTTTCCAAGGGAATGTTCAAAGTGTCTTACCGGTGTTTACAATTAGTTAATGCTGATAAATTCACCTATAGTAGTGGTTTTTGCAGATTTTAATGTATCATATGAAGCAATTAGTAATTGAACAAGGGTATTAGTTGAAAAAGCATCAGGATTCTCGATTTATTCAAGCGCTTTATCGCCAAAATAAAGGGGCAACGCCTATTTGGTTGATGCGGCAAGCAGGACGTTATTTACCTGAGTATCGACAAGTGCGCGCCCAGGCAGGAGATTTCTGGACCCTTTGTAAAACCCCAGAGCTTGCCTGTGAGGTGACTTTGCAGCCGCTTCGTCGTTATGATCTTGATGCAGCCATTGTATTTTCTGACATTTTAACCATTCCAGATGCCATTGGTTTTGATTTGTCGTTTGAGGAAAAAAAAGGACCCATCTTTAGTAAAACTTTTCGTCATGAATCTGATTTAAAAATAGTTAAACTCGAGGATGCGATGTCGCGCTTGGCTTATGTGTTTGATACAGTGGCTTTGTGTCGACAACATATGCCAGCACATTTACCCTTAATCGGTTTTGCAGGTAGTCCCTGGACCTTGGCATGCTATATGATTGAAGGCCAAGGAAGCCGTGATTTTAATGAAGTTTTTCATTTGCTCTATCAGGCTCCAACATTAATGCGACAGTTATTAATTATCCTTCGGGAACTGGTTGCTGAATACTTAATTGAGCAAGTCAATCATGGCGCCAATGCCTTGATGTTGTTCGATACATGGGGTGGTATTTTACCGAGTGAGTCATACAAACAATTGAATTTGCCAGATTTTGAATATATTGTTGGACGGGTCAAAAAAGCGCACCCTGAAATACCCCTGGTGATATTTGGTAAAAACAATGGCTTTTATCTAGAAGAACTTGCGGCAACTGGATGCCAAGGTGTTGGTATTGATTGGACTGTTGATATGGCGAAAGCGAAAGCTTTGGTCGGCGATAAAGTGTGTTTGCAGGGTAACTTGCATCCACAAGTGTTAAAACAAGTGCCGCAAGTGATTCAACAAGAGGCTACCCAAATTTTAGATGCTTATGGCCAAGGTTTTGGGCATGTGTTTAATCTTGGGCATGGTATCACACCTGATGTGCCCCCAGAAGCGGTACAAGTTTTAATAAAAACCATACATGATTACCAAAAAAAATAAATTGATCCCTTGAAATTCGATAAATCGTCCTCATCTAGGGTATTAATATGTCGTGAGGAGATTGATGAATGAGCAAGAAAACTGAAAAAGATTGGAATCTGGTGCGTGAAGAACCAGCGGCCGCAGAGCCGGAAAACAGTACTGATAAAATACAAGCTGAGCTTAATGCCCATGAGGGTGTTTTGAATCATCCATCCTATATTGAGTTGTCAGAAAAATTAACCCTATCTGAGCAACAAGCTCATGAAAATTGGGAAAAATCTGTCCGGGCAATGGCTGAGCTTGAAAATGTCAGACGTCGTGCTGAGCGCGATGTTGAGCATGCGCATCGTTATGGTCAAGAACGTTTAATCAAAGAATTGTTGCCTGTCCTCGATAGCATGGAACAAGCCTTACAAGCGGCTATTTCAGCAAATGACGAGAGCATGATTCAAGGGATAGAATTAACCCATAAACTCATGCTGAATGCGTTGGTTAAAGTTGATGTGAAACCGATTGAAGCACTTGGAAACACCTTCAATCCAAACATTCATGAAGCCATGGTCATGCAAGAAAGTGATGAGCCTGCAAATACGGTGATTAATGTGTTTCAGCAGGGTTATTTATTAGGCGAACGTGTTATTCGACCTTCTCGTGTTGTCGTGGCAAAGAGCAAAAGCTAAATACGCATTAGCCCCTTGAAAAAGAAAACAACTACCCCATATAAAAGATAAGATTACATTTGGAGCAAATTTATGTCAGATATTATTGGTATTGACTTAGGAACAACCAACTCATGTGTTGCGGTGTTAGAAAGCAATGGTAAAGCGCGTGTGATAGAGAATGCTGAAGGCAATCGAACCACCCCTTCGATTGTGGCATACACCAATGAAGGTGAGATCTTAGTAGGACAGGCAGCAAAGCGCCAAGCAGTGACTAATCCTAATAACACCTTATTTGCAATTAAGCGTTTGATTGGTCGTCGATTCGATGACGCTATTGTGCAAAAAGACATTAAAATGGTGCCTTACAAGATTGTTAAAGCGAGCAATGGTGATGCTTGGGTTGAAGTAAAAGATGATAAAAAAGCGCCACCTCAAGTATCAGCTGAAGTCTTGAGAAAAATGAAAGAAACCGCGGAAGCATTCTTAGGTCGTGAAGTTAAGGAAGCCGTCATTACCGTACCTGCCTACTTTAATGACTCACAACGTCAAGCGACCAAAGATGCAGGGCGTATTGCCGGGCTTGAAGTTAAACGTATCATCAATGAGCCAACTGCTGCAGCCCTTGCTTATGGTATGGACAAAAAAAGAGGCGATTCAACGATTGCTGTATATGACTTAGGCGGCGGTACCTTTGATATCTCAATTATTGAAATTGCAGAAGTTGATGGGGAGCATCAATTTGAAGTGCTTTCAACCAACGGCGATACCTTCTTAGGTGGTGAAGATTTCGATTTGGCATTGATTGAATACTTGGTTGCTGAGTTCAAAAAAGAAGCAGGAATTGATTTACACAATGATCCTTTAGCGCTACAACGTTTAAAAGAAGCAGCTGAAAAAGCCAAAATAGAATTGTCTTCAGCGCAACAAACCGATATTAACCTGCCTTATATCACCGCTGATGCGAGTGGTCCTAAGCATATGAATATCAAATTAACTCGTGCGAAATTAGAGTCATTGGTTGAAGCTTTAGTTCAACGCACCTTGCCACCTTTAAAAACCGCCTTGAAAGATGCAGGTTTATCCGTTTCACAAATTGATGATGTGATTTTAGTGGGTGGACAAACCCGTATGCCCATGGTGCAAAAAGTGGTTCAAGATTTCTTTGGTAAAGAGCCAAGAAAAGATGTGAACCCTGATGAAGCGGTTGCTGTTGGTGCGGCCATTCAAGCGGCTGTATTATCTGGTGATGTAAAAGATATTTTATTACTTGATGTGACCCCATTATCTTTGGGTATCGAAACCATGGGTGGCGTCATGACCAAGTTGATTGAAAAAAATACAACCATCCCTACCAAAGCGCAGCAAGTGTTTTCAACAGCTGATGATAATCAAACGGCCGTGACCGTTCATGTGTTACAAGGTGAACGTGAGCAGGCAAGCGCCAACAAATCGCTAGGTCGCTTCGACTTAAGTGATATTCCATCAGCACCACGTGGTGTGCCACAGATTGAAGTCGCCTTTGATATCGACGCGAATGGTATTTTAAATGTGTCAGCAAAAGACAAAGCAACAGGCAAGGCACAGTCAATTGTCATCAAGGCATCTAGTGGTTTAAGTGATGCTGAAGTCCAAGCAATGGTTGATGATGCAAAAGCTCATGTTGAAGATGATAAAAAATTCAAAGAGTTAGTCGATTTGCGTAACAAGGCTGATGGCATGATTCACAATGCTGAAAAATCACTTAAAGATTTAGAAGCTGAATTGGCCGCGGATGAAAAAACCAATATTGAAACAGCCATTACTGAATTAAGAGAAGCTTTGAAAGCTGCTGATCAGGCGGAAATTGAGGCAAAATTAAATATCTTAACAGAAGTGGCTTCAAAAATGGCCGAGCGTGTTTATGCCAAACAAGCCCAGCAAGGTCAAGAAGCGCCAGCAGATGCAGCAGCAGCGAAACCTGAAGAAGGTGTGTTAGATGCTGAATTTGAAGAAGTAAAGGATGATAAAAAGTAATGTCTACACGTGATTTTTATGAAGTTCTAGGTGTCGGTCGTCAAGCGACCGACGCCGACATCAAGAAAGCTTATCGCAAAATGGCGATGAAGCATCATCCCGATCGCAATCCTGATAACAAAGACGCTGAAGAAAAATTTAAAGAAGTTCAAAAGGCTTATGAAATTTTATCAGATAGCAAGAAAAAAGCTGCCTATGATCAGTTTGGTCATGCTGGTGTCGATGCCAGTATGGGCGGTGGTGCAGGACCTGGCGGATTTGGCGGATTTGGTGATGTGTTTGAAGATATTTTTGAAAATATCTTTACCGGTGGTCGCTCAGGTGCGCATGGCCATGCAGGTGGATCGCGAACTCAGCGTGGTAATGATTTGCAAATGGGCTTGGAATTATCGCTTGAGGAAGCGGCACTTGGTAAATCAGTTGAGGTCGATATTTATCACCAAAGTTCCTGTAATACCTGTAGTGGCAGCGGCGCTAAACCAGGCACCCAGCCAAAAAAATGCGAAACTTGTGCTGGTATGGGGCAGGTGCGTATTCAGCAGGGTTTTTTCTCTATTCAACAAACCTGTCCGGCATGTCATGGTCAAGGGCAAGTGATTGTCGATAAATGTGTGGATTGTCGTGGCGATGGGCGTATTCGTGTGCCTAAAAAATTGACCATTAAAATCCCTGCAGGTGTTGATGAAGGTGATAGAATTCGTTTATCTGGAGAAGGTGATGCTGGTCATTTTGGTGGCCCATCTGGCGATTTGTATGTGCAAGTCAAAGTCAAAAAGCATCCTATCTTTGAGCGTCAACACAATGATTTATTCTGTGAAGTGCC
>RGPR01000181.1 GCA_010030245.1 Gammaproteobacteria bacterium
CCTGGGCAACTTTATGTGCTGCATTAAAGTCGATATCAACAACAGCTATAATTGCGCCAGCTTTGGCAAATCGATGGGCTATTTCACGCCCAATACCACTTCCAGCACCTGTAATAACAGCTGTTTTTCCCTGAAGTTCCATGATTCATTCCTTGAAGCAAAAAAACGCCTAGATGAATAAACTACTCGCCGCTAAAGCAGCGAGCTTTCAATACTAAGCAGTTAAACTAAGTTTGACTGCCGTTCTCTTCTTTTTTGACGACTCATCGTCACTTGCACTTAGCAAATCATTGCCTTGTGTCTGACTTGTGACTCCTCGCCCTTTATCTTTGAAAGGCACTAATACCCCTTTCTTAGACAACACCGTTTCAGTGTTTTTAATTAACTCTATTGCTCGCTTTTTGATAACCAGTGCTGCATTCCTATCAGCATTATCAGTGTGACCACAACGCTCGCATATAAATAAACTCTGAGTTCTACGATTATTGGGATGCCTGTGCTCGCAAGCTGCACACGCCTGACTGGTATATTTGGCATCAACCTTAAATAATGCCTTACCTGCATTTTGTGACTTATATGCTAAAAATATCTCAAATTGATGCCAACCCTTATCCAATATGCTCTTGTTTAAGCCCGCCTTGGCCCGAGCACAATTCTTACCCCAGTTCCCTTTGTCATTGGGCTTGGGTTCTGGTCTTTTGGTCATATTCTGAATATTCAGAGACTCTAGAATAATGACTTTATGATTTTTATCATTAATTATCTTTCGGCTGGTCTGGTGACAAAAATCCTTGCGGATGTTTTTAATACGCTCATGTCTTTTGGCTATGCGTCTTTTGCATTTTTGATAACGGCTCGAGCCTTTTTTCTTCTTTGCCTTTTGTCGCTCCAGCCTTTTAATATACCGCTCATGTTTTTGCTTATTTTTAATTTGATTTGGGCTAAAATCAAAAGACTCGAGCCCTGCTTGAACGGGAACCACTACACCTCTATCGATACCCACAGTATATTGATTTAAGTAAGCCTCATCAAGTGTTGATAAATACTTAAGATTATCCCGATTAAAGGCTATACATGAAACATTATCTTCACCATAAGAAAATGATACCCAATATTGACCATTCTTTTTAGTGATATAGATACTATTGGGAATGATAAAGTCTCGATGCCTTTTTATCGATAAATAACCCAGATTGTTACGCTTACTACCAATCCATAAACGTATGTTACCATCTTCGCAAGTCTCAAAAGAAAACAACTCTCGCGTCAGATGTATACTGCCTCTGCCATCTTTAAATGGTTTTCTATTCGGTTTGCCACACTCACCACGCATAAATTTACAATAGGTTTGATACCAATTCACCGCACTGTTTCTTAAAATTTGTGACGGACAATCAGATAACCAAGGTGTTAATTCTGGAGATTTATATTGTGAAAAAGTCTGGTCTATAGGCGCATAAGTGCCAATTGAACAATAACGTCTGGCATAGCTTGTCATGTAAGCTTCATCATCACATTTGGCATTCCATATCAAACGAGCACAACCCATCCATTGACTCAGAATCTTTTTTTGCTTGATATTGGGGTGGGCTTGTAGACGAATTCCTTGCATGTCCTCATCTTCCAAATTGATTGTATAAGCGCTGATTGATATGCTATTATAGCATATTAAAAACTTGAATCTATATTCATATGTATGAGTGGAGAACAGGCAGGTCATGCTTTTATAAAAATAATGTACACCTTGTCTTTGTTACAAAATACCGCCAAAATGCCTTAACACTTGAAATGCTTGATAAACTGAGCATTATTTTTAAAGAAACCTGTGAACAACTTGATTGTGAACTCCTGGAGTTTGGCGGAGAAGATGATCATGTGCATCTCATGGTCAGCGCCCATCCTAAAATTGCAATCTCTAATCTCATTGGAAAGCTTAAAGGCAAATCTTCTTACATGCTTAGAAAATCATTTTGGTCGCAAATCAAATCCAAACTATGGGGAAATCACTTTTGGTCACCAAGCTACTGTGTTGTTTCTGTAGGAGGAGCTAGTCTTGATGTGGTTAAAAATTACATCGAAAATCAACGCAAACCGCCCAGCGAAAAACAAATTAATCAATCAAAAAAAATCTCGGCTAAAGGCCGAGGGTTTCCTTGACCCGCCTCTAAAAGAAACGGGATTGCGCAAGCCTTTTGTTCAATTACAAGAAGGATTCACCATCAGGTAGCTTGGGCATTTGAAAAATATCAGCAATCGTTTGGCCAACATCGGCAAAGGTCTCCCGACAGCCAATGTAACTGGGTTTAACGTTTTGACCATACATCAAAATAGGTATGTGCTCGCGGGTATGATCTGAACCTGGTAAAGTAGGATCACAACCATGATCAGCAACCACAAATACAACATCATGAGGTTGAAGATACTGCTCCAAAATAGCCAGGTTTTTATCAAACGCCTCGATGGCTTTTGCATACCCTGGTACATCTCGTCTATGACCATACTTGGAATCAAAATCAACAAAATT
>RGPR01000182.1 GCA_010030245.1 Gammaproteobacteria bacterium
AAAGTTTCTGTAAATTCAGGAAGGTCTAGAAAAAAAGAAAGCCATCCGTTAAACTTCATGTGTGTTTAGCGACATACATAAGAGGAATAACAGATGGCTTTGAATATTAATGATACTAAATTTTTAGATATTGCGGAAATTATTTGTGAAGAAGGATTAATTTAAACTGAAAAACGAATTAACCAATCATGGTTAATTTTTTAATCGCAATCGTCAAATACTCATGAAGTAAAACAGATTTTTACAGAAGAAACGATGCTCTATCTCCGGGGTATTTAATTGGGTGCTTCAGGGGCTTGAGCGGTTGTTAGCGCAGAAGCATTTTACTGATTGTGAAACGGTAAACCTGGCTCGTGAGCAATATGAAAAAGAATCAGATAGCGTAAAGCTCTTCCTTGAAGAGGCAGAATATAGCCCACATCCAACAAGCTATGAACCTATTAAACAATTATATTTCCAGTATCGAGTATTTTGCCAAGATGGAGGGTTTTCTCCAGTCAATCAATTAAATTTTCAAAAAAGACTGGGCATGAGCCAGATTATGGTTGGGAAAAAAAATATAGGGAAAGTGGCTTTTTTAACCAATAAGTCGGAGTACAAAAATTATGATTAATCGAACTTATTACATAATCATATCCGTCCCAAAAGCTGCTGTGCATTATACATGGAGTTTGAAATGAATAAAAAACTGGAGGCTGATAAAGCGAAGCAGGCAGAGAATAGATCTAAAATTCAAGTTAATTGCTTTGCAAAAGCGGCCTTAGCAATTGATAAGCTCCATGGACAAGGAAATTTACTTGATGCACCTACAGTAATGCAGGGGTACATTGATGGTGCCAAGAAAGTCACTGACGGTAATACTAAAGAGATCGAGCAGATGCTATATACCCATGCAAAAGCCCTTGATTATGTATTTTATGATGCTTTAGGTCAGCTAGCTAACTGCGGAATGATCAATCAAATTGAGACGTATGCAAATATAGCGTTTCGAGCACAAAATCAATCAAGGAAAACTTTATTAGCACTGATGGAATTAAAAAATCCCAGTAGAGCAACATTTATAAAACAACAGAACAATGCTATCACGCAGCAAGTGAATAATGAGGTAAAATCCAATCCTAAAAATTTTGAAAATCCTGAAAAAGTTGCAAACGAATTATTGGAGATTAAATATGAGCAACGGATGGACCCCAGAACGACGACTTCGCCAATCCCAGTTGATCCAGCAATGGCAACCGTGGAAGTCTGCCGGAGTAAAAACTCCAGAAAGAAAAGCAATTAGTTGCCAGAATAGTTATAAGCATGGCGCTCGCTCTGCGGAAGTTAGAGACATGGCACGACAACTCACTGAATGGAAGAGAACTTTAAAACAGTTTGTAGACTTTACTTAGATAGAGAAGATACAGGCACTAAAAAGAAAAACCCCGGATTCATCACCTACCTATTAGATAAGGAGAGGAGTTGCCCAGGGACAGTATGTATATTATAGGACAAAACTGATGCAAGATTCAAATCATATTTTTTTTGATGAATTATCAATCATCTTTTCTGAAGAGCGATTGGACGGTTATCTCAGTCACGCCAAATGCAATAACAGTAAAACCAATGCCTTGATTGCCTATTCCTGGAACATTGAGCTAAGCCAATCATTATATCCTGCATTGCAAATATTAGAGATTACTCTGCGTAACTCCTTACACCAGGCGCTTAGCGCAAATTTTAGTACAGAATATTGGTTCGATTTATCTTTTTTGCATGACAGAGAAAAAAAACAAGTGGATCAGGCTAAAGATGACTTACGCAAAGAGAAGAAGAAAATTACAGCTGGTCATGTTGTTGCTAAGTTATCCTTTGGGTTTTGGACTTCTTTATTTGACGTGCGCTACGAGCACGGGCAGGTTTTATGGCCAAAATTGCTGAGACCTGCGTTTCCATTCCTTTCAAAGGGACATAGGACCAGGATTTTTCTATCACGTGAACTAAATCGCATTAGATTTTTACGCAATCGTATTTTTCATCATGAACCGATTTGGCATTGGAAAGACTTGTCTGAGCAGCACACCAGTATTATAAATATGACAAACGGGTTATCACCCTCTGCCTCTAAGTATCTGAATATATTTGATCAGTTTCAAGTAGTGTATTCTGATGGAAGAGCACAAGTAGAGGCCAAATTAAGTCAGAAAATATAGTTTTAAGTGCTATGGCAAATAGGCCTTTCCGTACCTTAGATATTAAGTTTGCTAATTCTTCCCTGTATTTTTGAGTTAAAACGCCAAAACAATAATGACATACTAAACCCAGCACCTATTGCCATCCCCGACCATAGCCCAGGACCACCAAAATTAAATCGAGTTGCAAGTAAATAACCAATAGGTAACGCAATACCCCAAAAACTAATAATTGAGCTGACTAAGGTAAAATGAGTTATAGTCAGATCTGGTGTATGGACAAATAAAATAGGTGGCGTATCCTGTTGATCGTTCGTGACAGAACAATAATCAACAATAAGGAAATACGCC
>RGPR01000183.1 GCA_010030245.1 Gammaproteobacteria bacterium
CCGGAAATGAGTGGGGAAACCAGATATGGGTGACAAAAATAACCCCCTATATGCAGATAAAATTGAAATACTTTTATAAAAATAAAGAGTGATAAAAAAGAAATGCCGCAAATTGAAGTAAACGGAGAGATGATGGAACAGTGTGCCAATTGCGGGAACATCTGGGACGGGTACGCGCAGTGCAATTGCTGGCAATGGAACGATTATGAAGCTTATGAATCGGACGAAAGTGGTTATGATAGTGAATAAAAAATTTATTTTTATTCTCTCTTTATTCTTTGTTGACGATGCGGCAATTGAACTTTAAGGGGCTACCCTCTTCTTCGGCTGCTTCTTCTTCACAGCGATATTCGGCACGGACTTGTGCGGCGGCTGCCTGCCGGAGTTGATACGCGGCTTCCCATTCATGCATTCGGCATTTTTCAGCGGCGACTTTATTTTCCAATTCCTCCCGAGTGAGAGCACCGTTGTAGACGGCTTGTAAACTGCGCATCAGACATCCCCACGAACCACCGCTGTGCATACCATTGGCATCTAACAATTGCTCCAACTGGATTTTATACGCAATGCCCTGCGGATCGGTTTCGCGGTTAAGGTTAAACATAAAGCCACCATGGCCATTAAACTCTTTAATATACTTTTGCAGGTCGGGATACTCCACTAACACATCAATCGCATTCAATACACTGGAATAACTCATTTTGCTGGTTTGGTTTTCGGTTGTTACTCTTTCTCTTTTTTTAAAAAAGTATTTCAATTTTTTGTGGGTGTATGAGTTGACCCCCTATTAAAAAATTGTTTATTCAAATAATCATGCGTCCGCCCTATAATAATAGCCTTATCTTCGCGTCCAAGTCATCCAGTTGCGGTCTATGCAATTGTGCATAATCTATCAGCAGCGTGTTGTCTCCATAGGTGCGCGGTTGTAAGCCATTCACACTGAGTGGATATGGCCAGTGCGATGTAGTGCGTCGTTCTTCATAATATTTCACCCGTTTGGCCTGTTCACTTTTGCTGTTGCTTTTATGTGCTTTGGGTAAGAAACACACATACTGTACAATACGTTCTTCACCTGCTTTACCATACTGATTCTGGTGAAATGTACGCGAGTCCCATAGCACGAGACTACCTGCCGAGACTTTGAGTACTCTTTTGGTAGATGCAATACGTGCCAAATACTCATGCTCAATCAACTGCCAGTTCTTTTTCCCCGTGAGTTTTTTTTCTTTCATATAACACTCATGCAAGAGATGTGACCCCGCATATACTACGAGTGTGCGCTCTTCATTACTCGTGAGTGTCATAAAGCCCTGCACACATGCTAAGCCTTTCGTATCTGGCGCTTGATCCGTGTGTGTCCATATTTTATCTTTACCACTATAGTCACTGGATATCCAACACGACCCATCAAACCCTGTTGTGAGTTCACGTGTACCCCATAGCACCCGAAACGGCTGTTGCACCTCTGCGAGTGTTTTCAGATACCATGCATGCCGCTGATGCCCTGCTTCACCGTACTTAAAGATACCGTGTGGATCTATTCTCTTGTGTTTGGCTTTAAGTTCCGGATTGGCAGTCAACCATTCGGAGAAGTACTGTTTCGCTGTAGCAACCTGTTCCGAACTTATCACATTTTCTATAATCGCATACCCATGAATCGCTAAGTCTATTTTGGCTTGCAGTGCTGCTTCCATTTTTTTTGTTATTCCTTTATAACTTTTTTGAAAAGTTTTTCAATTTTTTGGGTAACCCTATCAACTCTATTACCATGGGGTTTTTACAGTGTGGTGATTCAACGCCGAATGTAAACATTGACTACCAATATGCAGTGAAATGTGTAAACCGGAAATGAGTGGGGAAACCAGATACGGCCCATGAAAAAATCTAGAGAGATTTCCTTTTTTCTTTATAATTTATTGAGCCTATAATTTATTCATTAATCTGGCCGAGCGGCGCGGCAACACTTTGATACTTACTTTCGGCAGCTTGGTGCCGGCTTGCACATCATTCCAATACTTTAATTCGGCGGCTAGGCTGATGCTGGCGGGAGACGCTGCCAAACTGGCTTGGAAGCGCTTTACGGTTGCTGTTTTCAGGCGGTCGGAACGGCGGCGGGGTACGGAATCATCTTGCACCAAGTACGTAAACATTTCATCCAAGACCGTATGCAACCGGTGATGTGTCTGCCGATGGGCAATGACATAAGGATCTTTTTTATATTCATGTATCTTGTGCAAGAGGACGTTCCGGAACATAGCGAACGTGGGTGTCTGTATGAGTGGTTTCACTTCGGCGGTAGAGAGATACTCAAAGAGACCCTGTACACACTCCACCTTCGCGGGTTTCTCCGTCATGGTTTCGGCTTTTTTTATATAGATCAGTATGATCTCTTTCACGGCTTGAATCTGTTGTTCCATTTTCGTTTAGTTTGCTTGGTATTACTTATTTCTTTATTTTTGAAAAGTATTTCAATTTTTTTGTGAAAACGTCATTAGTTTATTGCTTATATAAGCAAT
>RGPR01000184.1 GCA_010030245.1 Gammaproteobacteria bacterium
AAGGAAAACTCTCATGATAGATAATACAGCTAAAATCATTAAACATAAAGTTGGTCTTCTTAATCTTGCAGAAGAATTAGGAAATGTGTCAAAAGCCTGCAAGGTAATGGGGCTGTCTCGCGATACTTTTTATCGTTATAAGGCGGCTGTTGATGAAGGTGGAGTTGAAGCCTTATTTGATAAATCACGTCGACAACCGAATCTAAAAAATCGAGTAGAAAGTGCTATTGAAGAAGCCGTTGTCAATTATGCAGTTGAATACCCCGCACATGGTCAATTACGCAGTAGTAATGAGCTGAGGAAGCAAGGCATTTTTGTTTCTGCGAGTGGTGTTAGAAGTGTATGGGTTCGGCATAAGTTAGCCAACTTTAAAGACCGATTAAAAGCACTTGAGGCAAAAGTGGCGGCTGAGGGTATTATTCTTACTGAATCACAAGTGATGGCATTAGAGCGCAAGAAATTTGATGACGAAGCTTGTGGTGAAATTGAAACAGCTCACCCTGGTTACTTGGGTTCCCAAGATACATTTTACGTAGGCACCCTCAAAGGTGTTGGGCGTGTATATCAACAAACATTTGTGGATACTTACAGTAAAGTTGCATTTGCGAAGCTTTATACGACCAAAACACCCATTACATCAGCCGATATACTAAATGACAAGGTACTACCGTTCTTTGAGCAACATCAGCTACCAATGTTAAGAAGACTAACTGACCGGGGGACAGAGTATTGTGGCAAGGTTGAACATCATGATTATCAGCTATATTTGGCCATTAATGACATTGAACATACAAAAACAAAAGTCCAATCTCCCCAAACAAATGGCATTTGCGAACGCTTCCATAAAACGATTTTACAAGAGTTTTATCAAGTAACTTTTCGTAAGAAAATATATGAAACGATTGATGCATTACAAAAAGATCTAGACGAATGGCTTCAATACTATAATAATAAGCGCACTCATCAGGGTAAAATGTGTTGTGGTCGTACCCCAATACAAACACTCATCGATGGTAAACAACTATGGAAGGAAAAGTTTTTGAACGAAATTTGACCTGACAGACACTTCTAAAAAAACCGACGACTGTCAGATCAAGTTTGAGCTACTACAAATGAAAATGCTTTAACTAATAACAACGCTACTCGACAAAAAGTAGCGTTGTCGTTAGAAGGATTATTGGGGACGTACTAATAATGTTGCTTCTGTATGAGGCGCTGAATCATCAATTTGACGTAAAAAGAAGGAGCTTGAAAATAATACTGAACCTAGTGTTAAAAGAAGATCTGCACCACTTGAAATAGATACAAAAGTTGCAAAAGCAGTAACAATACCCAAACCAATTCTCATCATGTTTGTGTAAGTTATATTCTCTTGAACGCTATATTTTGCAAGCTCAGCATCTTCAATCCATTTTTTTCGTTCCGGTGAAAGTTGTTCATCTGATAATTTTTTATACTCAACGGAATAGGTGTACTGATTAAGGTTTATCATTGCATAAATGCTGCTGCTTAGTGCAAGGGATACTGCTGCACCAAATAATAAAGCTGAAGAAACGCCAATAGCTAAACCTACCGCCAATGTAGCTGAAACAGCCATTTTTACGGCGATTTCAATCCAGTGGCGCTTGCTTTGAAAATCACGAAAATTTTCAACTAACTTACTTCTTAAATTGAAAGTGTCATGCATGGTCGACTGCCAAATTTCGTTCGAAATGTCTCGGTTTTTAGCAAATTCCAACAAACTATCCGGGCTAATCAGGTTTAATTTTAGGTCTGGCATTGAGATCTCCTATGGGGTATTTAATTAAAAAAACTTTGTTAAAGACGCTTCATCTTCGAGAAACGGTAAATGTAATTTAGGTGCTTGTTCCGTCAAGAAATAGGTGTACAGTATACCCGCTAGCACAACTGATAAACTTAGAGGACTGCTTAAAATGGTATAAGTAATAAAACCTATGATGATTGATAGTGCGACTCTAATTTCTAAATCATATAGATCACGAGCATTTTCGTTTAATTTATTACTTTCAACATCTAATAACCATTGGGCTTTAAAAGAAGGAAGTTCATCCAAATGAAAGCGAGGCTCGTCGGCAACTTGTTGCTCGACATTTTCTGAATCAATATGAGGCTTAAAACAATTAAATATAAGCGTCGATGTTTTAAGTAATAGCGCACCAACAAATGTAACTAATGCAGCAGGGCCACCACTTAGCAAAGCTAAGATTAAAGAAGCTGAAATGGTGGTTTTAACAGTTAACTCAACGATACCGCGACGAAAAAAAAATCGTTGGGTTTGAATATGTTGATGTTTTCTAAAGTCATAGGTTCCATGCAGTTTTTTTATAAATGGGGTTGGGTCGTACGATTTTAAATCTTGCTCAAGGTCATTCATAATCATGTCTGCGTTGTTTTTTTCCGTATTATACTATTTACGATCTTGATGTCAAGTATAAAAGCAAAAGATTTTAAATTAACCATTGTTGTTACTCATTAGGTTTAATTGGACAAGATAA
>RGPR01000185.1 GCA_010030245.1 Gammaproteobacteria bacterium
ACAAGAATACTGTGGATGTGTCTATTCACTTCGCGACACCAATCGATGGCGCAAAGAAAATGGCCGATCAAACTAAAACAGCAAGCCTAAAAACTATAAACAAAAAAATTTCTTAATTGTTATACTATCTCTAACATCCAACAAGTATCTTAAAGAAGTCTATGCCACATACTCATACAATTACTATCTGAACACGAGCAGTTAAAGTTCCAACTCCACGCCGAGTTGGCATGACAGACACCGATTATCCATACCTAAAAGCAAAAGAATTAACATTAGCCGTAGCTGTGCCGATAGAAGAACGGACAACAAGGCCAAGAACCCATAATAATTTATTTCTCGAACAACTCATCATCATCTTATTTCCAATTTCCGCTAACACTTTCAGCTACTAAAGGAGGCGCACCGGGAATATAGGTTAAATTAATCAAAATAAACAAATTATAAAAAATTAGTATATAATGTATATATAAATACCAATATGGTGGTAATTTAAGATGAAATTTTTAAAACGCCAGATTATTCAAAATTCTGAGGTAACCCAAGCTATTACCCGAGAGGCCCTAGACTATGACTTGATAAGAACTGCAATACTAGGTGAAAATAAAGAAAGCAGAGTACTTGAACGAGATACTCAACAGCCTTCGCGATCAAGGCAACAATTTGAGGAATTTTGGATGCAATTAATCGACTGTGAAAGCACCTTAAAATACCAACAGGGTTTAACTAGTGGCAGTTACCTATTAAATCATATTGGAATGTACGCAACATATATATCAGATTTTAATCCTGCTAACGCGACTGAAGAACAGATCAAAGGATATCAGTCCATTAAACAGGATTTTAAGCAGAAATATATTGCTTATAAACGTAACGATGGAACATGGGGTGGGCTTGGTATCGTCAGTCATGCACCCACAAATGAGTGGGCATTATGCATCACTCAAATTCAATTTCAAGACCGTATAATGGACGGAACTATCACGATTGTTGGGCGGGGAAAATTATTTGATTATATTCAGGGTATAGAATCACAAAGAGTTGATCCAGGGCAACCCCTTAATGTTCGAAGGGAGGTCCCAGCGGAAGACCTTGTAGAAATCCTTGATCATTCTGATTTAGCAAGAAAATTAGTCGGCTTTGTTGATAGTTATGATAAACAAAATCCTCAAAGTACTAGCGGCAAATTCCGTCAATTTTGCCAATCAATACGTAATCCTAATCCGACAAAACTTGAAACCACTTCAACTATTGATCAAATCTTTGAAAGCCTTCGCTCTTCATCTCCGGCATCAGGAGAAGAAGTAGACTCAGCATCTGAAAATACAAGTGGCCCAAGAGGACCATGAACGCTATTGAGAATATCAAATATTCAATCCTATATTCCAGCGAAATATTTAGGCATCTAGCCCATTAGAGCAATATTTACTATTCTTTCCCTCGAAGAATCCAAAATGCAATTACGTCCCACAAATGAATATACTACAGAATTGATAGACCACCATGGATTGGTTACAGCAGTTTGTCGCGATTTGAAAATAGCAGAAAAATCAATCAACGCGTAGGGAGAAAGATCCAAGAAGAGTGGTTAAGCCGGGTGTGGCTTGTATCGCCATGATTTTAAATGGTTTGGGATTTACAAATAAACGTTTGTACCACAATTTTTTGAAAGTAAATCGATGAATACCCTATTTGAGGAACAAATCAAAGCCTCCTGTGTCAGCATAGTTGTCACTCTGTCAAAAAGACGCTATTCATTTCAGCATGCTCAGATATGTTCATCACCCAATTCACGCAGATGACTAATCGGTCATAAAAAAACTCTATGAATAAAAATAGTTCACAAAAATCTTTGCATGTGATAATATCGTTGAACTTTATAATTTATTTTAAGAATTATTATGCCAACTTATAGAAATACCGATAATGATAGGTATGCTAATATACTACTTGCAGAAAAATGCTACTATTTAGGTCTGAAACTTGTGATTACAGGCTTAGCTTTACTAACACCACCTGCACTATTGCTTAATATAGCATTTCAACTAGCCTCAGTAAGTACTATAGGACTATTAGTAGGGATACCATTTATAGGATTACAAGCAATTATTGGCCTAGCCATGATACCAGTAGCTTTAGTGCTAGCTATAGGATTAACATTTGCCATAGCACTAGTAGGAGGAATAGCACCATGGTTAGGATCAACTTTGATAGTGTTAGGAGCTGTTTTAGATTTAACTGCGGTTGCAAAACTAATATATGAATATAATACAGATAGTAACCAATCATTACTTACAGTACCTACAGTTATAGCCGTCCCAGTAGATGAAAGTGGGCAATACCATCGTCTAGCATATTAAAGTGTCATATTTTAATCTTGATAACTCAAATGCTCAAAATTCTGAGGATCCTGAGCGAGGTAAAATACCAATCTCATCCATGGCAGCACAGCCACGTTTTTGATGCGGATAAAAATAGGTCCAGCGCTCATTTGAAGCATTGTGCAACCAAA
>RGPR01000186.1 GCA_010030245.1 Gammaproteobacteria bacterium
ACTCCGATCTACAGCGTGAAAGGCTGTCGTCCTAGCCGTTAGACTATGGGGCCAGCCATCGCAACTCAAACGTCAGCCTCCGAAGCTTAAAAGTAGGGCGTGTACGAGTCGAACGTACCTATGATCACCTTATAAGAGTGACGGATGCAACCGGCTTACCTTACGCCCCGTGTCTTTCAATCATACTCTACTTATCGGCAAGAGTCAAGTCTTGTCTTTAGAAAATCCTAAGTCGTTATCTGATAAGCACTTACGTCAAAAACGGCCCGCCGAATTTTTCCTAAGTCTTTTATTTTCAAATAGTTATAACGGAATCTGAGGGATTCGAACCCCCGGAGGATTTTAACCCTCGGCGGTTTAGTAAACCGCTGCCTTAAACCACTCGGCCAAGATTCCAACTCTGTGAGTAGGACTCGAACCTACAACCGGGCGGTTAACAGCCGCCAGCTCTACCATTGAGCTATCACAGACCATCTTGCTTTCGAACCCGTTTGGTGTATTATACTTTAGGGTTCGATCAATTATTATAGCTGGATATCTTATAATGTCAATACCAGAATTTAAAATTTGCCCAAAGTGCAAAGAAAAAAAACACAAAACCGAATATCATACAAGAAAAGACAAAGGATATACTTATCTAAAAAGCTATTGTAAACAATGTTCATCATATACCAAAACTAGAGCAGAAATACTAAAACAACAATATAACTTATGTTCTTGTGGTAATATAAAGTCTAAAAAGGGTAAAACTTGTAAATATTGTAGTCGTATAGATCATACAGAACTATTAATAGAAAATTGCAAACACCCTAGACGTATTGTTAAAAGAACAATAATTAGAGACAAACTTATAGATCATAAGTGTTCAGAATGTGGAATAACTAATGAATGGAATAATAAGCCTATTGTCTTACAACTCGATCATATTAATGGTATAAATAATGATAATAGATTATCTAATTTAAGATTTTTATGCCCTAATTGCCATTCACAGACCGAAACATTTTGTGGTAGTAATATTAAAAATAAAATGCCCAGGTAGGACTCAAACCTACAACCCGCTGATCCAAAGTCAGCTGCTCTATCAATTAAGCTACTGGGCAGAGCCGATGGCCGGGAACGATCCGGCGACAGGCAGTTTACAAAACTGCTACTCTACCAACTGAGTTACATCGGCAATCTACCTATTATAATCAATAGTGATAATCCTCGCAAGCCCGACGCTTTTCAGCGGATCGGGTTCGCAACCGCTTGGGGCGATTGTCCATAACGGTATCCCGATGTTCCTTGTGTCCCGTTGACAACTCCCAAGGCTTCTTGACCTTGACCTTGATTTTGTTGTGGTTGCGTCGTGGGCGAATATCGTCGTTGAGGTGGTGCATAGTCATGCCATATTCCATTGTCGTGTAAATAAAAAACTTTGTCTATGTTAGGATCATAAGCCATTAGACAGTATTGTATAGGATACACAATCTTTTGTCTAGATGGTATTTTTGGAATTTTTAAATCACCTTTTTGGTAATCTTTAACGCCAGTATAGGCCAAACCTAACAGAGCAATCAATACCCCAATCCATTGGATCACGCTGTCCCATCCTTTCCGTTTAATCATATCATAGTTATCGGCACTTGTCAACCTTTTCTTTAAAAAATCCTAAGTGGTTGAGGCCATTGCACTTACGTCAAATTTGGCCGGCCCCGCTCGCCCTAAGTGCTTATGCAGTAAGGGTTTGCGGTTAGTTAAGAGTATGTTTTAGGATTTTGCGGAGTTGATGATGGAGCATCTTCTATACCATGGTTTTTAATCCACTTTAGAATATGAGTATCTAAAACAGCGTATGTACAATCTCTACGAGTATGTAGCAGAAAGAATCTGGCAGTTTTTGGACCAACCCCATAAATAGATAATAGATCCTCAATATTACAGTGCCGAAGATCAACACTCAAACTCTGATTAAAAGCCTTAGAGATTCTATTGTACTGTCCCACACGATTAGCAACCAACATATTGTGTATGCCAATCTCTCCCAATTCTCTCAAAATATCGAACGGGCTATCTGTAGTATGAAAGATTTTACTAATTGTTCTGCTAACCGTATCAGAGTTTTTACCAGCAACCATGATACAGAATAGCCAGAAAGTTTCTAGCTCACTATCTGTACGATCAAAGTTAGTAATGCGTTTTGGATCAATCATCTTTATCGTTACCAACTTTTCCGAAGACAACTTCTACACCGTCATCCGAATATGATTTATCTAAATATGATTTAGATGGGTGATTCTCTATAACCCAGTCTATTTTTCCAACTTTACTATATTTAGTCGTAGAATGTCTTTTGTAACAAAAAATGTACTCAACATCTAAATTTTTTTTCTGTTTTATTTTTTTTTTGATGTCATGTATCCATCCTTTTTGGAAATCATTCAACCAATTATTGAATTCAACGTTTGATACATTGTTTACTAATTCTTTTCTTTGTTGTATAGTTGA
>RGPR01000187.1 GCA_010030245.1 Gammaproteobacteria bacterium
ACAGGCATAGCATTGATCATAATCACCCACCTCTAATCCATGTTTAATCGCGACTCTTTGATCAAAGACAAAGCATTCGCCTTGCCATAGACTTTTTTCTGGTTCAACTTCTTCTAGGTATTTGAGGATACCACCCTCTAAGTGATACACCTCATCAAAGCCCTCACTCATCATGTAAGAAGAGGCTTTTTCACAGCGAATGCCACCGGTACAGAACATCGCGACCTTTCTATGTTTCTTTGGATCGAAATGCGTTTTCACGTATTCAGGGAATTCACGGAAAGTATTGGTTTTTGGATTTACTGCGTTTTTGAAGGTACCAATTGCGTATTCGTAGTCGTTACGCGTATCGATCAACACCACCTCCGGATCGGAAATAATGGCGTTCCAATCTTTGGGTTTCACATATTTGCCCACCATTTTGGTGGGTGACACACCAGGAACACCTAAAGTCACAATCTCTTTCTTAAGTTTTACCTTCATGCGGTAGAAGGGGTGCTTATCTGACCAAGATTCTTTGTGACCAAGTTCTTTAAAGTTACCTTCAAAGAGTGGATCTGTTTTTAAGTAATTGAGTAATTCATGAATCGCTTTTTCAGAACCAGCGACCGTGCCATTGATACCTTCATCAGCCAAAAGAAGAGTGCCTTTAATCTCACGCGACATACAGAATTGAAGTAAGGGCTCACGTAAAGTTTTAAAGTGAGGCAGACTCACAAAATGGTACATGGCGGTCGTTAAATAGGTGTGTTGCATGAGTTTTGTTCTTTATTAAACCTTCCAAAAATGTTATTTTATCAGTCTTTTCAACGATGTTAAATCTACGGAGTATTCAACAATGGCAATCGAACAAACCTTATCAATTATTAAACCTGATGCAGTTAAAAAAAATGTGATCGGACAAATCTATTCACGTTTTGAGAATGCAGGTTTAAAAATTATCAAAGCTAAAATGACACACCTCACACAGGCAGAAGCAGAAGGCTTTTATGCGGTGCATAAAGACCGTCCTTTCTTTAAAGATTTAGTCAGTTTTATGATTTCGGGTCCAGTCATGATTCAGGCTTTAGAAGGGGAAAATGCCATACTTAAACACCGAGATTTAATGGGGGCGACTAATCCTAAAGAAGCAGCACCTGGAACCATTCGTGCTGACTTTGCAGAGAGCATTGATGCGAATGCCGTGCATGGTTCTGATTCACTAGAGAATGCCAAAACCGAAATCAAATACTTCTTCGGTTAATTTTTAGATGATGAATTTGCTCGATTTGGATTACGAGCACCTCGTTTCACATATTGAAACGTTCGGTGAAAAGCCTTATCGAGCCAAGCAGTTGATGCATTGGATTTATCAAAAAAATATCATTAATTTCAATGAGATGACTGATATTTCTAAAGTATTTTGTAATGTATTAAAAGAGCAAGCGACCATCCAATTACCCTCAGTTATGAGTGATGCAATATCAGATGATGGCACACGTAAGTGGTTATTTGATGTGGGTGGTAATAACGGGATTGAAACCGTATTCATTCCAGAAGACGATAGGGGAACATTATGCATTTCTTCTCAAGTGGGATGTGCGCTGGAATGCACATTCTGTTCGACCGGCCGACAAGGGTTTAATCGCAATTTAACCACCGCTGAAATTATAGGACAACTTTGGCTTGCTAATTTTTATATCAGGCAGCAAGAAGGATATAACGCATTAGCTAATACAGAGCGCATCATCAGTAATGTCGTCATGATGGGGATGGGCGAACCTTTAGCTAACTATGACAATGTCGTTTCCGCGATGAAGCTTATGTTAGATGATAGAGCTTATGGTTTAAGTCGACGTCGTGTCACACTCTCCACCAGTGGTTTAGTTAATACCATGGATCGATTAAAGGAAGACTGCCCAGTGGCCTTAGCGGTGTCGCTTCATGCATCGAATGATAAATTAAGGGATGAGATAGTACCCATCAATAAAAAATTTCCGATTAGAGAGCTCATGGAAGGGTGTCAGCGTTATCTAGAAAAAGCACCACGTGATTTTGTGACCTTTGAATATGTCATGTTAGATGGTATTAATGATTCAGTGGAAGACGCTAAAGCTTTACTTCATATTGTGAAAGATGTGCCATGTAAATTTAACTTAATCCCTTTTAATCCGTTTCCGAATAGCGGATACCAATGTTCGTCTTATGAACAAATAAAACGTTTTAAAGAAGTATTGATGAATGAAGATTACATCGTGACTGTTCGAAAAACTAGAGGTGATGATATTGATGCCGCATGCGGTCAACTTGCAGGGCAGGTGAGTGATAAAACAAAGCGAAGTTTAAAAAGAATTCAAATAGCATCATAGAGGGAGTATTTTTATGCCAACACTTTCATTAGCATTAATCAAGAAACTCTACTTTAATAATAAATTAAAATTTTTAGAGCTTATTTTTTTGAGTCTTTTTTTAGTATTTCTATCGAGCCTTGAAGCCCCTAAAAATATATTT
>RGPR01000188.1 GCA_010030245.1 Gammaproteobacteria bacterium
AAATTAAATAAATGAAGTGTCTCAATTGTTTTCAGCTATAATAGCTGTGTCAAAAAACAAAAAAGGAGACACTTCATGATTATTGTAACAGAGACTATATGGAATGAAATTAAAATTTTAGTTGATCCTCAAAAAAACAAACTAGGTCGTCCTCAATACAGCAATAAAAAAACGTTTGAAGGCGTGCTGTACGTACTTCATGAAGGTTGTCGTTGGAGATCTCTCCCAGAAAAATATGGTAAACCTACAACAATTCATGGCAAATTTATGCAATGGTGCAGGTTAGGAATTTTTGAAAAAATGATGGCTATAGCGCGGGGACATTATGAAAAAGTAATGGATATAAATAATTGGTACGCTTTTGATACATCTTCAAAAAAAGCACCTTTTGCATCATTTAGTGGAAAAAATCCTACAGATAGGGGAAAGCGTGGAATAAAACATTCACTATTAGTGGATCGAAAAGGTGTACCAATGTATGCTGCCGTTGCACCAGCAAATACACATGATTCTAAATTACTTGAGCCAATTATAGCTCAATTAAAAGTTACAAATAAAATACGAATAATAGCCGCAGATAGTGCATTTGACGTTAAAAGACTTTATGATGCTTGTAAAAAACAAAATATTGCCTTGATTGCAAGCGTTAACCCTAGAAGAGATAAAACTAAAGAAAAAACAATTGTTTTACATAGATGGGTTGTTGAACAAACTTTTGGTATTTTTTCTTGGCTTCGTGGATTGAAAACTTGTTGGAATAAAACTCCTGAATCTAATTTAGCTTTTCTTCAAATTGCCTGTTCTATTCGCATGTTTAAAAGTTCAGGAGTTTTCGGATAAGCTCTTAGATCAAGTAATGCAAAAAGTTGCGTTGTTCCCACACCAAGCCCACGTTGTAATTCTTTAAAGACTAACCCTTTAAGGCCAATAACATCACGGTAAAAGAATGATTCTACGGTACCATAGTTTGCTAAAAAAACTGAATGTAAACTAGAATTTGTACCAGAATTAGCACCAAGCTCTGCATCAGGAAAGTCTACATCCATATGATGCTCATAATATTCAAAAGGTAAACTAAAACCCAAAATCACCTTAAGCCCATCTTTACTCTGTTGTGGCAAGGTAACAGACCCATTAAAACCAAATCTAAAACATTTCTGTACAGCTTCAATATCAACTTTAGCATCACTAAAAGTAGCTAACCAGCCTAAATTATCTTGTGGGTTTGCAGCTTCTTGCAACTTAGATTCTTTTGCTAATTTAGAAAGTAAATAAACATCACCAATAGTAAATTCTTTACCAAAAATCATTGCATCAAGTTCTACTTCATTATGATGAGGATCAAATGCTTGTGTTGCAACATGATGCTGCACAAAAGGCGCAAGCACCGAAACTATTTTACCAGGCACATCTACAGACGTCGTTTCAGTGTAAGGCTGCCATACACCAGCAGTAGCAGGGAAAACCCCTGCTATGCATAGACTAATTAAAGCCAATTTTTTATTCATTTTTTAGTACTCCTTTATTAACTCTTTTATTAAATAGTAATTTAACCAACACGTGGACCATCTTTAATTTGAGAAAACGCATGATTAAATTGATCAGTTCCTGTAACTACTTCTTGACCAGCAGCTGTT
The DNA here is from genome assembly GCA_010030245.1 of Gammaproteobacteria bacterium. GTDB lineage: Bacteria > Pseudomonadota > Gammaproteobacteria > Legionellales > Legionellaceae > UBA2653. The sequence continues at coordinate 1,638 of RGPR01000188.1, forward strand.
GTATAACGTTTAATAGTATCTAACTTGTCAGTTGCACGAACATCGTATTTAAATAATGGATCAATAATAGAAGTTACTTGAGGAATATCAGCAGCATCAGTACGTACTGGATTCAACGGTTGACTATTTTTTGGCAGTTCAGCTAAGGTTAACCGCTCAACTAATTGTGCTGCATCAACTGATCGTTTCTGGTCAAGCGCATTTAAAACAGCTTTAACACCATACTGGCCATCTGTTGCCATAAATTGCATGTTGGTATTTCCTGTGCATTGAATATTTTTAACGTTAAGTAATGTGCTATTTTCTAAGCCAGCAACTTGATCATTTGGTGCTACAATAAATACTGGATCGTTTGATTCTGATGATCCAACAATTTTTGTTTTATTTAACGTACATTCAATAAGATTACTGCCAATAGTTCCATCAGTTGACCGCGTTGCAACACCTTGGGCTGTTTGATTAAAAAGTATTTGCCCACCATCAACAACATCAATGCTTGAACGCGGGTTGCCAATAAATTTATTTTGACCATAAGAAAAAACAAGAAGAGCATTCGGGCCACCAAATTTAATTTCTCCGCCAAAAGTTACCAATGCAAGTTTATCTATTGTTTTTGTAGTAACTGTTCCAAAAATTAATTGCGCAGTGTCTTCAATAAGAATAGTTGAATGTTTATCTGCGACTATCGACATTTGTCCTGTGCACGTTAATCTACTGCCAGCTTTAATGATAAGATTTGCGCCATCAGCAACACGTAACGTTGTATTATCTGTTTTAGAAGCTTGACCATTTGTTGGTACTTCTGTCGGACCATTAATTTGCA
>RGPR01000189.1 GCA_010030245.1 Gammaproteobacteria bacterium
GTGTGAAGTATGATGAAAAATGGAATTTACCCATGGTTAATTCTGAGGCCCAATCCATACACCTGCTCATTTAGCGTTACAATAACATCTCATTCAGAGACGTTTGTTAAATTCATCACCTTGAGAGCGATTCATTGAGAGTTAGAGTTAAAATTTGTGGCATAACCCGTTTAGAAGATGCCTTAGATGCAGTTGCGCAAGGGGCTGATGCGATTGGCTTGGTATTTTATCAAGGTAGTCCACGCAATGTGACTATCAGTCAGGCTGCCGAAATAGTGAATCAAATCCCCGCTTTTGTCACTACAGTTGGGTTGTTCGTTAATGCGGAGTCTAGTTTTATTCGTGAAGTTATTTCTAAGGTTAAATTAGATCTTTTGCAGTTTTTTCTGATGTTTTTGCTTTTTCGACTAAATTTGCCATGTTTAATGTTAATATAGTTGTTGCTAATGCCCTTTGTGAAAGCTCGTATTTGTCTTCTTCAGCTCTCCAATAGCTCCCTATTCCTTCCAAGGTTGAAAATAAGTAGGTAGCTTCTCGACTAAATGCCTTCCCTTGACGTACTGCATCGTAGAATTTTCTTAACATTTCTTGTTGATTTTTCATAATACTTTCTCTTTTTAATCATCAGTTATTAAACTCACACAAGCATAACATAAAATAAATCATATGTGAATTTTTTTTAAACAAGATGTTAATATAAATATACCTAGATCGGTAATTTCAAGTGGCTGGGTCAACAGAATCTTGCTCGGTTGAATTAAAGCTTGTAATCGTTAAATAGTCATTTCCTTAGCCCCATACATTTCGTTGAATCTAGAAAAAAGCAAAAATTAAAATTCCTGCTATGCTTTATTAAAACGACAACAACAATAATAACAAAGCATCGTTCATTCAGAAATCATCAGGAGCTAGCATGAGCAAATTCCAAATGGCGCTGAAGGGCTTGGTGTTTACGATGTTATCTCAAAATTATACTTATGCCCTCGATCGCTTTGTAGCCATTACCATCGATGACCTACCCTTTGTAGGTAACAATCGTATTGATCGTAGTGATTTAAAACACCCTACGGATAGGTTTACAAAATTGATGAATGCTCTTGTTGATAATCAAGTTCCTGCAACAGGATTTATCATTGCTGGCTCAATTGGCAAGGGACAATGGGAACTGCTGGAAAAATTTCGTCAAGCTGGTTTTTCGCTTGGCAATCACACATATGATCATATCAATTTAAACCGTGTTGGAGCTGATAAATACATCGAGGATTTGGATAAAGCTGAACCTATCCTTGATCCTATCATGACCACTCCCAAATATTTTCGCTATCCTTATTTGGCAGAAGGTCGAGGTGAAGAAAAGCAAAAAGTCGTCGATTATCTTGTCCAGCATCAATATACTGTCGCACCTGTCACCATCGATTCTAAAGATTACAAATTCAATGAAATGTTACTTCGTATTCATTGGCGAGATAGACCTAAACGACTTGATGGTCTAAAAGCAAATTATCTGGCGTATATTAATCAACAGATTAATATAACTGAAAAAAAACACCCTGATGGTGGTGCTGAAATTCTTTTAATTCATGCAAACTTACTCAATAGTCACTGTATGAATGATGTTATACAAGTATTTAAAAAAAGAGGCTATCGCTTTATCAGCCTAGATGAAGCTGTCAGCTATCGAGCAGCCCACCAACACATCACAGCTTCAGAGCATGAGCAACCGATTAGCAACTAATACTTTGTTCATCACTAAAACAAGGTATAATCATTTTTTTGATTATACCGAGGAAATCATGTCTAAAATCATTTTTTGTCATAAACTTCAAAAAGAAGCAAGTGCACTAGATAAACCACCATTCCCAGGGCCACTTGGCGAAGAAATATTTTCGAAAATTTCTAAAGAGGCCTGGCAGATGTGGTTATCTCATCAAACCATGTTAATTAACGAGTATCGTTTGAATCTTATTGAAGCTCAATCCAGGAAATTTTTAACACAAGAAATGCAAAAATTCTTCTTTGAGGATGGGTCTGAAACACCTCCAGGATATCGCGCTGAATAAATGTATTTTTTTTTAAAAATAGTGCTTGACTATAACCGCTGTTTTCGGTTTAATAGCACTCGTTGGCTGGCCAGATAGCTCAGTCGGTAGAGCAGAGGACTGAAAATCCTCGTGTCGCTGGTTCGATTCCAGCTCTGGCCACCATTTTTTTTTCCTTGAATAACATCACAATTTCTAAGTTTTTTAGCAGAACAACAAACCTCATATAAATACCCCAGGAACTTAACTAGGGTCTAGGTTTGTCATCAGCTGCGTTGTCTTTTGATTCCCCAATTTGATTTGGATGAAAAAATCCACTGGACATCAAAGTAGAACGACAGTATTCCCTATACCCTTTTGATTCTAACAGCTGTTTTTGAAATGATGGCAA
>RGPR01000190.1 GCA_010030245.1 Gammaproteobacteria bacterium
GGAGGTAGATATTTCACTTGAGATACTTAATCGCGATGGCGTGATTAAGCGTCTTGAGGCTAATAGTGACGACCTTTATGTGATGTCAAAACCCCCTCTTCATATTGATCTTGAGGATCAGATTTTGATGCCCAATCCTCTTTGTATGATTGCTTATAGAGACCATCCACTTGCACGAAAAAAAAATCTTCGTCTACATGACCTAGAAAAAGAGCGATTTATTTTACGAGAGCTTGGATCGGGAACAAGAATGAGTAGCGACATTCATTTTAAACAAAAAAAATTTAAACCCAGTCTGTTGTTAGAGTTAGGCAGCAATGAGGCTATTAAAAAAGCTGTGGCGAGTCGTTTAGGTGTTGCAGTGATTTCAACGCACGCGCTTGATCAGTTTGATTATGAAAAGGAGATTTCAGTACTCAATCTGCAGGATTTTCCAATTGACTCGCAATGGCATCTTGTATACTTAAAAGGTAAGGCGTTAACACCTATTGCAAAAGCTTTTTATGAGCATGTCTTGATGGAATCAAAACACTTAATTAAAAATAGCTAAGCATCTAAGCTGTTGAAGTAGATATAAAACCTTGTGCCTGATTTTTCATTGCGGCTATCAATTTCAATGGTGGCATCATGCATATTGGCAATCTCTTTTACGATTGCAAGCCCAATCCCTGCCCCTGCGTCATCTCCTGATTGAGTGACATTATCACCTCGATAAAAACGCTTAAATATATTAGGCTGATCACCTTTAGGAATGCCTTTACCTGTGTCCTCGACGATTAAGCAGAGTTTGTTATTTTTAGGCTCAATAGACACATTCACTTTGCCAGATGGCGGTGTATATTTGATCGCATTTTCAATAAGGTTATGGATAAGATCATAAAGTTTTTCTTCATCCCCCATGATGAAAGCGCTTTTATTAAGACCTTCATAACCTAAATCAATTTTTTTAAGATCAGCTAATGTAAATAAATCCTCTATCGCTTTTTTAGTGAGGCTGACCAAATCCATTTTGACAAATATTGAGCTGTGCATGGCTTCAGGTTGCGTCTTGGATAGTGAAAGAAGTTGATTAATGATATGCATGAGTCGTTTTGAGCTATTACTAATTTGCTTTAGACGATTGTGAATTTCTTCTGGGTCATTAGATTCTTGTGCCAATTGAATTTGCGCCAAAATACCAGCGAGAGGGGTTCTTAATTGATGGGCTGCATCATTCACAAAACGATTTTCAGATTTTATGGCATTGTCGAGTTCACCCATCAGATTATTAATAGAGCCCACTAGACGATCTACTTCCAAAGGTACATTTTCAACATCAATCGGTTTTAAATCTTTATAAGAGCGTGCAATAATTTTTTCGTTTAAAAAGAGAATGGGACTCAGCCCTCTTTTTACAGCAAAGCGGACCAAGATTAATGCAGAAATGAGCAAGATGAATTGCGGAATTAGAATCCAAAAAATAATTTGATGCTGTAGTTCAGTTCGCTGATTTCGCGTTTCAGCCACTTGAATAAAAAATTCTTTTTTAACATTATTGATAGTAAGTTCTATCGGAATAGAAACGACTCTGACGCTTTCATTTTTAACTTTACTAAAATATACATTAAAGTCTTCAGGATCATTAGGATCGATATCTTCTGCTTTTCGTAAATTAAGATTAGGGTCGCCAAATACTAATTGACCTTGATCATCCCTGATTGAATAAAACATTTTGTCATGAGGTTCTGTAAGAAGAAGTGAGATGGAATTCTCATCAATATTTTGTAATTTTTTTTCACTTGATTTTTTGAAAATAATACTCAAACTTTTTGCAGTTTCAGCTAAGTCGCGATCAAAAGTTTCTTGTCTGATAGAGTCTGCTTGATAAAAAAGAAAAGTGGAGTCCAATATAATGATGATCATCATCGGGATGAGGATCCATTGGATGATGAGTTTTTGGGTGGAGAGGTTTTTTTTCAAGACTTTTTAGACCAAGCTTAAGCTATAACCCAAACCACGACGATTCACGATTTCAATGCCATAGGGATTCAATTTTTTTCTAACCCGATGGATATAAACTTCAATTGCGTTCTCTGAGATCTCGTCGTCCCAACCATAAAGCTTTTCAAGCAAGGCTTCTTTAGTAATCGAGCGATTGTTTTTCAAAATAAATATTTCGAGCAAATTAAGTTCTCGTTTAGATAAATTTAGTTCTTTACCTTTGATGAGAAACACTCTTTGTTTGATATCAAAACTTAAAGGACCAAATTCAATCATATTGTCAGGTGATCGATTATTGCGTCTGATGACTACACGAAGTCTTGCATGCAGTTCTTCAAGGTTAAAGGGTTTGGCTAAGTAATCATCCGCACCTAAATCAAGCCCTAAAATTTTGTTGTCAAAA
>RGPR01000020.1 GCA_010030245.1 Gammaproteobacteria bacterium
TGCAGGTGCTAAAGTGGACTTGATTTCTGGTCCAACCGCATTGCCTCCTCCTTTAGGTGCTTCATTTCATCTTGTTGAAACCGCAGATAAGATGCATCAAACAGTGCTTGAATGTCTTCATCCTAAAGCACATTTTATTGGCGTTGCGGCAGTTGCTGATTTTAAGCCAGCGCATGTATCTGATGCAAAAATGAAAAAGCAGCAACATGATGGCATGCAGCTTGATTTAGTTCCTGGAATTGATATTCTTGAGGATGTTTTTAAACGCCGTATGGCAAAAACAGTGATCGGTTTTGCTGCTGAAACCGATGATTTATTAGCACATGCGAGATTGAAATTAGCGAAAAAAGCAGACATGATTATTGCAAATCAAGTCGGCCCTGGATTAGGCTTTGAACAATTAGATAATGTTCTTTATGTATTGCATCACGGACAAGAAATAAAACTTGAAACAGCTAGCAAATTAAGCCTTGCTTGTCAGTTAGTGACAATTTTGGCAGATTTTTTAAAGGATAAAAATAAATGAGTAATTTAATACAAGTCAAAATTCTAGATTCAAGAATTGGTGACACTATCCCATTTCCAAGTTATGCAACCGATGGTTCTGCAGGCCTTGATTTAAGAGCTTGTTTAGAACAGCCATTAACCATCAATCCAGGTGAAGTGGTTTTACTACCAACAGGTATTGCGATGTTCATTGCCAATCCAGGCTATGCCGCGATGCTATTGCCGCGTTCAGGGCTTGGACATAAGCACGGCATTGTACTAGGTAATTTAGTGGGCCTTATTGATTCTGATTATCAGGGTGAAATTAAAGTATCTTGTTGGAACCGTCATTCAGACCCTTATGAGATTCAGGTTGGTGAACGAATTGCGCAATTGGTTTTGGTGCCGGTGATTCAAGCGCAGTTTAAATTTGTTGAAGACTTTGATGCAAGTGCTCGTCATGTTGGTGGTTTTGGTAGTTCAGGGAAATTATGATGAAAAAACAATATCAATGCGTCGATTGCCCAAAGCTAATTTTTCGTGCCTATGATATTCGCGGCATTGTCGATCAAGAGATGAATGCCGATGTATATTTCACCCTTGGATTTGCTATTGCTGAATTGATGAAAGCAAGCGGGGATATGAATGTCTGTGTGGCCCGAGATGGTCGCCTAAGCAGTGAGGAATACCTATCTGCTCTTGAGCAGGGATTACTTGCAAATGGAGCCCAACCCACACGAGTGGGCATGCTGCCAACGCCCTTAATGTACTATACCTGTGCTGAAAAAGGGTTTTTACATGGCTTAATGATCACAGGTAGCCATAATCCTAAAAATTATAATGGTTTAAAAATCATTTTAAATGGCTACACTTTGAAAGAAGAGGGTATTAGTGCTATTTTTGATCTGATAACAAAACTGGATAAAACAGTATTTATGGTGAATCCAGAACCGTCAATTGAAGACATTGATGTTGTGACGGATTATATGAATTATATTGGCAATCATGTCAACTTGTCTCGCCCACTTAAAGTTGTTTTTGACTATGGCAATGGCGTAGGCGCCGCAATTGGACCAAAATTGTTTGAACAGCTTGGTTGTGAGCTTATCAATCTTAATGATACGATTGATGGTCATTTTCCAGCGCATCACCCTGATCCAACGATTGCAGAAAACTTAGTTCAATTACAGCAAGCGTTGAAAGACAATAATGCCGATGTCGGCATTGCCTTTGATGGTGATGCAGATAGACTTGGTGTGGTTGCCCCAAATGGTGAGATTATTTGGCCAGATCGCTTAATGATGATATTTTCACAAGCCCTTCTAAAGAAAAAGCCAAATGCTAAAATTGTTTACGATGTGAAATGTACTCGTCAATTGCCATTATTTATTGAGCAATTGGGCGGGCATCAAATCATGTCACCAACTGGACATTCTTTGGTGAAGAACCTGATGAAAATCACCCATGCTGATTTGGCGGGTGAGATGAGTGGGCATATCTTTTTCCAAGATCAATGGTTTGGTTTTGATGATGGATTATATGGTGCTTGTCGGTTTTTAGAAATTTTAAGTCAATATCCAAGTATGGATGCGCTTCTTGCCACGTTGCCAAGAAAACTCGCCTCCACGCCCGAGCTTAAAATCTATATTGCTGAAGATAAAAAATTCAACTTCATCGCTCAATTTAAAGCCAAGGCAAGATTTGATAATGCCAAGCGCATTGATATTGATGGTTTAAGAGTGGAGTATGATAATGCCTGGGGATTAATCAGAGCTTCAAATACTTCCCCTAATTTAATCATCCGTTTTGAAGGCAATACAGCAGCCGATTTGGCGAATATCGAACAACAGTTCCGAGAGGAAATTCGAAAAATTGATGATCAATTAGAACTGCCTTTTTGAATATCGAGATATAGCATGTGCAGCCAGCCGCCTTTGTGTCTTCTGGTTTTTAGTTGTTCTTGATGTATCAGTTTTAATCCAGCATCTAGCAACGATTGCTGGATAAAAGCTTCAGTAAACTGCATTCTGCCATTATCGCCAATCCCAGTTTCGCCTCTTTCAAAGGTCATGATGAAATGCCCTTGAGGGCTTAGTCTTTGACTAATAGCTTTAAATAAATTCAAGGGCGATTGCACATACGGGATGAATTCAAGCGCTACGATTAAATCAAACGAAGTAGGGGTCTCATCTAAAAAAGTGAGCGCATCTTGATGTAATAAATTGTCATATTGTTTGGTTTTTTCAGCCTGAACTAACATTGCTTTTGAGATATCGATGCCAATTAAGTGCTTGCTATAAGGTTTGAGTGATTTCCCAGCTAGACCTGTACCGCAAGCCAGGTCGATGACATGATTGAATGTTTGCTTGAGTTTTTCTAAATAAGTTTGAAGGTAATATGGTGCCTGGTAATCTAATGTTTTTTGCATGTGAAAATCATAGTGATTGGCATAATTTTCAAAAAGGGCATGCACATATTGTTGATAATCTTGATTTGAAAAATCCTCCTGCGCAATACGTTTACGCATGAATTCAAGTTCGGGATGAAAGCGCTCTTTTAAGCTGAGTAAACAAAAATGATGGGCAGCTTTTAAGTCTTTTAATTGCCAGTAGATACATGCCAAATTATAAAAACTATCTAAGTGTATTGGTGTTTGATTTAGAATGAAACGATAGTGGTAAATGGCTTCGTCAAAAATCTGGCACCTTTGTAAACTAGCAGCGAGATTAAAACGGTAGCCGATATCTGTTGGATGTTTTTCAACTAAAATCTGTAAATGTTTTAAAGCTGATTTAAAATGTTGATAGCTTAAATATAAACTTGCCAGGTTTTCGTGGGTTTCAGGATGATAGGGATAATGTTTAAGCGTATAACGAAAATAAATGAGTGCTTGTTTAAGTGCATGCTGTTTCCAATAAGATACTGCTAAATTGCAACACACATCGGGGCTATCATGTCCTTCGTCAAATAATCGTTGATAGGTCACAATGGCGTCTTCCCAATGCTTAAGCGACATTTGAGCCACACCCAATTGAAAACCTGCTGGGTAAAATCCAGGAAATTGTTCCCAGATAAGATATAAGCGGTCACAAGCTAAAGACCAATTGCCTTGTTGTAAGGCCTGTTTGGCATTTTGATAGAGGATTTTGAGATCGTCAGTTGTTGTGAGTGTCATTTTGTCTCAACTGTTGTTGTAGAGATTGAAGCGCATGATATCGATGGCTGATTTTATTTTTGATATTTGCGGGAAGTTCTGCAAGCGTTTTTTGTTTATCTGCTAGATAGAAAACAGGATCATAACCAAAACCGAATTCCCCTCGAATATCGTTGATGATCTCGCCATGCAAGCGACCTTGCGCAATAATAGGGCATGGGTCAAGGGCGTGGGTAAGATAGACCATGACACAAATAAAATAAGCCTTGTTGTCTAGTGAGGGTTGATCTTTAAATTGTTTCAAAAGTAGATTGATGTTTTTTTCGTCATTTGCATCAATGCCTGCATAGCGAGCTGAATAGATGCCAGGGGCGCCATTGAGACTTGGCACCACAAGACCTGAGTCATCGGCAATGACAGGGGTCTTGGTGATTTGGCTGAGCGCACGGGCTTTGATAATTGCATTTTCAAGGAAACTTAAGCCAAGCTCAAGCGGTGCATCTGTTTGGATGCCAACGGCACTTTGACAAGGCATAGGTGCAAGTATGGCTTCAATTTCAGCAAATTTTTTAAGGTTATGGGTTGCAATATAGAGCATCTGTTTCTAGGGCTAAAAGAAAATCATTCTAAAAAACTTCAAGGATAGTTGCAACTAAGAACGTCGCTTTTCGTTTTTTAAATCTGATGAGGGTCTATTTTCTTCTAAATAATTTAAAAACTTTGCTTGAAGTGTTTCATACATCAAGAGCAGGGGTTGATTCATTAATACTGTATATTGAGGAGGTGTTGCTTTGTATTCATCTTCTGTAAATACAAGTTTTGGATCTTTGATAGGATCATAAATAAAACGTCCATCTTGGGTATGGATCATGACTGCACGATACTGCTGGTGTGCGGGGTTTTCCAGGTAGACTTGAATATTATCCAAATGTTTTAAGAGCTTAAACAGTTCGATAGCACTATAACAAGCTTTCGAATAGGGATCATTGACATTTGCCTCATCTAACAATAGGGCATGATATACTACATCTTGTGCAGTTTCTTGCTCAGTGTTTTGGGCGAGGATGCCCCAAAATAAAAAACGAGCATTTAAGTCAAATGATTTGGTTTTATACCTTAGTGCTTCACTGCTATTTATATCTTGGTCTTGTGGGTCCAAGAGCTTGCTGAGCATCTCTCCTGGTTCTAGCGCAAATTGTTGTAGAAAGTCTTTAAGTAAGCAGCTCATGGTATTCGGCAGGCCTTAAAAGCACTTTTTAAGCCTTCCGATCAATTGGCTTAAATACATGCATATGGTTAGTTATTATTGAAAGAAGTTGTATTAGGTGTTGGTTGAGAATATCGTGATTGATTAGAGTTGTTTTTTTTTGCACTTGGTCTATAGGCTACTATAGAAGACAAAGCCGTTCCTGCGTAAGTCAATACCAATAAACAAACGATGAGCTTTTTCATGAGTATTCCTTTAACCAAGATAGTCCTAATTTAGGTATAGACAGGCAGTAAAATGTTGTCAACTTTTTTTGTGATTAAATTGAGAAAAAAGGGCTTTTGCAGCTTCTTGCTCTGCTTTGCGCTTGCTTTGACCAAGACCAAATGCACTTTTTTGCAGTTCGTGGTGGCGGCATTCAATTTTAAATAGACGCTCGTGTTCTTTACCGCTGACCTCTATTAACACATATTCAGGTAAAGCATATTGTCTTGCTTGTAAATATTCTTGCAGCAGTGTTTTGGCATCTTTTTCAATCGCAGCAATTTGTGTTGACTTGAGTCTAGTATCATATGTGTTGAGAATAATGGCCTTGGTGGTTTCAAAATCGCTATCAAAATAGATGGCCCCAAAAATCGCTTCAACAGTATTGGCTAAAATTGAAGGACGCTTTTCACCGCCTGTTTTTTTCTCTCCTGGCCCTAACATGATGAAACGTTCAAGCTGCCAGGTTTTTGCAATCTCAGCAAGGGTTTCTCGTTGAACTAAAGCAGCTCGCCACCGACTTAACTCGCCTTCAGGGGCCTCAGGATGGGTTAAGTAGAGGGCTTCGGCAATAATAAGATTGACCAAGCTATCGCCGATAAATTCTAAACGTTCATTATGACTTGCTTCAGCACTGCGATGGGTGAGAGCAAGCTCTAGGCGGTTAGCATCTTCAAAGTAATAGCCAATCGTCATCATCAAGCTTTGATAAGACATTTAATGTATCGCCTTAGCAATGCGGTTAAAACGAACTTTATAATGCTCCCCATCCCAGCTCATCCAGATCCCAAAGGCCTGACCACGTAAATAGGATTCAGGTACAAAGCCCCAGAAACGACTATCAGCACTGTTATCACGGTTATCTCCCATGACAAAATAGTGATCTTTTGGCACCTTGATTGAAAAATCAAATGCGGCCGTATCTGATTTTTGAAAGATGTGATGACTAACCCCTGGTAATGCTTCGATATACTCATAGACATTGGTATTTTTTTTGTCAAAAGTAATTGGGGCAGCATTTAAATTAACTGCCTCACCATTGATATAGAGTTGCTTCTTTTGGTAGCTGATGGTATCACCCGGTAAACCAATCACACGTTTGATAAAATCAAATTGTGGATTTGGTGGCCATCGAAAAACAACAATATCACCTCTTTTAGGTTCTTTAACGGCAATAACTTTTTTCTCAATAATTGGCAAACGGATCCCATAAATAAATTTATTAACCACGACAAAATCACCAACTAAGAGTGTTGGTTCAAGTGAACTTGAGGGGATGCGAAATGGCTCGACTAAAAAAGAGCGTAGTAATAAAACAATAAGTAATATTGGGAAAAAAGAAGCGACTTCTTTTACCCCTTTGTTAAACCAACGGTTATGAATGGGATGGGTTTTTAACCACAAGATTTCATAAAGACGTACTAAGCCTGAGAGAATTAATCCGATAAATAAATAGAGTGCAAAATTCATAAATTAATCCTTAAGTTTATTTTTTGTTATCTGTTTTAAATACTGCCATAAAGGCTTCTTGTGGGATTTCAACGTGGCCTAATTGCTTCATGCGTTTTTTACCCGCTTTTTGTTTTTCTAAAAGCTTGCGCTTTCTACTGATATCGCCCCCATAGCACTTAGCGGTGACGTTTTTGCGTAAGGCTTTCACAGTTTCACGTGCAATGACGTGACTACCAAGGGAAGCTTGAATGGCGATATCAAACATCTGTCTTGGAATTAATTCTCGAAGTTTTGCCACTAAATTCCGTCCCCGGCTTTGTGCTTGACTACGGTGAACAATAACTGCTAAGGCATCAACCTTATCGCCATTAATTAAGACATCCATTTTAACAAGATCAGCTGCTTCAAAGCGAACAAAATTATAATCTAGTGACGCATAACCACGAGAAATTGATTTTAGTTTATCAAAGAAATCAGATACTACTTCGTTCATGGGCATATCATAGGTGACGGCAACTTGTCGACCACTATAGGTCATGTTGACTTGAATACCTCTTCTTTCAACACAAAGACCAATCACGGAACCTAAGTAATCTTGGGGGACTAAAATATTGGCACGAACGATGGGTTCATACATTTGTTTAATTTGCGGGATGGGGGGCAGGTAGGCAGGATTATCTACCAATTTCATTTCATTTTTGGTGGTTTCAATTTGATACACAACTGTTGGTGCGGTGGATATCAAATCCAACTGATATTCTCTTTCTAGCCGCTCTTGGATGATCTCCATATGTAACAGGCCTAAAAAGCCACAGCGAAAACCAAAGCCCAAGGCTTCAGATGATTCAGGTTCATAGAACAGTGATGCATCATTTAAACTTAATTTTGCCAAAGCTTCACGAAAAGCCTCAAAATCCTCGGCATTAATGGGGAAAAGACCTGCATATACTTGTGGTTTTACTCGTTTAAAGCCTGGCAGGGATTGTGTAGAGGGATTTTTTTCTAAGGTTAGGGTGTCACCTACAGGGGCGCCTAAAATTTCTTTAATTCCTGCGATGACATAGCCAACTTCGCCAGCGCTAAGTTTTTCTTTAGGGGTGCGTTTGGGGGTAAAAATACCCACTTGGTCAACATCATAATGGCGGCCTGTTGACATCACACGCATCTTATCCCCTTTTTGCAATTGGCCATGAACGACTCGAACTAATGACACAACGCCAAGATAAGGGTCAAACCATGAATCAATAATTAAAGCTTGTAAGGGTGCATTGACATCACCTTGAGGAGCAGGAATTCCTTGAACAATAGCTTCTAAAACATCCTGAACGCCAAGGCCACTTTTAGCGCTTGTGGTAATGGCATGATGTGCTTCAATACCAATGATATCTTCAATTTCCTGAATCACACGTTCAGGTTCAGCTTGCGGCAGATCAATTTTATTTAGAACGGGCAAAACTTCAAGCGCTTGTTCGATGGCTGTATAACAAACAGCTACAGTTTGGGCTTCAACACCTTGGGCAGCATCTACTACCAGGAGCGCACCTTCACATGCTGCTAGAGAACGAGAAACCTCATAGCTAAAATCAACATGTCCTGGTGTATCAATAAAATTAAGTAAATAGATTTGGCCATTTTTGGCCTGATAATTCAAAGAAACACTTTGTGCTTTGATGGTGATGCCGCGTTCTTTTTCAATATCCATAGAATCGAGTACTTGAGCAGACATTTCTCGATCACTTAAACCACCACAAAATTGGATGAAGCGATCAGCTAAGGTTGATTTACCATGGTCAATATGGGCAATAATGGAAAAATTTCGGATATGGGAAAGCGTTTTCAAATTTGTCAGACTATTTTAAAAAAATGATGTTTATTTTAACTGAAAACTGTATTTAATTAAATATGTTGTTTTAGTTGTCGATATCTTTTCCAAATGCTCGATGAGGATTGCAAAATAATTGATTTCAGGCCATGATCTCTATAATTTTTTTTTTGCATGGAGTTCCCGATGATGATGTCCTTTTTAAAGACAGTTGTATTAAGTCTTGTTGTTAGCCAGGTTTTTGCAGATGCAAAAATGCTTGAACAAGCCCAAGTGAAAAGTTTTATTCAAGAAATGGTGGTCCACCATCATTTTACCACTGCTGAGGTGCAAAAAATACTTGCAAATGCCGAATATAAGCCAATTATTATTGAAAAAATGAACAGTCCCTATGAGGCAAAACCATGGGATGTTTATCAACAATTATTTTTAACGCCTGGCCGAATACAAGCAGGACAGGATTTTTGGAAAGCGCATGCTAAAACCTTAAGCCTTGCAGAGAAAAAATATGGTGTACCTGCCAATATTATTGTGGCCATTCTAGGTGTTGAAACGATTTATGGCCAGCGTCAAGGCGATTTTAGAGTATTAGATGCCTTATCCACTTTGGCCTTTTATTTTCCAAAACGCGCAGCTTACTTTAGATATGAGCTGAGTAACTACTTATTGATGTGTCGGGAAAACCACCTCAATCCTAATGCACAACTGGGTTCATATGCAGGGGCTATGGGACAAGGCCAGTTTATGCCCAGCAGCTATCGACGTTTTGCTGTTAAGTTCCAAGGGGAGGGCGCACCTGATTTAATGCACAATTCAGATGATGCTATTTTTAGTGTAGGCAATTATTTAAATAAGCATGGCTGGCATTACAATCAAAAAATTGCACAAATTGCTAGAAAAAAGGAGAATTTTTGTGATGATTTGGCGTTTAACGCTAAAAAAGCAACATATGCCTATCGTGAACTTCAAAAATGTGGGTTTAGTCCTGTAGATGCAGCTTGGTCTCACCCTGATCATGCAGGTGTTTTACAGATGCAAACAAGCAAAGGTCATGAATATTGGATTGCATACCCCAATTTTTATGTCATATTGACATATAACTCTAGTCCTTTATATGGGTTGGCGGTATATTTATTAGGTCAATCCATTCAAGCAAATGTGGGATAAATGAGATCTAAACTTTTTATCATCTGGGAAGAAAGGCAAGCCGAGAAAGAGCAGCTTTATGTTGTGCTTTATGATGCCGATTGGGTGTTGAAAAAGTTTAGCCTTGATGAATTGCAAAAGCTAGGCGCTGATAATGACATTTTTTTAGTGCTGCCAGCATCAAGCTGTACAATCCATCGGCTACACTTGCCTAATGTCAATGATAAAGACCTGCCTTTGGCTGTTGCAGCTATACTTGAGGATAAAATTCTTGGAAATTTTGTTGATTTTTTTTCCTACATTGAAAAAATGTCATCGGAAGATTATCTGGTTTTTCTTTGGAAAAAGAATATTTTAACCCATATCCAAACTTTTTTTGAAAAACATCAGATTCACTATACCGCTATAACACTTGATTGGTTTGCCTTAAAGTCTCGTGAAATTTTTTTAATGGCAGATGGTTCCGCGTTTGTTTATTCAGATGAAGTGCAAGGCTATTTAAACAGAAGTGTGTTTAAGCATTGGTTTCAGAATTATAGTTTTGATGCTGTAACGATGTATGCCTCGCAATTGTATCCAGAATATGTGGGTGTGCAAGAAGTGCATGAGTCTTTCTGGGTTTGGATGGCTAAGCGTTTGAATGAAATGCCAATCAAAGATATTTTTGCTAAACCCAAACGTTTTGATATCAATAGATTGATAGAGCCTAAAAGATTATGGGCTCATTTGCCTAAATTGTTTTACAGCAGTCTTATTGGCGTATTGGGTGTTTTCCTGATGGTATATGCCAGCAATTATATCTTAATTCACAAAAATCAAACCAAGCTTCAAGACATTATTTCAATGACTGATGACAATATCGATTTACATTTGAATCGTTATTTGGATAAACAGAAACAAAAAAGCCAATTTTGGTCATGTTGGGCTGCGGTTCAAGCTGCCAAAAGTAATCGTCTAAGCATTGATAATATTCAATATCAACAAGCTAAAATGAAGCTGCAATTAACCTTAACAGATATGCAATCTTACCAGCAATTTAAGCGACAATTAATCCGTGCACATGTCAGGATCATCAATTCACAATTACAAACTGATGCCAACGGTATCCGTCTAATGCTTGAAATAGGGGTATGATATGAATGAGTTGAAGAATTTGTTTGATAAATATCCGCAAACTTATCGATTGTCGGCCTTAGCGTTGTTGGCTTTACTATGTTATATCTTATTTTTAAAAGCGCTATCTCTTCCTTTAATGGGGCAAAAACAACGCCTTTTGGAGCAAGAAAGACATTTAAAATTGGCAAGCTTACTCCCACATAATTGGCAAATAAAAGTCAAAACACTCGATACAAGTGACTTAATTGATCAATTATCAAGAAATTGGCGAGGATTGATGAACAATCAGAATTTGCAGTGTTCTCAGGTGAATCGACAACAGTTGAAATTAAAAATAAGTGCCTCTGATGAGCAATCCTTACTGCAATGGCTTTTGGCCATGCAAGGGCAGTATGCATTTAAGGTGCAACAAATGCAAATGCATCCAACTCCAGCAAAACCAGGCTTGGTTGATGCAGAGTTTCTATTACAAATAATTTAGCCCCTGGATATTTTTCCATTGTACAACTTTAGCAGCAGATTTTAGATTCTCAGGTAAAGTGCTTAATTGATTTTGAGCATCGATATGATCATTAAAACTACCATATACGCCTGCATAATACATATGGCCACGCTGTTCATATTTTAAAGCCGCTGAATGCTCTGTTTTGGGGGCAGCCATTAAAGATTTACTGATCGCAAGGGGATTATCTCCTGAAGCTAAGATAATCGTATAAGCTTCTGGATTTTGCTTTTGTACCCAGGTCAGATCCATGCTTTTAGCGCTTTCTTGGACTTGTGGTGTTTCTGCTGTTTTGACAAATTTGGGTAGTGGTTGCACTTCGGTGATGTTGGAGCTCGCATCGTAGTAACCTATATTGTCGTTATCATAAGGGTTATTAACGGGGTAAACCCATTCCCTAGTTTCAGATGTTCCTACATTGACGCCACAGGCACTAAGCAGTGTCACTGTAGAAACAAGTAAAATCAATTTGCTATTCATAAGTTAATCCTTGATGGTATTCTAATAGGATTAGCAGCACTTCTTGGATAAACTTAAGGGTAAATGAGGATTTTTTATGTGGACAGAACGTGTTTCAGGGCAGCAGCGTCAACGTGGCGAAAATGATTTCCGTCAACCATATGAGCGTGATAGGACCCGTGTGATTCATAGTGCGGCGTTTAGACGACTTCAGCAGAAAACCCAAATTTATGGTGGTTATGCAGGTCATTTTCACCGGACTAGAATGACACATTCGTTAGAGGTGGCGTCAATAGGGATGAGTTTGCTTAGGCATCTTCGTCATGTGCTGAAAGTTCAAGAGGAGCTGGATGCTTTACCCATGGATGATTTAATCGATGTTATTTGTTTATTGCATGATATGGGGCATCCGCCATTTGGTCATGGGGGTGAAGGGGCTTTGAATGCCTTGATGGCTGATTTTGGCGGGTTTGAGAGCAATGCACAAACACTTCGCCTAATTACCCATTTGGAGATGGCTTATGAGCCTCATGGCTTAGATTTAACCCGTCGGACCTTACTTGGTATACTAAAATATCCCATCTCAAGAGCGAGCCTTGCAGGACCCACAAAAAATATGCTGACCCTCGAAGATAGAGAATTATGGGTGCCAAAAAAATCATATTATGCACATGATCAGTCTTTGGTTGAGTGGATTTTAGAACCACTTTCTGTTGCCGATAGAACCTTGTTTCAAACCATAAAAGATGGAAAAGCACAGTATCATAGTTTGGATTGTTCGCTGATGGACATTGCTGATGATATTGCCTACGGTGTGCACGATTTAGAAGATGCTATTCATCTACGTCTAATTGCAAGACATCATTTTGAGCACTCTCAATTTCGAGATTTATTGTCAGATATCCCTGAATTAGATGTTGATGTGATGATGCAGGGATTATTTTCTGGTTTGCCATCTTTGGAAAAACAAACAATTGGGTCATTGGTGCATTATTTTATTAGTTCGGTTGAATTGATTCATTTAGAGGAATTCGAGCATTCATTATTAAAGTTCCAGGCGCAATTGAAAAAACCGGCACAAGCTTTGCTGCAATTTTTGATTCGTGAGGTCTTTCGTTTTGTCATTGATTCACAACCTGCTCGGGCGCAAGAGTTTGGTGGACAAAATGTGTTAATTAATTTATTTAAGGCTATACGTGCTAATCCTAATCGATTATTAGATAGAGAAAGTCGTAGGCGCTTACTTCAGTCTGATCATGGTATGGAGCGAGTGATTTGTGATGCTATTGCCAATTTGACTGATGACTCAGCAATTCGATTGCATCGAAAATTGTATGCACATGACTTTTCAGCACAGTGGGATATTAGTTTCTTGGATTAGATGCAACAATAAATGGCGTCCCCAAGGGGAGTCGAACCCCTGTTACCGCCGTGAAAGGGCGATGTCCTAGGCCTCTAGACGATGGGGACCTATTTTACTTTTTTTGGAGCTAGGCGGGGTCGAACCGCCGACCTCTTGCATGCCATGCAAGCGCTCTACCAACTGAGCTATAACCCCTAAGAAAAAGGATTCTAAGTTCTCACCCGCTTATTGTCAACCTTTTTTTTAATATATTTCTTTTTTTTTAGAATTGTGATGAATGCGGTTGAATTTGACCTGGACTTTAGGGATGACCATGAGAATGGCTTCGGCTTGGACCATGGAAATGGCTGTGAGTATGGGTTTGGCTTGGACCATGAGTATGGGTTTGGCTTGGACCATGGGAATGAGAATATGAAGAAACAGAATAGTCGTGTTTAGCGGGTGAGAAGAAAAAGGAAAAGTAGTTGTTAGTACTAAAACTAGTATTATTACTGATTTGATAAATCACATACAACAGTGCAAGACAGATTAGTGCCAAGCAGAGAAAATTAAACAAAGGGGCTAAAATCTGTGGGCTCGAACCATAGGTTGCCAACATTTGTAATGGTAAGTCTTTTTGGTAGATTAAAGCAAACTTAATAAAATTGTCTAACATGATTTCTCCTTGAGTGATGTTCTTATTCGTGTTGTTGTATTGCATTTAAACGGGCGTTAATTTGTTGACATAAATCGAAGAGTTTCTCGCTGTTATCAAAGACCAATAATGCATCCTGTGCCAGTTTTAATTCAGCGATGATTAACTGTTCCAAAGCAGCTTTATCGTAAAACTGTACAAAGGTAAATTTATTATTTTTGATATCAGAGGCTTGCCTTTTACCCCAGGTTTCAGTGGCATAATAATCACCATAGTCATCAAGCATTTGATAGGCTATACCTAGGTGCTTACAGTATTGTGTCAATGCTTGCTGTTTGGAGAGATTTGCATTTTTCATGCTGGCAACACTAAGTGCGATCGCTTCTAATAAAGTTGTGGTTTTAAGATAGTGAATTTGTTTTAAGCTATCTAAATCAATCCTTGAATTGTTCAAGGATTTTAAATCAAGATTCTGACCACTTAAAATACCCTTGATGCCAATTTTATCTAAAATTAGCTTACTGACAGTTATGGCATGTTGACTGGGTAGGGCCTCTAGAAGATGGGCAAAGGCTAAGTGATGCAAGGCATTGCCAGTTAAAATAGCAGTCGCTTCATCAAAAGCTTTATGGCAACTTGGCCTTCCTCGACGAAAATCATCGTTATCCATTGCTGGAAGATCATCATGCACCAAGGAATATGCATGAATGAATTCAATTGCTAAAGCCAGTGGATTAAGTAAGTTTAAGGGGATCTCAAAAAGCTCGCCACAAGCATAAACCATCATGGCGCGAAACTTTTTTCCAGGGGTGTTTATAACATACTGAATAGCTTGAAGTAATAAGGGGTCTGCTGAAGATAGTGATTCTAGGTAATGTGTTTGATACGCCTCAAATTGTTTTAAATGCGCATTAAAATAATTAGTCGTTGTTTTGATCATTATTCTTGCCGTGGGTTAAATCATCGAATTTTTTTTGCGCATCAACAAGTGTTTGTTGACAAAATTGGCTAAGTTTCATGCCTTGTTCAAATTGTTTAAGCATATCATCGAGGGACTGCTCGCCTTCATCTAAAGTTACGACAATTTTTTCGAGTTCAAGCATCGCTTGTTCAAAGGTTTGTGTTGTTTTCATATCCATCCTTTTTGCGTCACATTATAAGCTTAAAAATAAAAGCAACAAGCATTTTAGTCATCTATCGAATCCTTATGACGAAGTTCTTTTAAGTAAATTAGCTGTTGTGGAATAGGCATAACCACATGGTGTTCATTAAATAATGAGAGAATACTATAATTTAGGTCGCTTAAAATCACTGATTTTTTATTTGCATCGCGAATTAAACACCATAGATGAAAAATTAATGAATTATCGCCAAACTCTTTAAAGAGGACATTTGGTTTACTTCGCCCTGTCTTAATGACATCATCATGAGCGTAAGCCGCTTGTAAAAGTAGTTCATTAATCAATTTGATATCTGAATCATAGGCAACGTGGACGATACAATTGATGGATAGATATTTATCGGTATACATGTAATTTGTGACACGTCGGGTAATGAGGTCCGAATTAGGCACAATGATGTCTTCTCTTGCTGGGGTAATGATTTGCGTTGAACGAACCCTAATTTTTTTAACGGTGCCTTCAACACCATCTACATTGATTCTATCACCAGGTTTAATTGGTTTTTCAATCAGCAAAATAAGCCCGGAGACAAAATTATTGACGATACTTTGTAGACCTAATCCAATACCCACCGATAAAGCACCTGCAACAATAGCAAGACCGGTAAAATTGATGCCAGCAATAAGCATCCCGCTAATAAGCAAGAGACTGGAAAAAAACATGATACCTACAACAATTCGTGCAGGGTAGAGGGTGAAATTGCTGAAGATGATGCCATTTAAGATGGGCTCATAAAGTTTATCGACATAGTAGCTAATAAAGCCCAAACTTTGACCGATAAGATAAAAGCTAATGCCTATAATGGCAATTTGTAGGCTAATTTTAATACCAAACAATTCAGTAGGGTGATGTGATTCTTTGTAGCCAAATACAAAACGCACGCGATCACTTAAAGGTTTACAGGTTAAAATGGCATAGATTTTTTGTATCGCAAGTATGCATAAGGTACTGATGAATAAGATAAATAAAATGGTTAAACCTGAATAAAGCAAACGCATCGCTAAAACATGATACCCAATGATATTAGAGATCATGCAGCCGATTGAAAATAGCACACATAAATTGCGCAAAGCTTTCTGGTGATCTTTAACCCATTTAAAATGACGATGAATTCGAATAAACTTAAAAATAAGGTAAATATTGCAAAATAATACGACAAAAAGAAAAGTGGATTGCGTCGCTAAAATGGTGTTTTTATTAGGGTCCAATAAAATTTTAAACCATTTCCCAATACCCATCGCTGCAGCGGACGTGATAATGATTTGAATCAATTCATGAAAAAATTTGAAGTCTAGCCGGTACCAATAAAAAAGTGATTTGATCCGTTTAATCGAAAAGATAAAATGGTTTAAAAAATATAAGCTAGAGAATATGGCTAATAACTTTGTCAAATCACATAATGCAATACCTGCTGGCTCTAAATGATTGGCATGTAAACTGCACCATCCCCAGTTGAGCAATAACCAGATACTAGCTAAAAGACTTGTTAACCATGGAAAGTATTCACCCTTAAGTCTAAATAAGCGTTTAAGCTTGGCGATACTTGAAAATTTCCAAAAAATGTAAGCTGTAATCATGAAACTTAGCAGCCCATGATAGAGGATATTTCGCCATTCGACATCAGTTAAAGTGATGTTCCATTGATTGTGAAATAATTTATGATTATTCCAGATGTTTAGTAATTTAGGTAGAAAAGTCCAAATGGGCAAACTATGCGCAAAAGTTTCTTCTTTTTTCAGTTCTGTCGCAGCTGTTTGATAGGCTGCGATTGCCTCAGTCGCTCGAATGGTAAATAGTCGGCATTGTGCTTGAACATCACCTTGGTGTTTCAGTTCATTGTGTAAATATATTTGATCGGCTGTTTTGTGTTCATTATTGGTTATTTTAGTTGCATCAGTGATGCTCATAATCTGATTGGCTTGAATGAGGTTATTGATATTAGCGAGCTTTTTTTGTGAGTTTTCAATACAATCTTCAGCGTCATCATTGAGTTTTGTGATGGTACGAATGGCGATTTGCAAATCTTTGAGATTAAGGTTTTGAGTGGATAGTTTTAAGTTGATTTGATCAAAGGTGGTATTTGCATTTTTGATATCAAATTCTTCTTTATTTAGGCCTTGTTGGAGCAAATTTTGCTTGGGATTTGTAGTGTTAAGAGCTGAGGGCTCTTGGCTAAAACCACCAAGACTAACAAGCAAAATGATTAGGGCATAGATGATAGGCATGATGATCTCAAAAGAATTTTGCTATTAATCTATCGGGAGATATCAATTATGGCAAGTCCTTCTCGTTCCAGAGCAAAAATATGAGTGCTCCAAAATAGGGCAATCGCATATTATATGAAAAAATACCAACTTTTTCTAAATGACCATCCAAGAATGGATGAAGATGTAAATGACTGCTTTACCTAAGGGACCTTGTCGAAGAACCTGCGTGAGATTATCATTCAAGAGTTTTTTAATCTGTCAGCGCTGGCTTGGGTTTGTTCTTCTTTTGGAGCTAACTTGTTGATGCTTTCTTCGATATTGATGGATGCCGTGCACCTAACTCTAGCAAGTCAATTATTCTATGGTTGGATTAGAAGAGGTCGACTTGGTTGACAGAAAATTTTCAAATTATGTCTTATAATAAGCATATATAGAAAAATGGGGCAAAGTATGAGCCTAATGCCGCTTTCGGGTCAAATGTTAATTGCAACACCAAAATTGCGAAAGTCGATGTTTGAGAAGTCTTTGATTTTTATATGTGAACATCACGAACAGGGCTCTGTTGGTTTAATGATCAACCGGCCAACATCATTTTTTTTAAGCTATATCTTTGAGCAACTGGGTGTTGAAAATGATCCTTCTCGCTTTAAAAATTTACCATTACTTTTTGGAGGACCTATTCAACCAGAGCGTGGATTTGTTTTACACCGTCCCCCAGGGAAATGGCGTTCTAGCTTGATTATAAAACCCAATGAAGTGACTTTGACCACATCAAATGATATCATTAGAGCGCTTGCGGCAAATTCAGGCCCAAGTGATGTGGTGGTCACGCTGGGTTATAGTGCGTGGGAGCCTTTGCAGTTAGAAGATGAAATAAAAAATGATTTCTGGTTGGTTGGTCCTTATCAAAAAGATCTACTTTATGATGTGGGATACTCTGATCGCTGGTTATTTGCAGGGAACTTAATGGGAATAGATATTGAAAATATGATGTTTGGTACTGGGCATGCTTAAGCAAGGTTATTGTTTGGGCTTTGATTTTGGGTTAAAAAAAATAGGTTATGCAATTGGTCAGTTTGTCACCTGCACCGCCCAACCTATGGGATTTATTCTTGCCAAAGATGGTATTCCCAATTGGCAGGACATCGCGCATTTGATCAAAGAGTGGCAACCAAAGTGCTTGGTTGTAGGGCTACCTACAGCTGTTGATGGAAAAGATTTATCTGTAACGCCAAAAGTTCTTGTTTTTGCGAAATCGTTAGAGCAATATCAACTGCCAGTGTATTTCACGGATGAGAGGATGACGAGTAAAGAAGCAAGAAGCCATTTATTCGAACAGGGCGGGTATCGCGCTTTGAGTTATGGTAAAGTTGATAGTATCGCTGCGGCGTTGTTATTAGAGCAGTGGATGCATCAAAAAGATTAATTTGATGAATGCAGCGCGCTCCTATCCTAAGATTGTTTTTCTAATAATTCTTGAATCACCTTTTCAAGACTATCTATTTTTTCTCGAGTTTTAGCAAGTACTTGACTTTGGACATCAAATTCTTCGCGATTCACAACATCGAGTTTAGCAAGAGAGGCTTGTAAAATGAGTTTGATTTGTTGACGAAGTTCATCTTCTATTTCTTTGGCATTAATTGGAAGAATACCCAATAGTTTTTGACTGATTTCATCGATATTTGGCAACATGTTCAAACCTTAACGGTAAATTGGCAGACTAAATGATAGCACTTTTTTAAGACAAAATAAAATTGCGCAAATCTATGTTCTTTCATTGTCCTAGATCTTTGCATTTAACTATTTTCTTATCTGTTACAATCAGGTCCATATCGATATCATGTGGCTCATGAGGGATGTATGGAACTTGCTGAATATCGAAGGCTACACCAAGACAAAAAGGTTTTTGGATAGTATTTAAGTAACGGTCATAATGCCCTTGTCCATAACCCAGACGGTGACCGTCGATATCAAAACCCAGCATGGGGATAATCAATAAATCAGGTGTTCCGATAACATTGGTTTTTTGCGGTTCTGGTATTCCATATTGGCCAGTAATCAAGTCGTCTAATTTTATAATTTGGTGAAATTGAAGCATATTTTGTGAGTTGATGCGTGGCAAATAAAATTGTTTATTTTGGTTTTGAAGAAGCTTTAGAACATTGACCTCTTGTTGAATGGGATAATATAAGCCAATGTGATAGGCTTTTTTAAAAATGGCAAGTGTTTGTATTTT
>RGPR01000191.1 GCA_010030245.1 Gammaproteobacteria bacterium
CGAGTGATTTAGCTTTTAATCTTAAGGTCTTCACATCAAGTTCATGAGGCATATCATGAAATCCTAATATGATTTGATTTCCAGGCTTGCCTGTGGGAATCACTAAAATAAGATCATCAAAGACACGACGCATGCGGTCAATGTAAAGATCATAATGGGGATCACTCGCCCATATATTCATCACAAAGATACCGTCCACTCGCAAAGTGGATTTACATACATCAAAAAATGAAAGACTTCTAAAGTTTCGAGGGATGCCATCAGGATCAAAAGCGTCAATCATCAATATATCTGTCGACTGAAGGTGCTTTTTCATATAAGGAATCCCGTCCCCATGAATTACTTTGAGTGACTGATCATTAGGTGGCAGATAAAACATTTGATGCGCGACACTAATCACTTTTCTATGGATCTCCATCACAGTCGATTTCATGTCAGGTAAAAAACGATGAATAAACTTAGGAATCGATGCCCCACCCAAACCAATTAATAAAATCTTCTTTGGACGAGGATGGAAAAGTAAAAACATCATCATGGCCCTGGTATATGTGAGCTCTAAATGAAAAGGTTTTTTTATGCGCATCGAACTTTGAATCGCGTGAGATGCAAAGTGAAGTGAGCGCACACCTTCAGATTCACTAACCTCAATACTGATGTCTTCATCAGTCACTTCTTCACGGAATATTTTTTTAAATAAATCTCTCATGCGTAATAGGGAATATCGTCCAATGCTTTTTCTAGACGCTTAAGGGACACAGGGTATGCCGTTTTTAAATCCTGGGCAAATAATGACACATGAAGCTCTTCAATCTGCCATGGAAAATCTCTCAAGGCTTGAGGTGGCGTCATTTTTTTCGAGGTATAAGGCTTTAATCTCGCATCGAGTAATTGATGAATGCGGTCAATATCTTTTTGTAATAATGCATCTTTGTCTACTCTTGAAGCATATTTTTCAATACGAATCATCAACGCTTTTAAATACCGGGGTAAATGAGAAAACACATGGGAGGGTGTCGTTAAAATAAATTCATTATGTATTAAAAAATGCATGCGATTAATAAAAATGGATTCTGATCTTTTTTGTATCGGGGTAAGTTTATTTAATAGCTCTTTTAACTGATGATAATATGACGCACTTAAATGAATGGTGTCGAGCATGGCCTTCATCGTTTGTGGCAACAGATGTTTCATGTTTTTTACAAGCGATAAAAAATCGCTCGCATTTCGAGGCATAACCTCTTCATGGCTTAAGGCCGAATCTAAAACCATTTCAATCACATCACTTCTTAATTCATCAGGCTCAATCATATCTCTTAGATAAAGCTGTGCTTCTTTAAGCTGATTTAATTCTTTTTCGAGTTGCTTGAGTTGAGGCTTTAATTCATAACTCAATAATCTCAACACCCCTTGACGGTGTGATTGCTTCATCTCTTCTTCTGATACAAAGACACGAATCGATACCGACTCGTCATCATCTGATAACCCTACAAAACCTCTGTAATCTTTTTGATGCGCATTTAAATCGATCGTATTCGGTAACACATCAAAATCCCACCGTTTTAAATTGAATCGCTCAATCGCACTTGTCTTCTCATTCCTTTTCACATGCACCTGAGGCTTCATTGAATTTTTGAGTAGATTTAAATCACGTCCTTGAGTGACGATCTCATTTTTTTGATTTATGACTTCAATATTCATAAAACAATGACGAGGTAGACTTTCAATCTCATCTTGATCGATCATGTAAGGCTCTTTCGTTTTTTTTAAAATAAAATCACTGATTGATTGAAATAAATGATGATACGTTTGGTATTGGGTTAAGAATTCTGTCACGCTATCCGCAAGAGGCAAAAGTTGTGTACGTATATGTTTAGGGAGTATCTTAAAAATACAATTCAATTTTTCACGAATCATGCCAGGCACCAACCACTGCAATCTATTTAAATCTAATTGATGAAAATCAATTTCAGAAATCATAGCTGTCACGCCGTCGTCCCTATGGCCTGGCTCAAAACGATATTTAAGGGGAATCATGACGCCATCTATATCTAGCGTTTCGGGGTATTGAATTTCTGTAATCTCATTCGCATCCCTTTTCATGAGGAGTGCTTTGGTGAGGAATAAAGCTTTAGGCTCTTTGATTTCAATTTCACGTCGCCAATCCTCAAATCCATCACCATTGATAATCCCTTGCGGAATTTTTGTGTCATAAAACTGAAAAAGATCTTCTTCATTCACTAACACATCAAGACGTCTTGCTTTATGTTCGAGGAGTTCAACTTCACTGATTAAATCTTGGTTATGTTTCCAAAATAATCCTTTTGAGACGTAACCCCCTTGGACTAAACCTTGTCTAATGAATATCTCGC
>RGPR01000192.1 GCA_010030245.1 Gammaproteobacteria bacterium
CCATCTTTTCTGAATCATTTACAAAATAAGGAGACAAATAACCACGGTCAAATTGCATACCTTCTACAACTTCTAATTCGTTGTACATGCCTTTTGCTTCTTCAACAGTAATCACGCCATCACGACCAACACGTTCCATAGCTTCTGCAATTTGTTGACCAATAATGGTATCAGAGTTTGCAGAAATTGTTGCAACTTGTTCAATCTCTTTTTTGTCGCTGACTTTTTTTGCTGATTTTTTTATTGCTTCAACACATGCTTCAACCGCTTTATCAATCCCACGTTTTAATTCCATAGGATTAGCGCCAGCAGTAACATATTTGTTACCTTCACGGAAAATTGCTTGCGCCAAAACTGTTGCAGTCGTTGTGCCATCACCAGCAACATCTGCTGTTTTGCTTGCAACTTCTTTAACAAGTTGTGCGCCCATATTTTCTAATTTATCAGCAAGATTAATTTCTTTTGCAACAGTCACACCATCTTTAGTAATAACTGGAGATCCAAAAGGTTTTTCAAAAGCAACATTACGACCAAGAGGCCCAAGAGTTACTTTAACTGCATCTGCTAATGTATCAACGCCGCGACGAATTTTTTCTCTGGCTTCTGTGCCAAAAACTATTCTTTTTCCAGACATTATCTTCCTTTAACTTTCAATAACAGCAAGAACTTCTTCTTCTTTAATAATCACAAAATGTTCATCAACTTCTGTGCCTGCATATTTTCCAAAAAAAACGGTATCGCCAATGCGCACCTGTAATGGCACAAGGACACCTTGATTATTAAGCTTGCCAGCGCCAACTGCTATAACTTTTCCTGTTTGTCCTTTTTCTTTTGAACCTTCAGGAATATATAAACCACCAGCTGTTTTTGCTCCAGATTCAATACGTTCAATATATAAACGATCGTAGAGCGGACGTATTTTTTTCATAGTCACTCCTTACTTTAAACTAAAAAATAAATTTACCTCTTAGAGTATATCCCAACCGTAAAACTGCGCAATTAGTTTATAGTAACTGACTCATATTTTCTTATTAAACCACCATCATAATTAAGGACAATTAAGCTCAAAAACAAAACTTCTTATTTTAATATTTTAAAAAACTAACCTTATTGTGCAAATAATCTTTTAATTTATTTACTCTTTTCTACAAATTGAATACCTAAAATTATTTGACAATAAGCTGCAATACAATTAAATTTCAACACGATAGTGTAGATAGTCTGCAATACAAACAAAACTCAAGGAGTTTATTTTTATGAATAAAAAATTATTAATTTCAGCACTTTTAGTATTTGCTGGCGCATCACAAGTATTTGCTGGTGAAGAAGAGCCTACAACCGTTGGCCAAAACGCATCTACTTGTAATTGCGAACCTGCTGACACTCCAGCTACTTCTGAAACTGCTAAAGCTTCACGTTGTGCAACATTAATAGCATCATGTAAAGCATCATGCCAAAATGGTTATGCATACGCTGCAAATCGTGCAGTTAGTGCAAAAAATTCAGCATTGACCGCTGCAGCTACAACACGTAAAGCTGTTAATTTCGGTAAAAAACAAGCAACATTTTCAAACGCTTTAACATTATGGGCTCTTGATAACAAATTTGATTTAGTTGGAAAAGCTCAAACAGCTGCTCATTCTGTTCATTCAAACTTACCTGCACGCGTTCAAGCTGTTATTGCTTTAGTTGCAAACAAAGCTTCTGTTGTAACAACTCCAATTGCAAATGCTTACAATAAAGCTACAGATGTTGTTAACAATGCTTTAGAAGTTGCTGCTCAATCTTTTGGTTCTAATGGAACTACTTTAAAATCTCATGCTTCTACAGCAATTTTAGCTTTCCAAGCTGATCAACAAATTAAGTTTGTTAAAAAACAAGCAAGAAACTAATAATTAGTTTATAAAAATATAAAAAGCCCTGTTTAAACGCAGGGCTTTTTTGTTGCCTATTTTTGTTGGTTCTGGGTAAAATGGCTTTGAATTATTTTTATAAAAATATGGATCCCACGCTCCACTAACGTTACGCTCTGGATGACGAGTGCAAGCGCTCTTTACTTTAGCCTAATAAAAATACGCGTGTAAGATGCAATAAATATCAAAGGCGCTTATGAAAATATTTGTAGCCCCTCCACTTTTACCCTATCAAGAACTACTTGCAGCATGCGTAGCATTAAAACAAGAATGTGCTGGTTTTCACTTTGATATTATGGACGCTGTTTTTGTACCAGAAATACGTTTTACCATCACTGACATTAACAAACTCCGCCAAGAACCAGCATTAAAAAACACTCAATTCTGGGTGCACTTAATGGTTGCTGACCCAAAACAGTACATTCAA
>RGPR01000193.1 GCA_010030245.1 Gammaproteobacteria bacterium
AAAGAATGCTTGCTTGCCACTGGAGGTGGTAAGTTTGGGTTCTGCCAGAAGTTTGGAAGCACTTTCATTGCGCAGGGCCTGAAGGAAACCAAGGAAGCCACTATTGGAGTTTAAAACACCGAAGGGAATATTGGCAGCCGCTGTGGCGCTTGAAACAAAACCATTGGCAGCCAATGTAGAACCTTGTGAAGTTCCTGAAGCCAAACCTGCACCTAAAGCAGTAGGTTGGGTGGCGAGACCATTCAAGGTGCTGCCGATAAAGGAGCTATTTCGGGAACTAAGAAAGTTAAAACCTAGTTGTCTAAATTCTGAACGGGAAACTTGCGCAACGACAACATCTAATTGAACTTGTTGCACCCCAGCAACCCTCAGCGCATTGATGACTTTGGATGATGACTGGGGATTAGATGAATTGCCTTGAGCATTAGAACCATTTTGTTGATTCTGGCTATTTAAAGAACTGGTGGAATTAGTAGTTGAAGAGCCTTGGACAATTTGCGATTGCGCTTGGGCCAATACGGGGTCCACAATGTTAGTTGCAATTTGAAGAATTAAAGGTACATCTTCAGCACTGGAAACATACCCCATTAAAATTACGGAATCTTTTGCAAGCAATTTAACTTCAATATTTGATTTTGGGAAAACATCTTTAATAGTTTTTTGAAGAAGTTTAAAGTCAAAAACAGGGTTTATTATTCCGGGGACTTGTTTAGTGTATTTAATTCCGTTTATGACTTTTGAAGAAACCTTAGTTGTATTTTTATCACTATTTACAGCACCAGGGCCACTAAAATTCTGATAAGTAACGCTATTATTTTGTCTGAAAACCATATCTTTATCTTCTTGTAAATCAACTTCATATGTTTTTCCTGCTTCTTTTTCTAAATAATTAGGATCAACAATTTTGCTAGCTATTAAAAGGATTGTTTTTATATCTTCCTTAGAGTCCCGTTCGCCCATAATTAGAACAGAATCAGTAGTGATAGGAATTACACTAAGTTCTGGTTTTTTTGGATCGGAGCTTAAACCCACTTGATTAATAGTTTTTTTCAAGTGCTCAATATCAATAGTTGTTCCCTTTAACAATTTTACATTGGTTACTGGTGTTTGTTGGCGAAGTACATAAACGTTGAACTCATTTCTTTCGTCATCTGTTGAAATTAGTTCTAAAGTTGCAACACCTTCAGCCAAACCCCTTAGATAAACAGATGTTGGGTCGTTTAGCACATCCTTGACTTCTAAAATTTTGTTGTCAAAAGTGCGGGCAAGCTTAATCGGGTTTTTACTTTTCATCTGAATCTTGATGGTGAAATCAATGGGGATTACAAAGTCAGGTGTTTGTCGGCGCATAATATTAATGCTTAGTATTTCTATTTCTCCAGCTATTGAAGTTAGTTCTAAGGTTGCAACGCCTTCAGCCAAACCCTTAATATCAATAGATGTTGGATCATTCAGCACATCTTTAACTTCTAAAATTTTGTTGTCAAAAGTGCGGGCTAGCTTAATTTGTTTTTTGCTCCTCATCTGAATCTTGATGGTGAAATCAATGGGGATTACATAATCAGGTGCCTTTACCAAAGGCGGAGCATCCTGGCCCATTAGCGATGCTGCCATGCAAGCCATGATCAGCATGGCCATGCAGGCTTGCAAGCTTTTAGCTAGGTAGTAATTTTTGTATGGCATCCTTGCAACCTCTTCAAACAAACTGGCGATTCCCTTCGCCAAAAATTATAAGTGCCCGCAACCATCCCTGACTATTGCTTTGCCTTCTCAGGCGATTCTTCCGGAACTTCAACTGGTTGTTCTCCAGGATTTGTATTCCGTACGTTTTTAATTACTGTTCGCCATTTTCCTTTTTCGTATTCTTCAAACTGCACCGAGTCATTGTTGGTGATATTTTCCTTGGAATCCTTGGTATTAAAGATAACAAGGGTATGCCTATTTTCATTTCCACCAAACCAATTGCTTTTAACTTTCTTTTTCTCAGGTTCGTTCTTTATCAGATTTTCATTTTTCATTTCCTCGAAAAGCTTTGCATTCTTGATATTCAGCTTTTCATTATCATACCGAGCAATCCTTTGTTACTGCCGATGATCTGCTTGGACCTAATCAACACTACCTTACAGACCAGATTGATAAGGGGAAAAGGCTATTTGGCCTTACCGTTAATGCTGAATCCCTTGCGGGCGGTTTTATTCTTCCGGGCTCTACGGTAGATCTGATTGGCACCAAACGCCTACCCAACAACAACATCGAAACTCAAACTGTTTTGGAAAACATCCGGGTGATGGCTGTAGGCGACAAATCGACCATTAATGAAAAGCAGGGTGACATGCGCCA
>RGPR01000194.1 GCA_010030245.1 Gammaproteobacteria bacterium
ACTACCAGTTGAGTAAAAAATAGATGGCAGAATCCGACCATCAAAAAACATAGGCTGCATATAGGGAGTATCTCTTTTGTAAATAAGCGGCAGTGTTTTCAATCTAGCGTTGTGTAGCAGTCATGTATCACGTAATTTTCTACGTTAGTTTAGATCAAAAATAGAACAAAATAAGTTATGCCCCTTTGTTTTGTGAGGGGTGTCAATTTGAGTGGAGTATAGTGATTCTCTCGTGTAGCAATGCAGCAGTAGGGTACGTTGCAAGGAAGAGCATGCATGCTACAATGCCAGTCATTGTGATATGAGAAAAACCAAATTCTCAGGATAAGCACGAACGGCTTATAACCTGGATGGTCAATTGATCACACGCATTGCGGAAGGCTTTCATGCTAGGCTGGTTCAGCATGAGTGTGATCATATCGCCGTACTTTATACCCACTATATGCCAAGGTGCCATAACAAAAATTGGCTTGATAACTATGCGCGAGAGAAAGATTTTGTGTTATAGGGCTGCTTATAGTAAATTCATTTGTAGCCCTATAACACAAGAGTAACTATGATCGTTGGCCGACACAAACA
The DNA here is from genome assembly GCA_010030245.1 of Gammaproteobacteria bacterium. Classification (GTDB taxonomy): domain Bacteria; phylum Pseudomonadota; class Gammaproteobacteria; order Legionellales; family Legionellaceae; genus UBA2653. The sequence goes on from RGPR01000194.1 coordinate 580, forward strand.
AAAAACATTATTGTCTACTATTTATCAATCGCAGCAAGCGGAGTTTGTTGTGGTTTATGGTCGTCGAAGAGTGGGTAAAACCTTTTTAATAGAATCGTTTTTTGAAGATCACGAGGGCCCATTTTTTCATATTGTGGGCATTCAAAAAGGAGCTTTGAAGGAACATCTTAAAGAATTTTCAAAAGAGATTGGCAGAATTTTTTATGGTGGGGCAAAAATAGAAATCGCTCCAAATTGGATGCAGGCTTTTGAGGCACTTAATAGCGCCATCGATAATCAAAAGTCCCAACAACCCATTATATTGTTTTTTGACGAATTTCCATGGCTCGCCACATCACGTTCAGGATTATTGTCAACACTTGAGTATTACTGGAATCAGTTTTGGAAAAATGACTCACGCATCAAACTCATTATTTGCGGATCAAGTGCATCATGGATGATCAAAAAAATCATTCATCATAAGGGCGGGTTACATAATCGCATTACTGAGCAAATTAATTTAAAACCATTCAATTTAGCAGAAACAAAAGCGTTCCTTCATCATCGTGGGATGACATTACATTTAAAACAAATATTAGATCTATATTTTGTAATGGGTGGTGTACCTTATTATTTAAATCAACTTCAAAAAAATCTATCAGTCGCGGAAAATATTAATCACCTCTGTTTCAGAAAAGAAGGTCGTCTATTTAATGAATTTAATATCCTTTTTACATCATTATTCGACGACGCACAAATATATGAGGAACTCATTAGAATTATTGCTCGAAGCAGGCATGGAATTAGTCGTGAAGATATAGAAAAAAATGTTAAACATACAAAAAAAGGCGGCACACTGACAAAACGACTGCAAGATTTGGAGTTGGTGGGTTTTATTAAGGGCTTTCTTCCCGTTGGGCATGCAAAAAAAGGACTGTTTTATCGAATTTTGGATGAGTACTCTCTTTTTTATTTACAATGGATTGAGCCAGAAAAACATAATATTGAAATGGATATCGAAGACAATAATGTCTGGCTAAACCTTATTCAGTCATCGAGATATCAGTCTTGGCGTGGGTATGCATTTGAGTCGGTATGTTATAAACATATTTCTGCCATTAAAAAAGCATTAAAAATAAATGTGGCATCAAATATTGGTGCATGGAGATATGTACCGAGGGCAAATGAATTGACTGAACAGGGAGCACAGATTGATTTGTTATTTGATAGAAAAGATGATGCCATTACATTTTGTGAAATCAAATATTCAGAGCAGCCTTTTGTAATTGATAAGCCGTGTGCTGAAACGCTAAAACGAATAATTGAGGTATATAAAGCGGTGACACGATCAAAGAAACAATTTTTTATTGCAATGATTGCTGCAAATGGGCTGCATCAAAATATGTACGCCAAAGATCTCATCAGCGCAGTAGTTACTATTGATAATTTATTTGACAACTGGTAGTGGGTTTCTGACCTAAAGCATCAGAAGAAAATAGAAAAACGACTGCACTAGAGAAGAACAAAGTCCGCGATGGGAAACACCCGGAAAATGACCTTAATTTATACTGAAATTGGATTTTTAGGCGAAATAAATATTGACTTTAGTCAGCCACAACATCAATGAATAGCCTCAGCTAAAACTAGCCTTGACAGAAGTGCCGCAGGTTAATCATCGTGTAAGCAAGCGACGAAACTTATCTTCCCAAGCAAATACACGTTCAATGGTTTGAAAGCGCTCTGCGAAAATATC
>RGPR01000195.1 GCA_010030245.1 Gammaproteobacteria bacterium
CTTGAACGACGTTTCCAAAAAGTATTTGTCGCCGAACCCAGTGTTGAAGACACCATTGCCATCTTAAGAGGACTCAAAGAAAAGTATGAGGTGCATCATGGGGTTGAAATCACTGATCCTGCCATCGTTGCCGCAGCCACCTTATCCCATCGTTATATCACCGATAGGCAATTACCTGACAAAGCCATCGACCTGATTGATGAGGCCGCGAGTCAAATTCGCATGGAAATTGATTCCAAACCTGAAAGCCTCGATAAATTGGAACGCCGCCTCATTCAATTTAAAATTGAACGCGAGGCCTTAAAAAAAGAAAGTGACGATGCCTCAAAAAAACGCCTTGAAGTGCTAGAACATAATATCAATGATCTAGAAAAACAATATGCTGATTTGGCTGAAATCTGGAAAAGTGAAAAAGCACAAATGCAAGGTGCCACCAATATTAAAGAAGCGCTTGAAAAAACCAAGCTTGAATTAGAAGCTGCTCGACGATCTGGTGATTTAAGTAAAATGTCTGAACTGCAATATGGGCGCATTCCTGAACTTGAAAAACAACTCGCTGAAGTTGCTGACAAAAAAACTACAGACAATAAGCTGGTCAGAAATAAAGTGACTGAAGAAGAAATTGCTGACATCGTCTCAAAATGGACCGGTATTCCTGTATCTAAAATGCTTGCAGGTGAAAAAGAAAAACTGCTCAACATGGAAACTTTTCTCCATCAACGTCTTATCGGTCAAGATGAAGCTGTCAATGCGGTAGCCAATGCCATCCGTCGCTCCAGAGCAGGTCTAGCCGATCCCAATAAACCAATTGGTTCATTTATGTTCTTAGGACCAACAGGCGTTGGTAAAACTGAGCTTTGCAAAGCATTGGCAGGCTTTTTATTTGATACTGAAGAAGCCATGATTCGAATTGACATGTCGGAGTATATGGAAAAACATGCAGTAGCCCGTTTAATTGGGGCCCCTCCCGGCTACGTAGGTTACGAAGAAGGCGGTTATTTGACAGAAGCAGTAAGAAGACGCCCCTACTCGGTGATTTTATTTGATGAGATTGAAAAAGCCCATCCCGATGTCTTTAATGTGCTCTTACAAGTATTAGATGATGGACGCTTAACTGATAGCCAGGGAAGAACGGTTGATTTTCGTAATTCGGTGGTGGTCATGACCTCAAATCTTGGCTCACAGCTTATCCAAGAAATGAGTGGCAAAGATGCTTATGAGAACATAAAAGTTCAAGTCATGAATTTGGTTGGCAAGCATTTTAGACCTGAATTTATCAACCGGATAGATGAAGCTGTGGTCTTCCATGCCCTAAGTGCTGCACAAATCAAGCAAATTGCCAAAATACAGTTGGCACGTCTTGAATCACGTCTAACCCAACAAGATATTCAGTTAAATGTGGGCGAAGATACCCTCAACTATCTCGCTGAAGTAGGTTTTGACCCTGTTTATGGGGCGAGGCCTTTAAAACGTGTGATTGAACATCGTTTGATTAATCCACTCGCGCAAGAGCTTTTAAGTGGGCGTATTCCACCACATGCCATAGTCGACACTATACTAAAAGACAATGCAATTTCGTTTAAAATTAGCACCGTTAATTAGTAATAGCAAGAACGAGGAAATGATGATGTGCTTTTACGCTGCATTGATTCTTTCATAACGCTCTGCCTTGAGATGGCTATCTCTTTCAATCAGCAATGATGACTTGTACCGCCTTATCTAGGTCACTTAAACCTTTTTTCTTGACCTTACTCAATTTAGAGGAACTTTGAGACACTAACGTTAAAAATAATAAATAATGCTATAATATTAATGAAATTGGATTTTAATCTACACATCCTAGGAGCTAATATTATGCAAAACCCAACATTACAAGAGTTAGAAGTAGCAGAAAAAGAAGCACGAAGGGAATCTAGAGCAGCAGAAGGTATTTATAGAACAGCCCAAGCAGAAGTAGCAAGCACAACTCAACTATTGCGTGAGGCAACAATCTTCTTAGAGAGTGCAGGTGCAACAGCAGCTGAACTCGAACAGCATAATAGAGCAGAAGCAAAAGCAAACCTAGCAAAAGCAAACCTAGCAAAAGCACAAGCAGAACTAACAGCCGCACAAGCAAAATCCAGGGCAGCTAGCAGAGCTTTTGCGTCTGCAAATCAGGCAGCAGATGATGCACTTAATTTTGCTATTGCAAGATATAGGGCTGCCTTTGATGCATCTGATCGTTTAATGAGCGAGATGATGGGAGGCACTCCCACCCCGGACATTGTAAGCAAACATCTAGATGCAGAAAGAAATACCGCATTAGCAGC
>RGPR01000196.1 GCA_010030245.1 Gammaproteobacteria bacterium
AAAAGTTCTTAAATTATCAGTGCCACTTACAATATATGAAGATGCAATTAAAAATCCATTACCTAAAGTTTCTGTTGCTTCTCCGGCAGAAATTTTAAATGATTTTAATTGACCTTCAAATGTCTGAGTTTGTGCTTCAGCCGCACCTGCATACTTGTCCAAATTTTGCATTAACTTTACAAAGCCCATAGATTTAATTTCGGCAGATGTAAAACCTACGCCTAACTTAGATATAGCTGCATAATTGCCAATTGCGGCTTTATTTATAGCACTTAAAACAGTGTCTAAATCAGCACCTGTACCAGCTGATATGTCTAAGGCTTTACCCAATAAAAGCTGAGCAGAATCAAGATCGCCAGTTTGTGCAACCAATCTTCGCAAAGCCGGCACTAAATTTTCTTCAGTAACATTAGTTGCGCGTTGTAAATCCTCTATAAATATTTTTAGATCAGGTAATAAACCTTCCTTGCCTACGCTTTTTAAAGTAAGTTGTAATTGTTTGTCTAATCTTTCCTGGCTTAAAGCTGCTTGAATTGAATTTTTAGTGAGTAATGCCAATCCTGCGGCGGCCGCTATTGTGCCTGTTTTGGCAAATTGTCTTAATCTAATTGCGCCTGTGGCAACAAATTTATCAAAACCTTTAAGTTCTTTAGTGGCACGCTCTAGGCCTTTTTTATCAAATTTAGTTAGAAAGTTAATTGCTACATATTGACTTAATGCCATAATTAACCTCTAAATTCTTTGCCTAGATATTTTTTTAATACTGTATAAAGGTTATCATTTACTTGCTCACCCAATTGATAACCTGCTCTGTAAATCAATCTTTTTTTCCTATGTGCGGCTGATGCGCTTGTTGATTGCAATTTGTTGATAAAGGATTCACTGGCATTTGGGTTACGACTTACGCGCCTAGTTTTTCCTTTAGATCTAGTAGTGCCAAAGCCTGCCAATTCATAGATAATACCTGGCACTGATTTATTCACAACAGCTATAGCGGTTGTAGAAAATGTTGCCAATCTTTGCCTTTGTATTTTGACTTTAGCCTGGCTAACTCTTATGCCTTTAATAACTTCACTTTGTGACCAACGCCAACGGCTATTTCCTTCATAGGATCTGCCCCTGTGTTCAGTATCGTTTGCCCAACCCCAGGCAGGTGGATAAGTTGGATTAACATCACGCCATCCTGGGAATGGTTTGTGTGGTACAAAACTTTGTGCCAATTTTGCAACAGGTCTAACTTCTTTTACTAAAGCGCGTTTGAATTCTTTTTGCAGTTTAGGATCTGTTTCTTTCATTTTTTTCATAACTTCATCAAGATTTTCAACATAAACAGCTTTTAAAGATCGTTTAGACCTAGTCCTGCCAAAACTAATATCCAACATTATTTACGCCTAACTGTTGCCTTCTTGTTTTGATAATACTTTTCTTGCAAGATGGCTTTGATAGCTGAATAAATCGCTGGATCAACCTCTAAAAGATCTTTAGGGCTAATGCCTGTAGCCACCGACACGGAAGCGACTTCATAAATTTGGCCGTGCCGGTCTATCCATTTTTTGAGTCATAAACCAAATCAACATCTGAGTATTGATTGATGTAATCATCACCAAAAGCTAGATCGGTTTTGCCTGCATCTTTTTCTAAACGCCAGGCAAACCACCACAAATCTGATTCCATTTGTAATTCGCCTAATCTCTTACGCCAACCTGTTTTAAATTCAGCTTCAAAAGCCACCTTTGCGGATGGCGTAAGATCATAGGTAATTTTCTTACCATCTTTTTTAACAATCTCAATTTTGTGCATTGTCCACCTTTTCTATTATTACGCGCTTGTTGATTTTGTTAATGCAGTTACTGGAAGCGATACTGAAACACTTGCTACAGCATCAACAGCACCATTTACAGGTGTCCATGATGAGATAAGGCAAGACATTGTGTAACTAGGATTTGTAGATGTTACAGTTCCTGCTACAGGTATCAACTTGATGTTTAGTTTTGTACCTAAAGCATCTTCAAATAAAGGGTTCACTGATGCTGATGCAAAATCATTGTATAGTTCAAGATTTAGCGTTGGCCGCTCAATCCCGCCTATCATATTTTGTATATTATCTGACATTGCTGTGATCTCTACTTGATCAATTTCACGATTAAGGCTGACAGTGCTGACATGATCAGTAATGGTAGTTGTACCTACAATCACGGCAACTTTGTTACCCATAAATATGGCCATATTTTTCCTCTCTTACTAACCTATCAACTCTACTGAATATTGATAACTTAGGTA
>RGPR01000197.1 GCA_010030245.1 Gammaproteobacteria bacterium
AGTGGTGAGCATGGCAGGAAGTTTGGCATAATGTGCTCTCATACAGGCTTTTAAGTCTTCCATGATAACGAGAACACCGCGTTCGGCAACTTTAGGTTGGTATACTGCCATGGCTTTTCTGAGTCTTTTTTTTTCTTCTGAGCTAAGTGCATGTATGGATGATTCAGTGTCTCTAGTAAGAGGTTCTAAATCTAATCGCTGAAGGTCCTCCCAATGCCTAAGATGATTGCTGCGAACATTTGGAATGTCAAAAAGGATTTTAAATGCGTCATGGTTATTGATAGACATCGCCAAGCGCAGCAATTCATTTACATTTCGAATTGTGTCGCCTTTATGAGCTTCGGCTGCCAGAGATGGAATGTTTAATAAAAACCTCAGTTGGTCAATAGATTCAGCTGTATTTTGTCGAATAAGGTTTCTCATCACATAAAAATAAAATCTGATTTTAGCTTTGTTGGTAATATCAAACACTGCTGATGGGTTTTCATCATTAAAGGCGCTTGTATCTTGGCGCAATTTTAATAATGCACGAGTCACAACAGTTTGAATAAGGCGCTCATATTGAACCTGGTGTTCAGCATAACCAAACACAAATGGGACACCTAAAAAATGCATAAAAACCTGATGATGCCTATTAGCTATTGCCACATGAAAGGCATAAAAGCCACGTGCGCTTAACATTGCTTGACTTTGAGATTGGGCAAGTTGCATCAGACGCTCGATGACAGGAAGATGGCCATTTTCAGCCGCACCACGAAATGCGTAATAGTCATCTACGCTCAACATTGCTGGAATTAGATTAGGAGCAAGTTCGACAATTCGTTCGATAACTGGAAGATGGCCAAAAATGGCGGCCTCACCAAATCCAAAAAAATCACGAGCACTCAACATGTTTTGAATTAAATTTGGAGCAAATTGAACGAGTAAATTAATAGTCGATAGATGACCATTTTGAGCTGCGCTGCAAAATGCGTAATAGTCTAACGCTTGCACCATCTGTTGAATTAGATCAAGATCAAGAGCAAGTTCCGCAATCCGCTGGATAACTGGTAGATGGCCCTCAGCTGCCGCCTCACGAAATGCGTAATAGTTATCTGCACTCACCATGTTTTGAATTTGATCTGGAGCAAGTTTCATCAGTAGTTCCATGACCGGGAGATGACCGTTAGTTGCTGCCTCATAAAATGCGGAAAACTCACATGCGCTCACCATGGCTTGAATTGGTGCTTCTGGAAGTTCAAGCAGTCGCTCTAAGATGGAGAGATGTCCATTTTCAGCTGCATAACGAAATGCGCCAAAGTCATCAGCGCGTAGCATATCTTGAATCTGGGCTAGAGGAAGCGTTAGCAGGTTGTTGAGCTCCAAAAGATTACCAACTGTAGCGTATTCTATAAATTTTTGATTTATCATATTAAAAGCCTTGATGTTTTTTAATTAGACTTTACAGAGAGTTTAATTTTATTATTAACGTGGAACCTGCAATTAATCATTCCTTGGGCGCTTAATTCTAGTGTCATTCTCAGCTTCAGCATATGCTTGTAATTGTTGATTAAAAAAACCGTTACTCGCTACGCTTGATGCTTTGCTGGAAGATTCACGTATTTGGGCAGCTATAAGATTCCCTAAGTCGGTAATTCCCCCAAACTTTTCGGCAAGGCTTTTGAAATTTGAGTTATTAAACAGACTATGTAAATATTTCCTTAACTCATTATCAAGAAGATCGCCATAACTTAATTCTAGTGAATGGGTATGTGTGTCCTTTTCCTCTTGAGTGAAGTCTAAAATCTTTAAAGTGGATGGCGAGGCTAAACTTTCGCAATTAACGACAGTCGACCAGTCACGAGCTAATGCTGCACAGTTTTCATCAGTGATGCGACTGATAAAATGAGTTCTAACAATTCTAGATACATCATGATGGACAATATCAGTGGTTAATATACGAAGCAAAGGGTGACCTTTGACAGACTGCAATAATCGTTTCCTGACACCTCTAGGACAGCTAGGTTGATCAGCTTCTAAATCATCATATTCTTCTTCCCTGTCAGTTGCATCCCAATTATGAGCTCGTCCAATCAAGGCGAGCTCTATAAAGAACTGTTCAACTCGGGTTTCAATGGTATAGTCATCAATTGGGGGGGCTTCCTCATCTATTGCTGCCAAATATAATAAAGCAATTAATTCTTGGAAATCTTCAAAAGTCGACCAGGCCCTACCATCTTTATCGCGATGGACATACTCAGCAGCTGGATGCATC
>RGPR01000198.1 GCA_010030245.1 Gammaproteobacteria bacterium
GACATGCGTACCTTCGCCCAGAGTGTTCGCATGTATCGGAGATGGAGAGCGTAAAAATGGAGATTTTGGGGGTAAAATGGGTGAATTGTAGAAAGTGAGGTACGGGTGTAGCGCTAGATGAAAACGCTGAAAAGCTCTGATATACTGGGGCTACTGGATTGCTTTACTGCGTTCGCAATGACGGCGAGAAAAGTTATTCCTCAAAAATCTGGCGGAGAGAGAGGGATTCGAACCCTCGATACGTTGCCGTATACACACTTTCCAGGCGTGCGCCTTCGACCGCTCGGCCATCTCTCCAGAGCAAAAGAGATTATACTGTGTTTGTCTAAAAAGCAAGAAAAAGATTTAAATTTCGGCATAATCATGAGGCATTGCTTGCTGAAAAGCCTCAATGTTAAGACAAATATCATATATTGCTTGGAGTTTAGGAAAATTTGCCATTTTAAATCCAAATCGATGCGCATTATAAATTTGTGGAATCAGACATAGATCGGCGATACTTAATTCATTATTTAAGGTATAGGGGCCGATATGCTGATGCTGAGCTAATAACGTCTCATAAGCAGCAAAACCTAAATTCAGCCAATAATGATACCATGTCATCCATTGGTCCTCATTTAAATCCAGATATTTTTTTACCCTTAAATTATTTAACGGATGTATATCACAAGAAATCAAGTTGGCAAATTGTCTTGCTCTTGCTTTTTGGATTGGACTTGCTGGTAATAGCTTGGGGCTTGGGTAGATATCATCTAAATATTCAATGATGGCAAGCGATTGACTTAAATGAATTTCAGTATCGCTCCAAAATGGCACTAAGCCTTGTGGATTGACACAGAGGTAATTAGGGTCTTGTTGCGCGCCATCAATTAGTGATATTGGAATATTTTTATAATCAATGTTTTTGAGGGCTAGTGCTATTCTAACCCGTGTGCAGGAAGAAGAACGCCAATAGTCATAAAGGCTATTATCCATGATACAGTGAGACCTTTTGTTTAATTTTGCCGAAATAACTTTTACCTTGCGCATCAAGCATTTCTATTTCAATCACATCATTAGTTTTCATATAAGGTGTTGATGCCTTTCCATTAGCAATGATTTCAAGCATTCTTCTTTCAACGATACAAGAAGAGCCGTGTACTTTATTCGGATTTGAGATTGTTCCTGAGCCTAAAATGGTGCCCGCACAAAGTTCTCGAGTGCGTGCTGCATGTGCTAAAAGTTCAGTGAAAGAAAAATGCATGCCAACGCCTGTATCTGTTTTCCCAAATGGTTCACGATTTAAATAACAGAGTAGTCTGCCGTGCAAGCGCTCGCCATCCCAATTATTTTGGAACTCATCAGGCGTGATGGCTAAAGGTGAAAAACTTGAGGCTGGTTTTGATTGTAAAAAGCCAAAGCCTTTACTGAGCTCCTGGGGAATAAGTTCACGTAAAGTCACATCATTGACAAGCATTAATAAAATGATTTTATCCTTGCAATCATGGGCAACACTTCCCATAGGAATTTTTTTTGTGATGACAGCTATTTCAGCTTCAAAATCAAGCCCCATACATTCATCAATAAGTGGAATATCTTCGGTGGGTCTTAAAAAGCCATCCGATACACCTTGATACATTAATGGATCGCTTAAAAATTCCTTAGGCATTTCAGCGCCCCTGGCCTTGCGAACCAGCTCTACATGATTGAGATAACTACTACCATCTAACCATTGATAGGCTCTTGGTAGAGGAGAAGCTAATTGTTCAGGCTCATATGGAAATGTACCATCAAGTTCAGCTAAATTTAATTGGGTATAGAGGCTTTGAAAAGTGGGTTCAAGCTCATCCCAATGTTCAATGGCATATTGCAGGCTTGGGGCAAGTTTATCCAGTAAGAAACATGCTGTTAAATCACGATTAACAAGACATAATTTACCATCTAAATTTTTGGGATCATAAAGGCTTGCAAATTTCATTCGAGCTCCAAACTGCCACGTAATAATTGATCTCTTTCAATCGCATCGAATAGTGCTTGAAAGTTGCCTTCACCAAATCCAGAGTGGCCTTTACGTTGAATAATTTCAAAAAAAACTGGACCAAATATATTTTCAGTAAAAATTTGCAACAGCAAGCCATCACCTTCTGTTGGGCCCCCATCGATTAAAATCTTGTTATTTCTTAAGACATCAATAGGTTCTTGCTGCCAAGGTATCCTGGTTTCGATTAAATCAAAGTAAGTATTTGGTGTGTCTAGAAAATTGATATGGTT
>RGPR01000199.1 GCA_010030245.1 Gammaproteobacteria bacterium
ATGGACAATGCCGCTTTCCATAAGTCGCTCTCAACACAAGAACTTATTAAACAAGCCGGACACTTACTCGAGTACCTCCCTCCCTACTCACCAGATTTATACCCATTCAACTTGAAGGTACTGGTTTTATCGTCTGAAAATTATCATTAATCCGGTCTCGAAGAGACGGACCTATTTTTAATATTGTTGTCTCAAAAAATTCCGATATGGAATCTCGAAAATGCTTCGCCGAGGTAAAAAACACATTGTTTCTGACATTCTCATTCATAACCTTCCATAGTCTTTCTATTGGATTTAAATTTGGACTGTATGGTGGTAAGTAGTGAAGCACAATATTTCTCTTTAATGCCTCGTCTCGAACTAACTGACTTCTGTGATAGCCCGATTGATCAAGGATAATATGGATGCTTGGTGCAAGCGGGTAAGCTGCTTTAAGTTGATCAAAAAACGTAACCGTTGTTTCCCCATTGACATAATCAGGACGACAACTGACAACATTCATTGAAGTAAGCTCGATTGCTCCCATTATATTCACTCTCGTCCTTGATGCCGTTTGGCCAATTGGTTTATCAATCCCTTTTTTTATCCATCCACAAACAACTTTAGTGGCCATGGTTGGGTGAGCTGAATCCATAAAGAGAATCGGTTCATTTAGTGGAGTATCTGCAACTAACGCAAGGTACTCCTCAATAAATACTTCTTGCTTTGCAAGGTCCGCTTTAGCAGGTACGTTCTTTGGGTGTTTGTAACTAAATTTATGTTCTTTCAGCCACTTTGTCATACCTGATACTGTGTAGCGCACACCAAAGGTTGCTTCAACATAAGCGCAAATATCGATAACTCGAGTATAGGTTGTGTTTGAAATATGGGTATCAAGAGAGCGTGTTTGCAAGTCATCAAGCTTGCTGTATGAGCCACCATTTTCAGGTTTTAGTTTCTCGTCGGTTGCCCAATCGGTTAAATGTTGGCGAACTGTTTCTTCATGAATTCGAAGGGCTTGAGCGATAGCTTTGTTTTTCCATCCTTCGTTTTTCAAGAGCACCGCTTTGATACGATCGGCAACGCGCTTATCGCCTTCATAACGATGGTGCAGTTCTAAATCCTTTTTTTGCTCGTCAGTGAGCGGCTGAAATCTCATGGGCGTATTTGTAATTCATTTCAGAAAAATTTTCCAGTACTTTCAATGGCGATGGGTATATTAAGGTAAATCGACTGTTTGTTGAGAAGCTGCTGCTGAATATGCCTCAATAAATCAACTTGCTCTGCGTGACGCAGGCCAAGATCAATAATAGAATTAGGCTTAATAACGCTTTTTGTCATAACAATTTCTTTACCAACTACATCGCCTGCATCATTTAGTGATTCAACTATTACTCTGATCTGTTGAGTCATAATGGTTGCCTTTAAAGAAAAATTAATGTCCTTATAGGATAGACTATAATATCAATTTACACAAATTAAATTACACATCCGAAAAAGTATGGTACGTGTGGGATGGACGACCAGGTTTTTTAGGGTTATAACCTACAACAGCTCCTTCTTGCTTGCCGTAAAGAACTTTTACCGTTGTATCAACATCTAATATCCAAGGTACATCAAGCAATGGTTGATAGCATTTATACAAATGCGTTTGCAACCAAACCACTCCTTCCTCTGTCTCAGCAATTCTTAATAATGCACGACGCAAAGAATCTTCACTGACAATTTGATTCATCCCCAACAGGCTTGGGTTAACATTATCACATCGAATTGTTGTTACATGAGCATAACGTTTATGCCCAGCTAATATCGATAAAAGTAATGTCCCTAGTACATCCCGTTTGCTGGGTGCATTGGGGCTGACTAAGTACAAAGGGCAATCGTTAATCCATGGTTCGAGCAAATTACCTAATTTTAGAAATTCAATAAAAAATGGGAGTTGACCTAAAGGGGTTACGGATGATTGTTGATCCCACTCAACATGAACTCGTCCGCCAAATGTATCAACAGTTAATTTTTCATCCTCAATCAACGCAAAAATTGGTTTTTTTTATTGGCTCTGATGGTTCACCATTTTGGTGAGTCACTATTTCGGGTAATTTCATCCTTTTCACCTTACAAATCAATAAGGTTTCGGATTATCTCAGATTTCAACTGATTTTTTTAGGTTCATGAATTCGAAGGGCTTGAGCGATAGCTTTGTTTTTCCATCCTTCGTTTTTCAAGAGCACCGCTTTGATA
>RGPR01000200.1 GCA_010030245.1 Gammaproteobacteria bacterium
AATGAATAGCGTCTTTTTGACAGTGCGCTGACAAAAAATGCAACAAAAATACACAGATCTAATTGCGCATTGTCGAGAAGACACATTGGACGAAACGATTCACAGAAGTTTGTGGCGGAATACTATGGGTTTTGCTTTTGTTGTCTGAACTTTTTCAAGATAAAAAACAAGCTCAATATACCAAGTTTATTCAAGAATACCTACATCGTTTTGATAATCATTAGATGGTTTTTTAATTTTATGATGCCTAATCGATATTTTTTTACCTTATTTATCAATTTTGCTAAAATGAGGGCGAGACTGGCTATCCCAGTATTCTCAGGCTTTTTAAAAATTTGCATCTTAGGTATATCACATTGTTGTTTTTTTATGATGTATCATTAATTTTGGGCGCATCTGATAAGATGGGTTTCAATTCCTCAATGACTTGAAGACGTCCCACCCGACAACGTTTACACTGCTCTATATCAATCCCTATAACGCGCTGTATGAGTTCTGTCAGCGTTTCTTGAACCTTAGGAATTTTAGCTTTACTTTGCATATGTTTTTTTGGTGTCGAATTTAAAAGAAATTGGATCGTTTCAAGGTTTTTCTTTTTACAGCTGCTTGCAAGAAATCCAAAATAACGCACTCGCATAAAACCATCGGGCAAAATATGTGACAAGTATCGTCGAATAAATTCATCGACGGTCAGTTTCATGATTTTGCTTTGATTGTTGTCGGCATAATCCCGCCATTTAAAGCGAACATGTTTATCATCTGCGGAAAGAATTCGCTCATTTCCAATCGCGGTTTTAGCAAAATATCTGCCTAAGTACTCAATGCCTCCCTCCGCACCGTTAAAAGGCGCTTTAGCATAAACGTTCCATGATTTTTGTGCTAATTTTTCTTGGAATTTTGCAAAATGCATCGGGGATGATAAATCTGCAATACAGCCTTTAAAACGGAAGGCTTGATTTTGGTAGGCCTTTTCTAGCTCAGATCTAAATAATTTTCCAAATAGTTTAGACATGACTCTAACTGGGAATAAATACTTATTTTGACTTGGGTTCCATTTAACACCCTCATCTGTTTGAGATAAAGCCCCGCCTGGAATCATGCAGTGCAGATGAATATGCTGATTGAGGTTTTGCCCCCAGGTATGAAGAAAACCAAGCATACCCATTTTCCCATTTAATCTTTTTTTATCATACCCTAGGGTTTCAATTGTAGCCCAAGCTGCTTTAAATAAAAGTTGATAGATGATTTCAGGATGATAGGATGCCACTGGATTTAATTCATGAGGCAGCGTAAAAACAACATGATAATAAGGGACAGGTAAAAGCTCTGATTGACGTGCAGTTACCCAGCGTAATTGTTTAGCAGTTTGGCACTTAGGGCAATGTCGATAGCGGCATGAATTATAAGCGATTTCTTTTGCACCACAGTGGTTGCAGCATAATACATGACCACCTAATTCGGCAGTTCTGCAGCGAGAAATGGCTCGAATTGCTTTTTTTTGAAATACAGAAGCGCCATATGTTTTGATATAACGCTCAGCATGACGCTTCAAAATATCGGCCAATTCAAGAGCTTGCCTTTTTTTCGATGAATGACACATTTGAATTAGCGCATGATTTTATCCACCGGAGATTGAATTTGTTGTAAGGTTTTATCGGTCATTCGTAAATATCGAACCGTCGAGCTTACACTTGCATGACCAAGAAGTTGTTTTATCGTGAATAAGTCAGCGCCTGATTCAAGGGTATGTGTGGCAAAAGCATGTCTGAGCGAATGCACCCCACCTTGCTTGTGAATACCTGCTTGTTGTTTGGATTGGCGATAAACTGAGCCTAAACTTGAGTATGATAATGGGTTAGCCATTCGGCTTAAAAAAATCAAATCATGGAATTGATGCGATGGTTTTTGTTTTGAGCGATCATTTTTCCAGTAAGTTTCAAGTGCTTGCAACATGATGGGGGATAACATCACGTAACGGTCTTTATTGCCTTTTCCACATCGGATATGAATGACAGAACGTTCTCGGTCAAGGTCACCTGTACGCAATGAGATTGCTTCTGATGCACGCAGGCCTGCACCATAAATTAAGATAAAGAGGGTTCGATATTTCAATTGTTGTGTGGCTTTGATAATCCGGCTCACTTCATTTTGACTCAGTATATCTGGTAATTTTTGAGCCTCCCGCTTCCTTGGTA
>RGPR01000003.1 GCA_010030245.1 Gammaproteobacteria bacterium
GCATGTTAAGCCTAAGAAAAAACCTGGAACCACTTCACCCATTGCTGCCGATGTAGGCGAACGAGATGATTATCAGCCTTCACGTCGCTTCAAACCGAAGAAGAAGAGGTCATTTGAAAAATCTGAAAAATATCGCGAGGCAGAAGAAAGTTTAAAGCATGGTTTTGCAATGCCCACAACACCAGTGGTTTATGAAGTTGCGATTCCTGAAACCATCACCGTTGCTGAATTGGCTAAAAAAATGTCTGTTAAAGCTGCTGATTTAATCAAAGCCCTAATGGCTATGGGTGTTATGGCGACGATTAATCAAGTTCTTGATCAAGAAACTGCAGTTTTAGTCGTTGAAGAAATGGGGCATATTGCTAAACCATTGCAAGAAAATGCAATTGAAGAATCCTTAGATGATTTAATTAATCATCATCATGAACTTAAACCGAGAGCGCCTGTGGTGACCATCATGGGACATGTTGATCATGGTAAAACATCCTTGCTCGATTTTATTCGTCGAACTCGAGTTGCTGCAGGTGAAGCTGGTGGGATTACACAACATATTGGTGCATACCACGTATCGACCCCGCGGGGAGAAGTTACCTTTTTAGATACACCTGGTCATGCTGCATTTACTGCAATGCGTGCTAGAGGTGCTCAAGCGACTGATCTTGTGGTCTTGATTGTGGCTGCTGATGATGGTGTTAAACCGCAAACTATTGAAGCAGTGCAACATGCAAAAGCTGCTAAAGTTCCCATGATAGTCGCTGTCAATAAAATGGATAAACAAGGGGTGGACCCCGATCGAGTCATGACAGAATTATCCAACCATGAAGTAATTCCAGAATCCTGGGGTGGTGATACCATGTTTATACCTATTTCAGCGAAGACTGGTTTAGGTATTGATGAATTACTCGACGCGATTGTTCTTCAATCTGAGCTCCTGGAGCTTAAGGCGTCTGATGAAGGTATTGCTAAAGGCGTTGTGATTGAATCACGCTTAGATAAAGGCAGAGGACCTGTTGCGACTATTTTAGTGCAACGAGGAACCCTAAAAAAAGGCGATATATTATTAGCAGGGTTTCAGTATGGTCGCGTACGTGCTTTAGTGGATGATCAAGGTCATTCGATTGAATCAGCTGGCCCTTCAATTCCTGTTGAAGTCTTAGGCCTTTCTGCCGTTCCGCATGCAGGTGATGAAGTTATTGTCCTACATGATGAGAAAAAAGCACGTGAAGTTGCTTTGTTTAGGCAGGGTAAATTCCGAGATGTCCAAATGGCTAAACGGTCTAAGGGTAATTCACTTGAAGGCATGTTCGAAAATTTAGCTGCAAGTCAATTACAAACCCTAAATGTTGTGCTTAAAGCTGACGTTCAAGGTTCCATTGAGGCTATTGCAGAAGCATTGCGTAAATTGTCAACAGACGAAGTCAGTGTTTCTATTATCGCTAGTGGTGTTGGGGGCATTACTGAATCTGATATACATTTAGCCATAGCGTCGAATGCCCTGGTGATAGGTTTTAATGTTCGTGCTGATTCAACTGCGAAGCGCTTGGCTGAAAATGAAAATGTACTCCTCAATTACTACAGTGTCATTTATGATATTGTCGATAATATTAAAAATGCAATGACAGGTTTATTACAACCACAATTTCGTGAACAAATTGTTGGTGTCTCAGAGGTCAGAGAAGTTTTTCGTTCTCCAAAAATTGGTGCAATTGCAGGATGCATGGTGATTGAGGGTCTGGTGAAGCGTAATCTACCTATACGAGTGCTTCGTGATAATGTGGTTATCTATGAAGGACATCTTGAATCCTTGCGCCGCTTTAAGGAAGATGTTGCTGAAGTCAGACAAGGTTTTGAATGTGGTATAGGCGTTAAAAACTACAACGATGTCAAAACTGGTGATTTAATAGAATGTTATGAAAAAGTTGAGGAAAAAAGAGTATTATGAAGCAAGCTTCAAAACGTACGCAGCGTGTAGCCGAATTAATACAGCGTAGACTTGCTGAACTTCTCCACCGTGAATGTAAGGACCCAAGATTGCCGTCTTGGGTTACAGTTGCCGCGGTTGATGTCAGCGCTGACTATTCTTATGCTAAAGTATACTTCACCTGCCTTAACGCTGACCCTAAAGAAGTTTTATTAATACTAAATTCAATGGCAAGTTTTTTACGTAAGCAATTAGCTAAAACCATGACCATGCGCACGGTACCACTGTTGCAGTTTCAACATGATGCGTCTCTTGACTATGGACGGAAAATGTCTGACTTAATTAATGAAGTCAATCCAAAAATGGAAGACGATATAGAATGATGAATGGGTTGTTGCTGTTGAATAAAGATTTGAATATTTCTTCAAATCGTGCAATGCAAGCAGTTAAACGCTTATATGGCGCCGATAAAATTGGTCACACAGGTAGTCTTGACCCTCTGGCAACGGGTATGCTTCCGCTATGTTTTGGTGAAGCTACAAAATTTGCTCAATATCTGCTTAACGCAGATAAGTCCTATGAAGTTACAGGATTATTGGGTGTGCAAACCACCACCGGTGATGCAGAGGGGGATGTCCTTGCTACACATGATGTCCCTGATATTTCACCTGAGGACATGGAGCATGTGTTACAGGACTTTCGAGGTGAAATATGGCAAAAGCCACCTATGTTTTCAGCGCTTAAACATGAGGGCGTGCCGCTATATATTTATGCACTGAAAGGAATTGAGATAGACAAGCCTGCGCGTTTGGTCAAAATACACGACTTATCTTTGTTGGGAATGGAACATCATCATTTTCGTATGCGCGTGACTTGCTCTAAAGGTACCTATATTCGTCGTTTAGTTGAGGATATTGGTGAACGATTTGGTTGTGGCGCTCATGTTACGCAGTTACACCGAAGTACGACAGCGGGGTTCTCTGCCGCAGATATGAGAACCTATGCAGAACTTCTCGACATGGATGAGCCTTTGCGTTTATCAAGACTTTTACCGATTGATGTGATGCTGATGGAATTTCCAAGTCATCACTTAAGTCAAGAAGAGGCTTATCGAATTCAAAATGGACAGATACTTGCAGTCCATGATCTTCCTGCTGCATTTTATCGTTTGTACAATCAAGATCAAGCATTTATTGGTTTGGGAGAGTATCGGCCACAACAAGGTTTGATGGCCAAGCGGATGTGTCGTCCATCATAAGCAAAAAGTTTGATATTAGGCTTTAGATTGCTTGTAATTTATAACACCTCTGTTTATAATACTCACTTTTTGTAGTCTTAGATTAGGAGTCAGGCATGGCGTTAACCCGTGCACAGAAAGCTGAGATCGTTGCTGATTTTCAACGTGGTCAAAATGAGACAGGTTCTCCTGAAGTTCAAGTTTCTCTCATGACACATCGGATTAAGCAATTAACTGAGCATTTCAAAGCAAATAAAAATGATGTACATTCTCGTCGTGGTTTACAAACCATTGTAAATAAGCGTCGTAAATTATTAAAGTATTTGAAAAGTCGAGATATGGATCGCTACTTCTCATTAATTCAGCGCTTAGGATTGAGAGATTCGTACTAAACGATGAGATCTGATTTTATAAAAAACAATTGATGTTACAAAAAGCGCAGTTTTCTGCGCTTTTTTTTTAACTCAAATTTAAATTAAGGAATTTTGCGTGGCTAAAATAAGCAAATTAATTCCCTTTGGGGACCATCAGCTCCGCCTAGAAACTGGCGAAATTGCACGTCAGGCAGATGGTGCTGTGTTCGCGGATATGGGTGGTACACAAGTACTCGCAACGGTTGTTGCTAAAAAAGGTAATGCGCAGTCAAATGACTTTTTCCCATTGTCCGTGCATTATCAAGAAAAAACGTATGCTGCTGGAAAAATCCCTGGGGGTTATAATAAGAGAGAAGGTCGCGCTTCTGAAGAAGAAGTATTAATATCACGTTTGATTGATCGACCGATTCGTCCATTATTTCCTGAGACATTTCACAATGAAGTACAAGTCATCATCACCTTGATGTCCTTAAATCCTGAAGTTTCTCCAGATGTTGTTGCAATGCTCGCAACAAGTGCGGCGCTTGCTATTTCTGGTGTTCCTTTTGCTGGCCCAATAGGCGCGGCTAAAGTAGGTTACAAAGATGGTTTATATATCTTAAATCCTTCACGTAAAACCTTACAATCATCTGAGCTTGATTTGGTCGTTGCAGGAACTAAAGATGCCATATTAATGGTTGAATCAGAAGCAAAAGAACTGAGTGAGGATATTATGCTAGGTGCCGTGATGTTTGGCCACAGCATGATGCAGCCTGTTATACAAGGTATTACTGAACTTGCAGCAGAGGTAGCCAAAGTTGATATGAAGTGGCTGGCTGCAGAACAAGATCCTATACTGATTGAAGCAATTAGAGAGATTGCGACACCTTTTTTAAATACAGCTTATGCGAATAAAGATAAATTAAAGCGTCATGAAGCTATTGCTGATGCTTATGTTGAAATTGAACTTGCAGTGAAGGAACGTTTTCCTGAAATTGAAGCATCACAGTATGAAACGATTATCGCAGACTTAGAGAAAAATTTAGTGCGTCAACGTGTCATTCGTGGTGAGCCGCGTATTGATGGTCGTGATACCAAGACAGTCAGACCTATTCAAGTTAAAACAGGTCTTTTAAGTCGTGCTCACGGCTCTGCTTTATTTACCCGTGGTGAGACCCAAGCTATTGTGGTGACCACTCTTGGTAATGAGCGTGATGCTCAATCCTTAGATAAGTTATCGGGTGAAGAAAAAGATCGCTTCATGTTGCATTATAATTTTCCTCCCTACTCTGTTGGTGAAACAGGTATGCTTGGCAGTCCCAAACGACGTGAAATTGGTCATGGTCGCTTGGCTCGTCGTGCACTAACTGCGGTTTTACCTTCAGCTCAGGCTTTTCCATATGTGTTACGAATTGTTTCTGAAATCACTGAATCATGTGGTTCAAGTTCAATGGCTACTGTTTGTGGTTCAAGCTTAGCGATGATGGATGCAGGTGTTCCTTTGAAGGCTCCTGTGGCTGGTGTTGCCATGGGCTTGATTAAAGAAGGAGATGATTTTGTCGTATTGACTGATATTTTAGGCGATGAAGATCATCTTGGGGATATGGATTTTAAAGTTGCAGGAACTGAAAGTGGTGTAACTGCTTTGCAAATGGACATTAAAATCACCGGTATTACTGAAGCCATTATGAAGCAAGCACTTGACCAAGCTCGAGGTGGTCGCTTACATATTCTTGACATTATGAATAATGCACTTCAAGAACATCGTGAAGAACTTTCACCACATGCACCACGTATTGTGAGCATGAAAGTTGCAGAAGATAAGATTAGAACCATTATTGGGAAGGGTGGCGCTACCATTAAAGGTATTATTGAATCAACTGGTGTTTCAATTGATATTGATGATAATGGTAATGTGCAATTGTTTTCACCCAATCAAGATGCCCTGATGGATGCTGAAAATCAAATTAAATTACTCGTTGCTGAAGCTGAAGTCGGCAAGCTTTATCAAGGTAAGGTCAATCGAATTGTTGATTTTGGTGCTTTTGTCACCATTTTACCTGGCAAAGATGGATTGCTTCATATTTCACAAATTTGTAGCAACCGATCACAAAAAGTAACAGAAGTTTTGGCAGAAGGGCAAGAGATTGAAGTTTTGGTATCTGAAATTGATAAACAGGGCCGAACCAAGTTAGAATGGCCTGCTCGTCCCCCTCGCCAAGAGTCTAGTACAGTTGCTAATGATGAAACTGCTCATCATGCAGAACCAAAAGAACAAAAAGATTGATCCAGTTGCTGGGTTAAATAACTTGCTCTTCTAGAACCGAGTGAAGCATGTCATTCACTCGGTTTTTTACTTTATAATCATCCACAAATAGCCCTAGTCATCGCTCAGATAGTTTCTCTTCCAATCAATTTACCTTTATCTTTAGCAGTTTATACCTAGAGACATCAGTCTAGAAATTATTAAGATTAGTGTTATGAAATTAGCCATTGATTTTTATCCATTGAGCTGACAAAGCTTGATTAATCATAATCCTTTTGATAATCTTCGCATTAAGGAAAAAGTCATCCAACCAAACACACGGAGTGTTTCTATGTCACCCATCTTACTTTACTTTTATACCTTTGAACTCCTTTTCCGCGTTTGTATTTCAATATCTAAACAATTTTATCATCCCTTTCATATATTCGTTTTTTAAGCGTTTGTCATGTTGTAATGTTGTAATGTTGTAATGTTGTAATGGATTTTTTTTAACAAAACAAGGAGAAAATAATGCTAGACCAACACGAACTCAAGCGACCACTTGCTTATCATCTGGCGAGAAAAGTAGCTTACAATTTGGGGCCTCAATCACCTTCCAATCCTAAAATGCAAGACGCGGGCGGAACACTTGAATTAACAGGAGGACAACGTTCATCTCTAGATGTTGTTTACGATTTCTAAGTGTTTTTAAAAAGTCCGCAGATTTTTGAAAGGATGCCTAGATCTGCGGGCAGTTAACGTTGCAAATACCTGAGGATAATATGAATTTTTTGATTGTAACTGAGCCTGATGATATCCATGCCATCTATGTAACCATGGTCTTGGAGTCTTTAAACCATCAAGTCATAAATCTATTTAGTGCTGACTTCCCATCTAAACAAAAAAATTCAGTATTTATTGATAGCCAAGTTTACCATTGTCGAACAGAAGATGATTTACAAATTATGCAGCACCTTGGTTATGATGTGGTGTGGTGGCGACGGCCTAGAAAACCTTATGTGATTGGAAAAGATATTTTAGGTGTCGATTTAAAATTCCATCAGCGTGAAAGTGAAGTTTTTCATGATAATTTTACCCAACAATTAGCGCCTGGCGCTTGGTGGATCAATCGTAAAGAGGCTGCTTTAAGAGCGAATTATAAATTATTGCAGCTGAAAGTTGCAGGAGATGTTGGACTTACTATTCCAACCACTTTATGTAGCAACCATCCTCAAGAAATCAAAGATTTTTTTCTACGTCATCAGCACAAAGGGGTGATCTATAAACCCCTAAGTTATCAGGCATGGCAAGAACATGATGGGTTGAAAATATGTTATACGGCCAAAATTGATAATTTGTCGTTACTTGAAGAAACAAATTTAAGCCAAATTCCAGGTATTTTTCAAGAACAAATACCCAAAAAATTTGAGTTGCGGATCACCTGTTTTGGCGATTATATTGTGGCTGCTAAAATTGATGCTTTAGATTCCCCAGAAGGTAGAATAGATTGGCGCAGTATTAATGGTCAAGGACTTAGAGTAGAGCCATTTAATCTCCCTGAAACCTTGAAACATAAAATTCGTTTTTTTATGCGAGAACTTGGTATTGCCTTTGGTTGTATCGATATGATCTTAACACCTGAGGGCGAGTATGTCTTTTTAGAGGTCAACGAACAAGGCCAATTTTTATTTTTAGAGCAACTTTGTCCTGATATACCTATGCTTGATATGTTTATTCAGTTCTTAACACAGCAAAGTTTGAATTTTTATTGGGTTAAACCACAAAATTTGTGGAAAATGGAGGATATTAAGCCCAGTATAGAGGCGAGATATAATTATAATTTGGCTCATCATCTTAGTCCAAGGGAATTAGGCAATGAGGCATCGATAAGGAATTAATTTCATGTATAAATATGTAATTTTAGCGCTGACTCTTGTGACTTATGGCTTGAACGTTCATGCAGGTAGTATTGACGTGTATGGTCTTAGTTCGAAGGATGCAGAACTATTGCTGGAAAAATGGGGCAAGGCAATCTATGAGACTGAAAAATTTTATTGGTCAAAGCTTTTAGAAAAAAAATTAACCATTAACAATGAGAAAGTATGGCAGAAAACACAAAACAATTTTATTGCCAAGATTAAACAAAGCTTTGGTGTTCAAACTGTGTTGATTGAGAGTGTGTATTACCCAGATACTAAGGATGTATTCACTACAATAAGCCTTGATAGGGCGCCATTATATCAACCCCACAGCTCAGTATTTCAGCCTAGAAATCCACCCGATGTTTTAGATAAGTTATTGGCATTTATTCCTAAAGCGACACAATTTGTGATTGAGCATCCTGAGTATACTCATGCGCTTAATTGCCTGGACTATCATTGTATCACGCCAGAAATCCCTTATTTCAAGGCAGATTTGAGTTATTTTAGACATGAAGTGCCTCTCCAGAAAGAGATGATTTTAGAGGTGTTAAACCATTCATCTGATATACAAAGACGCAGAGCTGCCATTTTTGCCCTAGGTTATTTAAAACATCCTCAAGAAATAGTAGATGTGCTTGAGGAACATTTAAGCGATCCTTCTAATCTTATTCGTCATGATTGTTTGAGAGTTTATGGGGAGCTTTTAGATAAAGCACCAGAGGTTAATGTTCATATTGAAAAAATTTTACCAAGTTTATTTTCAGTATATGAAGCAGAACGTAATAAAACATTAATTGTATTAATGCATTTGCTTAAAAAAAGTCATTATAAACGTATTATTGCTGTCAATGTAACAGATCAATTGTTGCGACTGAAGGATCTAAAGCAGCCAAATAATCATGATCTAGCTTGTCAGATTTTAGATAAATTAGAACACGTATAAATTTTATGGATGAAACATGCTTAAGGAATCTCGCTTTGTTAGTCGATATTGTTATATTTTGATGGCTTGCAGCGTTTTATTTGTTGGGTTTCTTTACATACCATGGACTCCTGGGTTTCCAGTGACTGCTAAATTAATTGCAGTGCCAGGTCTTTATGTGGCGAAGGCACCCAAAGATAGCGTTGTTGAAGAAATATTGGTCAATAAAAAAGAAGGCTTGCTGCCAAAGCAACCCGTAATCCAATTACGGTATTTGCAAGCGCTATCGCAAAATACAAATCAAGACGCTGATCTAAGGCGCCTTGAACATCGTCTATCACGTCTAAATAGCGTCATTTCTAGGCAAGATTATTATTATAAAAAGTATCAATTGCTGGCAGATAAGAAGTTGCTTTCGATGGTTGAGTTGTTGCAAAAAAAAGATGAGCTTCGACGTTTAAGGGATGAAAAAGAAGAATTCGATGCGCAAATTGCTAATCTCAAATTAAAAATGCGTATTCGTCTACAGATCCCCTTTGCTGGCGTCATGGCGCAACAGTTGGTTCAAGTTGGGCAAATGGTTCACGCAAAACAAGCATTAATGGTTTTTCGGCCACTTGCGCAGGCCTATATTCTGAAGGTCAAGATACCTTTGATTTATCAAAAATATGTCAAAATGAAGCAAGAGCTAAAGTTGAATTTTATACAAGATCAAAGAATAAAAACCTATCCCATTAGTGCCCGAGTAAGCGCACTATATCCCCATATCACGAGCAAAGATGAATTAGGAAGAGAGCATTATTTTCTGATGTTCAGCGCAAGTGTTAGGAAGTTGCCTCAGCTCAATGGACTAGCTGGCATTAATAATTTGCCGTTGGAAGGCTACTTAATGGGGCCTAGACGGCCAATTTATCAATGGATTTTAGATGTCATCTAAGGATATTAATGAATAAGCGTAAAACACAAATGGTGACGATTTCGTCTTTAGATTGGTGTCTTCGGTATTTTAAAAGTTATTATCCAAAACAATCTTGGGACACCTGGTCTAAACAGCTATATTGGGGGCATTTTAATGAACATTTAACGCCTCCTTTTATCTTGAAGCGCCTAGATGGTGAATTTTGTCTTTGTAAAAAGTTAGGTGAGCGTGATATCTTGCTAGAGCATCCATTAGAGGGAGAGCTTTCGTATTTAAAAACATCATTTACACATTTTTTTTATAATGAGGTCATGGCTTATCAAACAAGTGTTTCTTTTCAACTTGAACAATCGCTCGTAAGACAAATTATCCATCAATTTTTACATTTCTTATGGAAGCATCCAAAGCAGTTATGCTCTATGTTGTTTATATGCTTAGCCTATGAATTGTTTTCATTGATAGAACCTTTTGGATTAAGTTTTCTAATTGAGCATCTTAATTTTTTTGCAAAAACCTTAGATTTTTGTATGGCAAGCGTATTTTTAGGTTTTGGTATGGGTATTGTTTGGACGCTAAGTTATTTTCGACAAAGTCTTAGCCTTTATTTAATCGGAATTAATGCCCATTATTTTTCAATTTTTGTATGGTCAAGGTACTTCTCAGCATCCTTGGCTGATATTTCAAAACTTGGCATTGCAGAAGTTTTTCCCCGTTTATTTTCACTTGATCAAATGGCTTACCGGTTACTGCAGCAGTTTACATATTTAAGTTTTGATCTCTTTTTTTTTGGTTTTAACCTGATGATATTGGCCTGTATTAATCACAAATTGGTTTGTCTTGATTTGCTTAGTTTTTTGCTATTATTTGCGGCATCGATGATCATTTTAAAAGTATATCAACGCTATGCTAGTGAATTATTAGATCGACAACAAGAGTTTCAAGCTTTTTCCTTAGATATGCTGCAACACATCAATGAAACCAAACTTTGGCAGCAAGAGCATTTGTTTCTGGGTAAATGGAAGGAAAAAAATAAATCATTTTGGCAGGCATTTTTAAGCAATGAGTTGCAGCAATTCAAACTAGATTGGTTGATAGATGGGGTCAAAAAACTGAATTTTTTACTCATTATCACATGTGGCTTATATTTGGTAAGGCATCAAGAATTATCACTTGGCTTGTTAATTGCCTATTTGAGCCTTAAAATTCAGGTTTTTGCCCGTTTTGAAGCGATGCTCCATCGACTAAATCAATCTCAATACGTCAAAGTGTCTTTGAGAAAATTAAGTCAATTATTTCAAAAGCTCCCATATCGCAAGTTAAAAAGGCAGGAGCGAATGAAAGAGCGTAGTGATGATATCATTCTCAAGGATATTGAATTTAAGGGACAGGTGTTGCAAGATCTCCTTTTTCAACCGGGGCAAAATTATTTCATTTATGGGCCATCTGGACGTGGAAAAACGTCACTATTGAAAGCCATTATGGGATTAGACACGCCAATTAAGGCTAAAATACTATATCATGGAAAAAATTGTCAAGAAGATGATTGGTATGAAATTCGCCGCGATGTATCAATTATTCTCCCTGATCAAGGTTTATTGCAGGGAAATTTAATTGATAATATCACGATGTTCGCTGCCAACCCTGATATGATTTATCTAGAACGTTTGCGAATTGATTTAGCAATTGATATGGATTTCGCAGCTGAAATTGCAAGGAACATGCCCCCTATATCTGCTGGGCAGCAACAAAAGATATTACTAGCTCGTGCGCTGTATCGTAGGCCGAAATGGTTGATTTTAGATGAGGCCACCTGTCATCTTGATGAAGGTAGTGAACAAAATATTTTAATGCGAATATTAGATTATCCCTGCTCTCTTATTGTGGTGAATCACAGACAACATGTGGCTACATTGTTCGATCATCGATTGTGTTGGGATGACTTATTATTTTGCTGAATAAGATTGAAAAATATGGCTTGTTGGTTTGGCATGTTTAGCTCGCCTAAAAACGATTGGGTCAAAAGAACAGGATGTTGTTTTTGAATGCCGCGCATTTTCATGCATAGGTGCTCTGCTTCCATGACAACCGCAACACCACGGGCATGGGTATATTGCTCAAGACATAAGGCAATTTCTTGGGTTAGATTTTCTTGAGTTTGTAGGCGACGAGCAAATACATCGACAATTTCCCCAAATTTGGATAAACCCAAAATTTTACCATCTGGAATATAGCCGATATGACAGCGCCCTAGAAAGGGGAGTAGGTGGTGTTCGCAGCTTGAATAAAACTCAATATCTTTGACAATCACCATACTATTATCAGGGCTATTGAAAAGGGCATGTTTAAAGATATGCTCAAGATTTACATGGTAGCCTGCCGTTAGAAATGCTAATGCTTCAGCATAGCGTTTTGGGGTGCCTTCTATCGAGGCTGGCAATGGTTTTGGCAGTAGTTTTTCGAGAATAGCAGCAATGTGTGCTTCAATAGTCATGATTTATCCTGGTGGCCAGTGCATTGTTTTGCCGGCGAGTAAATGCAGATGAATATGGAATACAGTTTGACCACCTTCAGGACCTGTATTCATCACCAAACGAAAACCTGCTTGATCGTGACCGAGCTCTTTAGCAAGTTTTTGTGCGCTTAGCATCATATGACCTAATAATTGTTGATCGATCAACGCTGCCTCATTCAAAGAATGAAGGTGTTTTTTAGGAATGATTAAAATATGTGTCGGCGCTTTGGGATAGAGGTCATGAAAAGCAACAATATGCTCATCGTCATATAACAATTTGGAGGGTGTCTTTTTATTTGCAATTTGACAGAATATACAGTCCATGACATTTAAAATTTAAATATAAAACCCATTATGCCTTATTTGGTCATGGGCAACAATACTATATAGATGGATTGATGTTGCTGAACAATGCAGATTTTTTTCTTGTGATGATCGCCTAGACTAGGTATAATTTTTTTTCACAAATGCCGCTGAACAGCGATGTTTTATCCATGTAACTATGGTTATGTGCCGCAAACGTTGTCTTTAGATGGTGATCCTGTTGACGTCTTAGTCGTGACTCCTTTTCCTTTGTTAAGTGGTTCTGTTATTCGGTGTCGACCTGTTGGGGTATTAAAAATGACCGACGATGCTGGAGAAGATGCAAAAGTTATCGCCGTTCCTGTGGACAAACTATCACAACTTTATCGAAAAGTGCAATCTTACCATGATTTGCCCCAACCGCTATTAATGTCGATTGAGCATTTCTTCGCACATTATAAAGATCTAGAAGAAGGTAAGTGGGTGAAAATTAATGGATGGGAAGATGTCGATTCGGCACATCAAGAAATTCTAGATAGTCAAAAAAGGTTTGAGCAACCGGCTTAGTTTAGGGTTTCATTGAACAATTAATGGCCCATAGATTCCGGGCCATTATTTTAAGCGATATTGCCATCCCATTTTAATCCAAAGTATACCCCTTGAATATTAAAGTTGTTTTCTTTACAGGTTAAGGTATTGGAGTACGCAGCCCATAGCCAACCTGCATTAAGATTTAAACTGCCTTGAGCAAGTTCTATGCCATAGTTAGCCCCAATTTTAGCATCCAATTCTGGTACTGCGCGCACCCGGACAGCGCTGATGAGTACATTATATAGGACGCCAGATATGGTATCACTATTATTATTAGAGGTATGATTAGAGCCTGCTAGCAATGAAAATGCGCCATCTGCATAGATATCTAAGCGATGCATGATTTGATGTGTTAAATCAATACCAATTCGTGCGCCTAAGCCATTAAAACTTGTATCAAGATTTGTGTACAGATCGTAATTGCTTACATTAAGTTGAGCGTTGGTTGTAGAACCTATCAAAGCGGAGATATTATTCCCAGCGACTCTTGAAAAGTTTAATCCTCCATGGAAGCGAACATAATCAGTCTGACCTAAGTCCAGATGCTTGCCAAGTTCCATATTAACTTGATCCCAAGCAAAATTGATATGAGTTGAGGCATTAGTTACTGTCACATTTTGATAATAATCTAAATTGCCACCAATTGGATTATGAATTAATGTATTACTAAGCGATATAGGCGTTTGTGAGGAGCTGCTGTTATTTCGATAATGGTACCAATTGATATTAAAATCATTGCCTGTTAAAAAACGATAATCCGCTTCTAATTGGAATCCCCAGGCCCATTTAGAATTACTTCCAATCTCTGCTGATGAGCCAGTTGGAGAGTTGCGATATAGGTCTGCACCTGCCATTCCTGAAGAAGGATGAAGATATAATGCTTGACCGCCTAGCGACCATCCTTGATGTTCACATGGAATAGTGGCATTTGTAACGGAACAAACTTGGCCCATGCTGCCAGAAAAAACATTGGCACTACTCAAGCTTAAAATGGTTATCACCATTTTTTTTACATTCAACATCAAAACGCCTTGTTAATTAATAAAGAATAAAACATAGTTACTTTTGACTTAAGCAATTAAAATAATTGGCAGTGAAAAGTCAAAAGGTTTTCAAGTTTAAATAAAAGTTATTTAAAATCAAGCTATATTCTATTGGAGTTGTTGAGGTTTCATACCTATCACAATCATTAATCAATCTTAAGCTAGATGTTGATATTCTTACGTTTATTCATTATGCGATTCGGAGAGATGCTTTAGTGGTGAAAAAGCCAACTCAATCATTTTCTTAGATTGTTCCTCAGTCGTATTGAAGTGCTGAAGATCTTCAGTTATCTCCAACCAAAATTGGGGTAAATAATCATTTTTTGTTATTGGTTTGCATAGATCGGAAATATGCATAAACAGATGATGCAATAAATTTCTATTAATGGTTATTTTATTTTCTTGATGGTCTATCTTGGCATGGCTATCTCCAAACATCAGCCAGCCAGGTGCAATATCTAAGTGTGTTGCGATCTCGTGTAATTTCTGTGGTTCTGGAATACATTCTCCTTTTAAATATTTTCGACAAATTTGGGGAGAGTGGGCAATCAGTTCAGCAAAGCGAAGTACATCAACACCGCTTGAACTTCTTTTAGATGAATAGCCTGCATTAATTAAAGACGTACGAAGCCTTTCTGCAAATGCAGCAGTTAGTTGATTTTTGGACATTTTTATTATCATTAGGCGATGTTATTGAATTTATCAAATTCCTTTAAAAACTGCAAGTTTTAGTTTTGGAAACAATTGATTTCTTTTTGAAAGTAGATATTGATATTTTTGTCGGATTAAATTATATTCTCTTTCGTAATGGTGCAATACTGTTATATCAATAATGTTGTTGTTGGAATGTTGTCATGGAAGGGAAAAAGCATATTCTTCAAAATATTATTGATGAGTGGATACACATTAGCATCCACCCAAGCTCGCAAACCGCAAACTGAAACATTAAGTTTTCAGTTTGCCTTAAGAAATCGATGCAATTCTCATTTAAATTTGATAATCTGGGTTTTTTAGTAAAGGACTAGAACATATGAGCTGGACAATTGTTGGAAAATTACCCCATCTGCAAGCACAAAAAAGAGTCGTGCATCACATTAATGATTTAAAAATTTTACTCATTTGGCACGAAGATAAAGTCCATGCAGTTCAAGCCCAATGCCCACATTTGAAGTTACCGCTTACCAAAAGTGAAATTACTGCCACAGGTGAGATTGTTTGTCCTTTTCATAAAAGTGCTTTTGATCTCTGTACAGGGGACGTCAAGTGCTGGTCTCCTTGGCCTTCAATGCTAAGTGGAATTTTAGCTAAGGTATCAAAGCCTAAAAATCTCAAAATTTATGCTGTAAAGCTTGAAGCAGATGATATTTATGTTGATATTTGATCGATTAATTTTGGAAGAGTAGCTTGACATGAACCAGTAATACTAATAAAATCTGCGCAAGATTAAAGGCACGTAGCTCAGTGGTAGAGCACCACCTTGACATGGTGGTGGTCGGTGGTTCGATCCCACTCGTGCCTACCAAGTTTTAGACCCTGCTTGCCAGGGTTTTTTTTTTATCAGTCTAAGGTCAAAGGAATTTTTCATGTTGAATGTGCGATTACCTGATGGTCAAGTTCGTTCTTTAGATGGGCCTATGTCGGTCGTGGAATTTGCAAGAAGCATCAGTCCAGGATTAGCAAAAAACGCATTAGCTGCTGTCGTTGATGGCATAATGGTCGATGTTAGTTATGTGCTTGATAAAGATCTTGATTTACGTATTTTAACTGATAAAGATCAGGAAACCTTGGAAGTGATTCGTCACTCCAGTGCCCATTTAATGGCTCAGGCTGTCAAAGCACTATTTCCTAGCGCACAAATGGCAATTGGTCCAGTCATAGAAGACGGCTTTTATTATGATTTTCATTTTGAACGCTCATTTACCCCTGAAGATTTAGCCGCCATTGAAAAAAAAATGCAGGAACTGATCGCTCAAAATCATGAAATTTCCAGACTCGAATTAAGTCGCAATGAAGCCCTTGCTTTGTTTGAAAAAGCAGGTGAAACCTATAAGATCGAACTTATTTCTAGTATTCCTGAAACAGATACCATTTCCTTATATCGTCAAGCGGATTTTATAGATCTCTGCCGAGGGCCACATTTACCTACAACAGGCAAGCTTAAAGCATTTAAACTCATGAAATTAGCTGGAGCTTACTGGCGCGGAGATGTTAGTAAACCGATGTTGCAGCGAATTTATGGTACAGCTTGGGCTGATAAAGAGAGCTTAAAAGGGTATTTGCATCGTTTAGAAGAAGCAGAAAAACGCGATCATCGCAAATTAGGCAAAGCACTAGATTTATTTCATTTCCAAGATATTGCACCTGGTATGGTCTTTTGGCATCCGAAGGGTTGGACGATCTATCAAGAACTTGAAAAATATATGCGTGAACGCTTAAAGGCCTATAATTATCAAGAAATTCGTACCCCGCAAGTTGTTGATAAGGTGCTATGGGAGAAATCTGGGCACTGGCAAAACTTTCGAGACGAAATGTTTGTCACCGAAACAGAAAATCGGCAATATGCCATTAAACCCATGAATTGCCCTTGCCATGTCCAAGTATTCAATCAAGGTTTGAAAAGTTATCGCGATTTACCAATTCGGTTTTCTGAATTTGGTAATTGTCATCGTTGTGAGCCAAGT
Source organism: Gammaproteobacteria bacterium (assembly GCA_010030245.1). GTDB lineage: Bacteria > Pseudomonadota > Gammaproteobacteria > Legionellales > Legionellaceae > UBA2653. Next base: position 16,650 of record RGPR01000003.1, read on the forward strand.
GGCGCCTTACACGGACTGATGCGTGTGCGTAACATGGTTCAAGATGATGCCCATATATTCTGTACCGAAGAGCAAATTCAAGCAGAAGTAAACCATATGCTTGAACTACTACAACATGTCTATAAAGATTTTGGTTTTACAAGTATGCAATATCGTTTAGCGCTGCGTCCAGAAAAGCGAGTTGGTGATGACGACACTTGGGATAAGGCTGAGTTCGCACTTGCACAAGCAATGCGTGATCATGGCATGCAGTGGGAAGATGCGCCGGGCGAGGGAGCCTTTTATGGCCCCAAAATTGAGTTTGCATTAACAGACTGCTTGGGTCGAAAATGGCAATGTGGTACCATACAGGTAGATTTTTCAATGCCAGCAAGATTAGATGCAGAATATGTTGCGGAAGATGGTCAACGTCGTCATCCTGTGATGCTACATCGAGCAATACTAGGATCTTTTGAGAGATTTATTGGAATTTTGATTGAGCATTATGCCGGAAAATTTCCTGTTTGGTTGGCCCCAGTGCAAGCAGTCGTGTTGCCAATAAGTGACAAACATCATGGATACGCTCAAAAAGTAAACAAAGATTTGCAAAATTTAGGATTTAGAGTACAATTTGACTTGAGAAATGAAAAGATTGGATTTAAAATCCGTGAACATACATTGCAAAAAATTCCATATTTGATCATTTTGGGTGATCAAGAATCTCAGCAAAGTCTAGTTACAGTCCGTTCTTTAGATGGTAGTGATTTAGGCGCAATGACCTTAGAGCGTTTTGCTGAGCTTTTGCAAAATAAAATTAATGATAAAAATTAACAGGAGGGCATAGATATTTGCGCATCTATGAGGCGTGACAGTGATCGAGCACGCATAAATCATCAGATTTCAGTTCCGGAAGTCAGATTAATTGACGCTGAAGGAGAGCAAGTAGGTATCGTGTCAACACGTGAAGCGTTACGTGCGGCAGAGGAAGGAGGCTTAGATTTAGTTGAAATCTCGCCTACTGCCAAACCGCCGGTTTGTCGTATCATGGACTATGGCAAGTACTTGTTTGAAATTAGTAAAAAGCAAGCTGAAGCCAAGAAGAAACAAAAACAAATTCAGGTGAAGGAGTTGAAGTTTCGTCCGACGACAGAAGAGGGGGATTATCAGGTAAAACTACGCAACCTGATACGTTTCTTAGAGCATGGTGATAAGGTTAAAATTACGCTGAGATTTAGGGGTCGCGAAGTGGCGCATCAAGATTTAGGTATGAAGATTCTTGAGCGTCTACAACAAGATACAGCGGAATTTGCAGTTGTCGAGCAACAAGCGAAGCGAGAAGGTCGACAATTGATGATGGTTTTATCGCCAAAGAAAAAATAATTGTATTGTTATTCAATGCGGAGTGGAGTTATATGCCAAAATTAAAATCTCATCGAGGCGCTTGTAAGCGTTTTCGTAAAACAGCAGGTGGTATTAAACGCAAAGGCGCTTACCGAAACCACATTCTGACAAAGAAAAGCCCCAAGCAAAAGAGACAACTTCGTGTGTCTTGCACTCACTTGAAACCATGTGATGCACGCTTGGCTGAACGTATGTTGAACGGTGGTTAGAGAGGAGTTTTGCAATGCCAAGAGTTAAACGTGGTGTGACTGCCAAAGCGCGTCATAAAAAAATATTAGATCAAGCTAAAGGTTATTATGGTGCCCGTAGTCGTACCTACCGTGTTGCCAAACAAGCTGTGATCAAAGCAGGTCAATATGCATATCGTGACCGTCGTCAGAAAAAAAGACAGTTCCGTGCATTATGGATTGTCAGAATCAATGCTGAAGCAAGAGTTTGTGGTTTAAGCTATAGCCAGTTAATGAATGGCTTAAAGAAAGCAGCTATTGAGCTAGATAGAAAAGTTTTGGCTGACTTAGCTGTACATGATAAAACAGCATTTGCACAAGTTGTTGATCAAGCGAAGCAAGCATTAGCCAGTTGATCGCTCAAAGTAGACCAATCGGTTTAAACTTTTTAAGGAGGCACTGGCCTCCTTATTTTTTTTAAAGAGAACATTTTATGGTCCAAAGTATTCAAGAGTTACAAGAAAATGCATGCCTTGAAATTGAGGCAGCCAATCATCCAAGAGATCTCGAACAGATTCGAGTCCACTATTTAGGGAAAAAAGGTCAGTTGACGGAGTACATGAAATCCTTATCCAATTTGACCGCAAGTGAAAAGCCAAAGCTCGGCCAACAAGTTAATCTTGCCAAACAGATCATTCATCAACGTTTAGAAGAGCGGCTAGATGTTTTAACTGAATTGGTCTTGCAACAACAAATCGAAGCAGAAACCATTGATATCAGTTTAGCTGGTCGTCTAAGCCCGGTGGGGAGTCTTCATCCAGTGACTCAGACGAAAAATCGCTTAAGTAATTTATTTGTTAGTCTTGGTTTTGATGTGTGTGTGGGTCCAGAAATAGAAAATGAATTTTATAATTTTTCAGCATTAAATATCCCAGAACATCATCCAGCCAGAGCCATGCATGATACCTTTTATGTAGCACCTGGTTTCCTACTAAGAACGCATACATCTCCGGTGCAAATTCGTGCGCTAGAGCAGCAACAATTGCCCTTGAGAATCATCGCTCCTGGCCGGGTATATCGTAAAGACTCTGATGCAACGCATACGCCAATGTTTCATCAGCTCGAAGGTTTAATGATAGATGAGAACAGTAATTTGGCGCAATTGAAATATATATTACAACTGGCATTTTCTAATTTTTTTGGGAAAGATATCGAATTTCGTTTCCGTCCATCTTATTTCCCATTTACAGAGCCTTCAGCTGAAATGGATATGACCTGTCACCAATGTGAGGGTAAAGGTTGTCGTTTATGTAAGCAAACCGGTTGGATTGAAATTGGAGGCTGTGGCATGGTGCATCCAAAAGTATTGGAGGCGGCAGGTGTTGATGCGAAAAAATACCAAGGTTGGGCATTTGGCATAGGCCTCGATCGCCTGGCGATGCTGGCCTTTGGTATTGATGATTTACGCATGATGTTTGAAAATGATGTCATGTTTTTGCAACAATTTTAGGAGTCGGCATGAAAGTATGTGAATCATGGTTAGATTCATGGACCAAAACAGGCCTGAGTCAAGAAGAAATTATCCATAAATTTACCATGGCAGGACTCGAACTTTCTGAGTGTGACATGGCTGCGCCTTTATTTAATAATGTCGTCGTGGCAGAAGTATTAGAAACTAAAGCACATCCTCAAGCAGATAAACTTACGGTTTGCCAAGTTGATAATGGTGAAAGCGTGGTGCAGATAGTATGTGGTGCAAGTAATGTTCGTCAAGGACTAAAAGTAGCATTAGCAAAACCCGGGGCCCATTTGCCAGGGGGTATTCACATTGGTGAAGCGAAGCTCCGTGGTGAACCATCTTTTGGCATGCTGTGCTCTGCAGTTGAATTGGGTTGTGGGGAGCAATCTGAAGGGATTTGGGAGTTGCCAAAGGATGCACCAGTGGGCGAAGATTTTCGTAAATTTTTTAATTTAAACGAAAAAATTTATGGATTTGAGTTAACCCCTAATCGCGGCGATTGCTTTAGTGCATTAGGCCTGGCACGTGAATTGGCAGCAATTTCTAATCGTCCAATCGTGGCTTTTGAACCTAAGCCAGTACAGGCTGTTCATGAAGATATCATTCCAATTGATCTCATCGCTACAGATGCCTGTCCACGCTATTGCGGACGCTATATTAAAGGCATTAAGCCCCATGTACAAAGTCCTGTGTGGCTTAGAGAAGGCTTAAGGCGAATAGGGCTTCGTTCTGTACATCCGGTGGTTGACGTATTAAATTACACCATGTTTTACTTGGGCCAACCAATGCATGCTTTTGATCTGCATAAAATTGAGCGCCATATTCAAGTGCGTCGAGCGACATTGGGTGAAACACTCGAATTGTTAAATGGTAAAATGGTCAATTTAACTGAAGGCACGCCTGTGATTGCTGATGCGCGTGCGCCTATTGCTATCGCAGGTGTTATGGGATCATTACCTTCATCCGTGGATGAGGATAGCGTTGATATTTTCCTTGAAAGTGCATACTTTTCACCACTTGTCCTTTCAGGGGTGGCACGTTCTTACGGTTTAGCAACCGATGCTTCAATTCGCTATGAGCGTGGTGTAGATCCTGAACTAGCACCTCTTGCCCTTGAATTTGCAACAGATTTACTCCTGTCAATTGTCGGTGGCACGCCAGGTGCTATTCAGATAAAAGAAGATACAACTCATCTACCTAAAATCCGTGAGCTTAGCTTTGAGCCAGGTTTATTTACGCGGCGAACCGGGGTCACAATGGCGACAAAAGACATGCAAGCTATGCTGGCACGGTTGAATTTTGTCGTAGATAGTTCAAATGCACAAGCGTGGATAATTCAGGTGCCTAGTTATCGCTTCGATATCTGTGATGATGTGGATATTGTTGAGGAACTATTGCGTCTTTATGGCTATGATAATATTCCAAGTATGCCAATTGAGGCTATGTTAAAACCTGGGAAAATGGATGTCAGTGAATCTATAATTCACCATTGCAGTCATCTGCTCAGAGATTTAGGCTATATGGAAGCGATTAACTATGCCTTCGTTGATCCAAAACTTCAAGAAATGGTTTATCCTGGTGAAAAAGCCATTCAGTTAATGAATCCTATTTCTCCTGAATTATCGGAAATGCGTTTGGGTCTTTGGCCAGGGTTGATTGCCAGTCTTGTGCATAACGTCAATCGACAACAGCAGCATATTAAATTATTTGAGACAGGCGTTTCTTTCAAAGGAACAGCCGCAAAAGCTGAAGAGAGCAAACATATCGCAGGTATTTTGTACGGGAACCCCAATGCATTGAATTGGTGTGCACCAGATAGAGCCTATGATTTTTTTGATGCGAAAGGAGAGCTAGAACATTTACTGCATGCCCATGGTATCTATGCTTATCAATTTTTGCCTTCAAAGCATGATGTTCTTCATCCAGGGCAAAGCGCAGATATTTACGTTGAGAATGAGTTAATAGCAACTGTTGGTGTGCTTCATCCACGTTGGCAGCAAGTGCTTGATATCCATAGCGCTGTTGTGCTCTGGTCTTTAAATGTATCCGCGTTGCCAGCAACAACAGATGCAAAATATCAAAGTTTATCGAAGTTTCCGCACACAAGACGTGATATTTCCTTTGTCATTGCAAAAACGGTATCTGCTGAAGATATTATCAAAGCTGTTCGAATGGTTATTCCTCATGCTATATTAAAAGATGTACAGATATTTGATGTTTATGCGGGTAAAGAAATCGAGTCTGGGTATGTGAGTATTGCACTTGCATGTGTTTTTCAAGATTTTGATAAGACACTGGTAGAGGCTGATATTATTGGCTATCAAGATAAAGTTTTACAAACGCTTAAGCAGAAATTTGATATTCAGTTAAGGGATGGACAATGAGTGCACTAAGTAAAGCAAAGATGATTGAAAATCTGATGCATGATCTAAAATTGAATAAGCGGGATGCTAAATCAATCGTAGAAGGTTTTTTTGATGCCATTCGCCAAAAATTATTCATTGGGCATCATGTGAAATTATCAGGTTTCGGTAATTTTATTTTACGGGATAAAGATTCACGTCCAGGACGAAACCCTAAAACAGGTGAGGCCATTCCGGTGAGCGCACGTCGCGTGGTGAAATTTCGGCCTGGTATGAAATTAAAAGAACGCGTTCATGCGTTTTATAAAGGTGAGTCCTGATGTTTTATAAAAAACATATTTTTGTTTGCACCAATCAAAAAGATGCAGGAAAAAAATGTTGTGCAGCAGCTGGAAGCTCAGAAATTGCTGCTTACATGAAGGAAAAACTAGAAGCGCAAGGTAACTGGGGACCAGGCAAAACACGCGTTTCTCGTTCCTCTTGTCTAGGACGATGTCAAAAAGGACCTTGTGTACTGGTATATCCAGATAATTTGTGGTATCGTATTGAAAATTTTTCAGATGCTGATACAATACTGCAACATCTGGAAATGGGGCAACCCGTTACAAAATTGCAAATTTTAGAAGAAATTTAGTGGAAACCTCTTGTTTCTATTTTCTCATTTGGTTAGAATTTTGCGTTCTTTAATTGAATTAAAATTCTGGCGGTACGGAGTAATTAACATGAAAACTTTTAGTGCCAAATCACATGAAGTCCAGCGTGATTGGTATATTATTGATGCCACAGATAAAGTGTTAGGGCGTCTAGCCGCAGAAATTGCGCATCGGTTACGTGGTAAACACAAGCCAGAATATACCCCGCACGTGGATACCGGTGATTATATCGTTATCACAAATGCTGAGAAGGTAAAGGTAACTGGTCGTAAGCACCAAGATAAAATGTACTATCATCATACTGGCTTCCCAGGTGGTATCAAGTCCATTAACTTTGCAAAACTGCAGTTGGAAAACCCAACAAAAATCATAGAGCGCGCTGTTAAAGGTATGCTTCCTAAAAATCCTTTAGGTCGAGATATGTACCGTAAATTAAAAGTTTACGCAGGTACTGAGCATCCTCATGTTGCGCAACAACCTAAGACATTGGATTTAGAAGGTAAAGCATGAAATCTCAAATGAATCAATTCTACGGCACAGGCCGTCGAAAAAACTCATCAGCTCGGGTATTCCTGCGACCTGGTTCTGGTAACATCGTCATTAACTCTCGTCAGTTGAGTGAATACTTTGTCAGAGAAACTGATTGCATGATCATTAGACAACCATTAGAAGTTGTTGAGATGCTTAAGAAATTTGATATTGTTGCAACCGTCACAGGTGGTGGCATGTCAGGACAAGCTGGTGCAGTTCGTTTAGGTATTGCGCGTGCTTTAGTTGCATATGATGAAGATGGTATAGAACCTGGTACTGACCGTGGTGAAGATACTTGTCGCAAAAAATTACGCCGTGAACACTTACTAACTCGTGATGCACGTCGTGTAGAGCGTAAAAAAGTTGGTCTACGAAAAGCTCGTCGAGCAACCCAGTTCTCTAAACGTTAATTTAAAAAGCCCTGTTCCCAGGGCTTTTTTATTTTATTCAGATTTAATTTCAATCCTCTGCAAATTTTCTTTAAATCTCATGCTGCGGCCTTCAAAACATTATGTTGCCATTTTGTCTTGTTTTTATATAATATAAGCTCATTCGCTTGGATGGTTTTTATGAAAAAAGAAGACAAGTTAGATCGCCGTGCATTCATACGTAAAACCTTTAAAGGCCTCATCGGTGTGGGTCTTTTAGTTGGGGTTGTGCCTTTTATACGTTCCTGTCTGCCATCCAAATCAAGTTTAGCACTTGATGCGCCTTTAAGTGTTGATATCTCTAATCTTGAACCAGGGGATTTGATGACGGTGCTTTGGCGTGGAATGCCAGTTTGGATTTTACGACGTTCATCCTCGATGCTTAAGGGTATTGAGCATCCTAAACTGCATTTAGCTGATCCTGATTCACTTGCATCTAAACAACCGCTAGATGCTCAAAATCGCTATCGTTCAATTCATAAAGATTACTTTGTTGCCGTAGGCAAGTGCACGCACATGGGCTGTATCCCATTACTAAAACAAGATGCCTTTGTTTGTCCATGCCATGGCTCGCAATTTGATTTTGCCGGTAGGGTGGCGCGAGGCGTTCCAGCCCCTCGAAACTTAGATATTCCCAATTACCATTTTAGTGCAGATGGTAAGACTTTAATTATAGGGGCCTGATGATGTCTTGGCTTGAGCAACGCTTTCCTATTAAACGGTTTTTGAATCAACACCTTTTTTCCTATATGGTTCCTAGCACACTGAATTTTTGGTATGTATTTGGTTTACTTGCATTGTTATTTGTGATGGGACAATTTATCAGTGGTTTTTGTTTAGTCATGTTTTATGTGCCTTCTATAACAGAGGCATTTAACTCAATTCAACAGATTATGCGAGAAATCCCAGCTGGTTGGTTTATTCGGTATATGCATACCACAGGCGCTTCTTTTATATTTTTGGTGCTATATTTACATATGTTTAGAGGTTTTTTATACAGTTCCTATAAAGCGCCGCGTGAGTTTGTGTGGGTCTTGGGTGTGCTATTATATCTGTTGATGTTGCTAGAAGCTTTTCTAGGCTATGTGCTTCCTTGGGGCCAAATGTCGTATTGGGGAGCTGAGGTACTGACTTCTGCGCTTGAAGGTATCCCTTATATTGGCCATGGCTTAAAACTTTGGGTTCGAGGAGCTGAGGAAGTTGGACAGCCTTTGCTCCAGAGGTTTTATGCTTTTCATATCATTGCATTGCCTTTTATGTTATTCATTTTTATTAAATTACATGTTATTGCTATTCGTTGTGTTGGTTCAAGTGAGCCGATTGAGTTGGATATACCCAGTCCTAAAATTCCCTTTTATCCTAATCATGTCATCAAAGAGTTACTGCCTTTAGTGGTGGTCTTATTGTTGTTTTTTTTAGTTCTTTTCTTTTTTCCTCAAGGCGGGGGAATAGTCATTGAGTCTTTAAATTATGTGCCAGCTAATCCCTTACAAACGCCTGCAAGCATTCATCCGCCTTGGTATATAGGTCCTTTTTTCACGATCTTAAGATCGCTCCCTCATCTGGGTTTAGGTTTGCTGATGACCTTTATTGGGCTTATTTTAATTTGTTTTTTGCCGGTATTAGATAGAAGTAAATCGCGTCTATTGTTAGCTAAACCGCTAAAGTTTAAGTTAATGTTTAGTTTGTTTTGCGTCAACTTTCTATACATGGGTTATTTATCATGGCATGAATTAACGCCATTAGGCTTATATTTATCTCGAGCGAGCTGCGGTATTTATTTTGCATTTTATCTACTATTACCTTGGCTGAGCAGGGAGACTAAAAATGCGTTATAGCTTTATAGTGGCTATGTTGCTATTTGCCTCTGCATTATGCGCAGATGCTAACCGTGGACAATATTATTTTAAACAATATTGTGCTGCTTGTCATAGCTTGGCTTACGCTAATCCAAGTGAGGAAACCTATCTTGATGGTGCAGATGCCGTGAAGTGGTTTGGAATAGCCCCTCCTGATTTAAGCTTAATTGGTATGCAGCATCCAAGATCATGGATTGTGGCATATTTAAAAGGGTTTTATCCGGACGATACCAAACCATTTGGGGTAAACAATCATGTATCACCTGATATTTTAATGCCAAATGTTCTTGAAAGTCCTTTGGTTCTAGATGATAACAATGCTAAGATAGATAAGAATCTGTTGATTGAAGATATTGCAGATTTTTTGACACAAATTGGTGCCCCTGAGCATCAAGAAAGATTTTTTTATGGCGTGCTGGTGCTTGTATTTTGTCTTATCATGCTTGGACTTTCTTTGATTTTAAGGCACCTGTATCGGCTTTAAAACAGTAAATAATTGATGTATTTTTGATAAAATGTACTATTTTGTGGTAGAATAACGCTTTTGTTCGAACGCTACCCATTTTTGGAGATCTCCCCCCATGGCTATTGTGACCAAACGTACTGTCATGACCTTATACACGGATTTATCAGATGTATACAGTCACCAAGTAAGAATTGTTCTTGCAGAAAAGGGTGTTAATGTCGAAATCCTCCCTGTCAATCCAGCTTCGCCAAGCGAAGATTTATTGTTATTAAATCCTTATGGCAGCGTACCGACTTTACTAGACAGAGACTTGGTTTTATTTGAATCAAGAATTATCATGGAATATCTAGATGAACGATTTCCGCATCCACCTTTATTACCAGTTTACCCTGTTGCACGAGCTGAAAGCCGTAAAATGATGTTTCGGATCGAGCAAGATTGGTATCAATTAATGGCGGCTATCTTCATGAATGACAATGTAGATGAAACACGCGCAGATTTAAAAGCCAGTTTAATGTCGCTCGAGCCTATTTTTGCTGATAAACCTTACTTCTTGAGTGATGAATTTTCATTATTAGATTGTGTGATGACTCCTTTATTATGGCGCCTACCTGCTCTAGGTATTGAAATTGATGCCAGCGCTAAAGGATTACATGCTTATATGCAACGCCTTTTTGCCAGAGATGCATTTAAAAATAGCTTGACTGAAATTGAAAAACAAATGCGAGTAGCTTGAATGATGACATCAAAAAAGCCTTATCTCTTACGGGCTTATTATGATTGGATTACGGATAATCAATTGACCCCATATATCTTGGTCAATGCGCAATACCCTGGGATTGTCGTACCCACTCAATATGTTCGAGATGGAAAAATTATTCTAGATATTTCAGCTGTTGCTTGCCGTGGTTTGGAAATTGATGGTAGTGGTGTGCATTTTTCAGCGAGATTTTCTGGTCAACTATGGCAGATGGCACTGCCTTTGCCTGCTGTTCTCGCAATCTATGCCAAAGAAAATAGCCAAGGGACAACTTTTGGCCTTGAAGATGCTGTTGCGCCAAAAGCAGAGCAGCCTAAACAAGAGCGCAAAAAAACAATTTTTACAGTCATTCGTAATGATGAATCCCAATAATGCTGATGGACTGATTGATTTAAATACCTGGCAAATGCATTTGAAACAGTTGCCTGATTTGAAACTGTTTCAAATTCAAAGCATTAAACAAATTTTCGCTGATATTCCTAAATATAAAGACCTTCAAGTCAACGCGATCATTACCTTGATGTGTGGTCATATTTCACGCTTTGATGAAGTTTTCGCCTTTTATCAAGAGGGTGCAAAGCGTCAGATATCTGTTGAAGTTTATATGCCATTGAGCATGAAAAAAGAATGGTCATCTTATATCGGTGAAAAAAAATGTTTTATTACCCCGGTTCATGGCAAAAAAATTGAAGAAAAAACACAGCGATGGCTTTATATTGATCTATTGGCTAATTTATCAAGTCGTGAAGTGCCAGCTATCGCCCAAGCATGGATTGATCAAATAAACGCGCAGGACCTAGCTGTTGTCGCACTTGATTTACCTTCAGGTCTTGATGCGAGCAGTGGTGCTGCAATCATTGCGAGGCCTTTGTATGCCGATTTAGTTATTGGGCGAATAGCATTGATGCAGGGCTTATATACGGGGATTGCTAAAGCCTGTATTGGCGAAATTGTTTTATTAAATCAAAATGAAGCGCTGAGTATTAACTACCAAAGCTTTTTGTTAAATGCCGTGCATATTGCTTCAATGATACCATCCAAACCCGCTTATGCTTACAAGGGCCTGTATGCTAGGATCTTAATCATTGCTGGTGAAAAGGAAATGTTTGGCGCCAGCCTTTTAGCAGCCAGGGCTGCTTTAATGATGGGTTCAGGTTGTGTTGAGGTTTTTTATCAATCAGGCTTTACACCACCCTATGGTAGTTTGCCTGAAATTATTTGGCATGAAATCAATGATGTAAACAAGATTTTAGCCGCCATTAAACCACATGATATTTTAGTATTTGGCCCAGGACTTGGGGAAGGTGTTTGGGGACAGAGCATATGGCATGCGTTAAATGGCTTAGATAATAAGATGGTACTTGATGCCTCAGCTTTACATTATTTGGCTAAATCTAAAAAGAAACGACAAAATTGTATCATAACCCCACATCCTGGTGAGGCAGCGTTGCTCCTTAACACCACCAATACTGATATCCAAGCACATCGCTTTGCTGCGATTAAAAAAATATTTCAACGTTTTGAGGCTGGAGTTGTCTTAAAAGGATCGGGCAGTTTAATTTATACCCAAGAACAGATGCTTTATGTTTGTCCTCATGGTAATCCAGCCATGGCAACACAAGGCATGGGTGATGCGCTCACTGGTTTAATTGCAGGTTTGTGGTCAAGATTGGCAGAGCCTTCTTCAGCGATGTTGGTGGCAGTATGCTTGCATGCAAAGGCTGCCGACATGATGATGCAAAAAAATCCAGATTTGCTTGCCATACGTGCAAGCCAAGTATTAGATGAAATCGAAAATCATATGCAGGATATATTATGCAAGTAACTTATCAATTAGAGAACGCTGAGGCAACTAAATCTTTTGGGCGATTGTTAGCGAAATATGTGTCTGCCCCATTACTGATTGGTTTGAGTGGTGAGATTGGCATGGGAAAGACCTGTTTAACGAGAGCGTTCATTCAGGAAAAAGGCATTTCATCCCGCATCAAAAGCCCCAGTTTTACACTCTTAGAAACATACGAAACAGATGAGGCTGAATTAATTCATGTTGATCTCTATCGAATGCATTCTGTTTATGAATTAGAGGAGCTCGGTTTTCGCGATGTCCTTCATGCAAAAAGCATTTGTTGTATTGAATGGCCTGAACGCGCACCAATGCTTCTAGCTTTGATGGATCTCGTGTTAGAATTTTCTTTTATTCCTGGGTCTGAGGGACGGATGTTGGTTGTGAAAGCAACTTCCTCACGTGGACAGCAGGTATTAGAGGTTTTACAGAGAGACAAATGCTAAGAAAAATAATTTTTTTTATAATTTTAGTTGCATGTGGAATTGGGCAGGCAGCACAATTAATCAATTTAAGAATTGAAGGTTCAACACTGATACTTCAGGCTGATGCATCAATTACACCATTGTCATTCCAGCTGCATCATCCCGAACGATTGGTGATAGATCTGCCTCACTCGAGAATCAATCATGGCATCCCGCACTTGATGCGTCAATCGAACTACATGATTCGTTTAGGTGAACATGGAGATGGATCGGTACGTGTGGTCATTGAAAGTTCGGCAGCTTTTAATGCCAGCAGACAAGCATCATCAAATGCCAGAGAGCTGCGATATCAGTTAGGCCATTCTTATACGAATGTTAATCCACCTCGGCCGCTAATCGTCAATCAACATAAGCAAAATACTAATGTGACTGCAGCATGGACGCCAAGACCTCATGTGATTACAGTGGTTATTGATCCTGGTCATGGGGGTAAAGATCCAGGTGCTTTTGGTTATCACCGTACCCCTGAAAAACAGGTTGTTTTAAGCATCGCAAAACGGCTCAAGCAAAAAATTGATGCTTACCCAGGAATGCGTGCTATTTTAACGCGAGATGGTGACTATTTTATTGATTTACGACGTCGTTTAGATATTTCTAGGCGTTATCGTCCTGATATTTTCGTGGCAATTCATGCAGATGCATTTACCAATCCTCAATCGCATGGCGCATCTGTATTTGCACTCTCTCCTAGAGGCGCAACCAGTGAAGCTGCAAGATGGCTTGCTGAAAAAGAAAACTACTCTGAATTGGGCGGGGTTAATTTACGAGATTTAGATGATCAAAATGGCATGGTTCGTTCAGTTTTAATCGATCTGTCGCAAACTGCAACTATTCAGGCCAGTTTGAAAATGGGTCAAAATGTGTTAAACCAAATGGGACAAATCACAAGCTTACATAATCGCCGTGTCGAGCAAGCACGATTTGTGGTTTTAAAGTCACCCGACACACCTTCAATGTTGGTTGAAACAGGGTTTATTTCCAATCCTGCAGAGGAAAGACGTTTGGCTTCTGCTCAATATCAAGAACAACTAAGCCAAGCTATTTTCAAGGGCATACGTCAATACTTTCAAGACTACCCTCCACGTGGGCATCGCATATGAGTCGGATGATTGCAAGGCTTGCACCTGATGTGGCATGCCAAATTGCAGCTGGAGAGGTTATCGAACGTCCGGTTTCTGTATTAAAGGAGCTGCTTGAGAATGCACTTGATGCAAATGCAACTGAAATTCATATTGAGATTTTAGAGGCGGGCTTAAAATCAATTCAGGTCTCAGATAATGGCATAGGGATCTGGGAAGAGGACTTAATATTGGCTATTGAGCCGCATGCCACTAGTAAAATATCCAAGCTTGCTGATATTTACGCCATTCAAAGTAAGGGGTTTCGTGGTGAGGCCTTGGCTAGTATGGCAAGTGTTGCCAAAATTGAGATTGTTTCTAAACCAAAAGATCAGGCTTTTGCCATGCAGTTGCAGGCTTTGCCGGGTAGCTATGAATTAAGCCCTGCTGTAAGAGCAGATGGCACATCGATGACTGTAAGGGAATTGTTTTTTAATGTTCCAGTTCGAAAAAAATTTTTAAAAACGCATAGCCAAGAATGGCAGGCAATAGAGTCTTATGTCAAACGATTTATGATGCTTGCCCCCCATGTCCATTTGAGTTTGAAACACAATCATGAATTAATTTTTGATGTATTGCCAGCCCATGATGCAGCTGCAAATTTTCAGCGCATCTTAAAATTATGGGGCAAGTCTTTTGAAACGGCAAAGCCAATAGACATCGATAGAAGTGGACTGCGTTTATATGGTTGGTTAGGTGCGATGGCAGAGCATCGTAGTCAACATGATAGGTTGTGGATTTATTTAAATGGTCGAATTGTGCAAGATAAATTATTAATTCATGCCATCAAACAAGCTTATTTGCCAATATGTCCCCCAGGCCGCCATTTACAGTGTTTATTATATCTTGAAACCCCATTAAATATGGTTGATATCAATGTGCATCCGGCAAAATTAGAGGTTCGTTTTGAAGAGCCCAGACTTATTTTTGATTTTATATTGATGAGTCTAAAAACGATTTGGCAAGCATCTAAAGAGGAAATTGTTGCTTTACATGCATGGAATAAAGCAGATCATTTAGTGCCAGACAAGCAGGTTATTGATTTCCCAAGAGCCTCAAAAGCACTAATTTGTAATGCGGATTTTATCATATTGCCTTTGACTCCTTATTTATATTTAGTTGATGTGCAAAAGTGGTGGGCGCAGCAAATGGCAGAAAATTTCAGCTTACCTAAAGCATCAAGACAATTGTTGATACCATTTATTGCAGATTTTGTTAACTGTAGTGAGGAAAAATTCAATCAAATGGCTAATAAAGCACAGGAATTTGGTTTGGAGATGCAGTCATTTGGAAGTGATAAGCTTTGTATACGGGCAATACCTGATGATTTACCTCAATTTAATATCAGAATTTTTGTCAAAAACCTGTCTGCAATCCGCCGCTTGGAAGAACTGAATTGGTCACTATTTTGCAAAAGTTGCCAATTTAGTAGTTATGATTTAACAGAATCGGATTTTGATACCTTAACGGCAAACTTAATCAAATTACAAGAGCAGGGGGAGGGGGCTCATTTTGCAAAAGTACTCGACCTTCATCATTGTCGGCAGTTATTTCTATGAATAAAGTGGTTTTTTGTTTGATGGGACCAACTGCAATTGGTAAAACTGATATTGCTTGCCAGCTTAGTGAGATTTTCCCATTTGAGCTTGTTAGTGTTGATTCAAGTTTGGTTTATCAGGAGCTAAATATTGGTGCGGCCAAGCCAAGTCCTGAGGTATTAGCGAGATATCCTCACCATTTGATCAATGTATGTGATTTAACCCAAGTGTATAGTGTGGCTGATTGCTGTGAGGCACTTGATAAAATTTGTACCGATATCTATCAAAGACAACGCATCCCATTATTGGTGGGAGGGAGTATGATGTACTTCCATGCCTTTCAACATGGTTTGGCTAAACTCCCTGATGCAGATATGAATGTTCGGGAAACACTTGAACAAGAACTTGTACAATTCGGTGCATTGATACTGCATCAGGGCTTGCAAAAATTTGATCCAAAAAGTGCAGCCAGAATTCATCCAAATGACACGCAAAGGTTACTGAGAGCGCATGAAATTTATCGAACATCGGGGATTTCTTGGAGCCAACATTTAGCAGCGTCGAGCCAAAATCAAAAATTTAATGTTATCAATTTCGCCATGATGCCTGAGCCAAGATCTTGGTTACACGAGGGTATTGCGCAGCGGTTTAAACAAATGATCGCGCAAGGTTTAATTGATGAAGTTTCTCAAATCGTAAAGTCATATCCTGATAAATTGAATCATCCAGCTCTTAGGAGTGTCGGTTATCGTCAGGTTTTACAATATTTAAGTGGAGCTTATGATTTAGATACCTGTCTTGAGAAGGGGATTGTGGCAACAAGACAGCTTGCCAAACGTCAGATGACCTGGATCAGGGGGATGATAATGCATCAGCTATTTTTACAGCCAAATGAGAAGATTTTGCAAGAAATGATAGCTGAAATTCGAGAAATAATGGATAATTAGGCTTTAATTTTCTTAAATAATGAGTGATAAATGAGTCAAGATACCAAACAAACACCATGCTCAGTGAGCGTGATTGAAGTCAATGCGCAACAGTTGCCCTTAAGTTGTCCTACAGATGACATGAGCTTGTGGAATGGTCATCCAAAAGTGTATTTACCAATCGAAGAAAGTGGGCAAGAAACATGTCCTTACTGCGGAACGAAGTTCATATTAGTCGATAAAGGTTAATCGATAATGAACAAAATTGGTGTTTTTCGCTTATCAGCTCTTGGTGATGTGTTGATGTTTTTACCGACCGTGCGTGCATTACAACGAGCTTATCCTGATGCAACAATCTATTGGATTATTTCAAATCCAGCTTATCAGCTGCTGCAAAACATCGATGATATAGTGTTCATTGTGATTGACAAGCCCAAGGGACTTATTGATTACTGGCGTCTTTATCAAAAATTAAAAACCTATGATTTTGATGTATTGCTTGCAGCTCAAGCAAGCTTTCGTGCGCATACCATCATCCCAATGTTGAAGGCCAAGACAAAAATTGGCTATGATAGAAAACGCGGACAAGAGGGACATGGTTTGGTGGTTGATAAGACCATTGCTTACCGTGAAGTTCATACCCTTGAAGGTTTTATGCAATTTGCTGAAGCGTTAGGGATTGATGATTTACACGTGGAATGGCGTTTACCACTAGAGCCCAAAGCTTTAGAATGGGTCAATGCTGAAATGATGACTTTTGTTGAGCCAGGTCCTTTGGTGCTTATTAATCCCTGCGCTAGCAAACCAGAGCGAAGTTGGCATCTACAAGGGTATTTAGACGTCATTGCTTATCTTAAAGCACATTTTCAAGCGAATATTGTACTATGCGGTGGGCCTTCAAGACATGATAGAGAGATGGCTGATGCCATTCTTGCACAGCATAAATTACCAGATTATGTTGGCAAAACAAGGCTTCCAGAACTCCTTGCTTTAATCTCAAAATCTGATTTGGTGTTGTGTCCAGATACTGGGCCCGCCCATATGGCGGCAGCGCTTGGAAAACGGATTATCAGTTTACATGGGGTAACCAAACCAGAGATTTCTGGGCCTTATGGTCAAATAGCGCATTGTGTGAATGCATATCCTGAAGCTTTAGCGTTATTTAAACAAGGTGGCAAGCACAGCTGGTATGATAAGGTTCATCACCCGGAGGTGATGAACTTGATAGCAAGCAATCTGGTCATAGACCGAATTCATCAGTTGCTTTGCTAGCCACTCACTTGTGAAGAGTCGGCTTCACTAGGACTTGGAACGTTTAAACTTGGTTCAGTCAAGTTATTTAAAAGAAAAACACTATTTGTTAAAATAATTTTTTCTTGTTGTTGTCGCATTTGATAAAGTTGATAATTGATTTCAGCAAGGATAAGTGCCATTTCCTTTTGGACGGTTGCAGGTGATGCGGTATTGATCATATCCTGCCAAGCTGTTGTGGTTAAACTAGGATTGCTTGAAGTACCCGCAGCTGTATCTTTCGATGCATTTGGATTGTAAAGACGGTAGCTTGCCATCACATACTCATTTAAAGCTTGGCTGGTGGGGCCTGAAGCCTTGTCTTGGCTTGTGTCTGAAGAACTGGAATTACCATTAAGGTTCATTCGATAAGCCAATGAATCATAAACATTTTGTACGGCTAATGACATACGTGAAGCATAAATTCGAAAATCGAGTATGTATTTAGCAAACGGCTTAAAATAATTCATTTGCTCAGTTATATTACCAGATTTATAAACATAGGAGATGATATCGTCTAAATTTTTAAAGCTTGCAAATGCTTTAGGCATAATCCCGCCAGTGATATAACGTACATAATTCTGTGCAGCTTCTAATTGGTTTGAATTTTTAAGGCCTAAAGTCTCTTTGGCGGCCGTCTGGCTTTTTGCGTTATCATATAGCAAAGGTCCCATAAAGGAAGTGCTGTCAAGTTGTTTTAGTAACTCTGCGCTATTTGTAGAGGGATTTTTTTGGGGATAATAATTAATCAAAGCAAGTTTTGCGATGTTGGTGCTAAGTAAATTGATTTCACCGTCACTATTAGTTTTAGCATTTTTCAAATCGTCATTATCTATTTCTAAGCCTAGGGCGTTAGCTAACACCGTTCCTTCACAGTAGGTGTAATCTTTCCATTTTGACTCTGAAGGGGAGTTGTTTGGTTCGATGCATCCATCGTTTGGTGTGATATAGAGCATATTATAAAGATATTGACTGACTGGATTTTTGACAAATGCGTTATCACTGCCATTACTGGAATATTGTAGATCAATGGCTGCTCTAGTCGTAGGCGGTGTAAAAGAGGCATCAGAGTCAAACACTTTACCACATAAGGCATTAAATACTTCTGCAATTTTATAACCGCTTGAATTGGGAATAAAATAAGGATAATTCAAATTGGTATTTATAAAGCCAAAATACATTTGAATAGTCGTGTTTTCTAATGATTTCTGATTGGTACCGCCATCTAACAATGTATCTGTTGTACTTGTGTTGCTAGATGGCTTAGTGTTTAAATCGTAGCCGAGATAAGAGCCTAGATTGAGTAAGGAATCTTCAATTTTTTCCAAAATACTGGTGGTAGAATCTTGAGTTTCATCACCTTGGCCCGCTTCTGTATAAGTGGGTTCTTGTCCATAACCTAGGTTGATACTGAGAATCAAAGGTAGTAGTTTTATTATTGTTTTCATTCATCACCTTCCAATGCTTTGCTGATAATTCTTAAGCGTTGATTTGAAAAAATTCTTGATAATAAACGCAAGCGTTCAAAAGCAAGATTACGTTTGAAAAAAATAGCAGATGGACTCTGTGGTTTTAATGGCGCTACATTTTCTGCGTAGCTAATTATTTTATAGGCGCTTCCTGAATGAACCTGATCGAGTGCTTGGAGGAGTCTTAAACCACGACTGGTTTTGATATTAGCAATCAATTGTATAAAAATTTCTTCATGTTTTAATTGGTTGATATCAATAAATTTGAATTGTTCGTCATCAAGGCTATTGGCTAAATTGAGAATCGCACCCTCTAAGGTTTTATCGCCGTCTAATGTTTGATTCTCGACGCTTTCAAGAAAACAAATGATACGATAAATGGAAGGATCAAAAAACTGTGACCAATATTCAACAGATGCTTGGTGACTTAAATCCGGCATGTTTCAAACCCTCAATTCATTATAATCTTGTAATCTGCTTAAAAAAAACAATAATATATGTAATAGTCATACTATGACTTAAATTAATCTTGCTGGCAAATATTAATATCATGGAGCATTAATGAAAAAATTTCTAGGGCGTATTTTCAAAATTAAAGAATGGTCAGATTGGGATAGAAGTAAAAGCAATCTTGAATATTTGCAAAGCTTATTCAAGAGATTATTTACTGTCGCTGAGTATGATGCTGAGTCCAATAAATTCGAAGCAGTATCTAAGCGTTATGATTTAAGTGAGGAAAAATTACATGATCAAGCTAAGATATTTAAATACCTCAGCGTGATTTTTTTTGTTCTAGCTTGTGTTATTATTGGCACTTCTTGCTATCACTTTTATAACGCTCATTATATTGTTGGTATGGTGAGTTTATGTATCAGCTTGATAGCTTGTGTGTTGTCGTTTAGATTTCATTTTTATTTGACGTTGATAAAATATAAGCGTTTAGATTGTTCGATTAGGGATTGGTTTGAGCTTAATTTTAAAAAGTAATTCGGTGTGGTTGTTCATCTTCTGGTGTTTGCTTTTTGCCTTGCCTACTTATGCGCAAATGATTCCGCTAACTAATGCGTTATCATTTGCGCCACCGCCAAGTGACAATTCTGTTATGTTTCTTAGTCAAATATTTGGTATTGTTGATGGCGTGATAAGCGGTACTGGCAGTCAAATTTTTGGCAAAATGATGGGTGTTTTTAATGCTGCAGTTCTTGCATTAGGTAGCATTATCTTGATGTATACCTTATTAATTGGAACGCTAAACACTGCGCATGAGGGTGAGTTTTTGGGTAAAAAATGGTCTTCCATCTGGCTGCCTTTACGCTGCACGATCGGAATGTCTTTATTAATCCCCAAGGCCACAGGTTATTGCCTCATGCAGATTTTCATCATGTGGATTGTATTGCAAGGAATTGGTGCAGCAGATAAAATTTGGAATTCCGCATTAAATTATTTGAATACTGGTGGCAAGCTTTCCCAAATGCAATTGAGTAGTGATCAGCTCACTGGGGCGAAATTTTCTAGGGTTGATCCTAGTTTTGTTGGTGCAAGTACCATTTTAACAGGCCAAGTCTGTATGTATGGTATGCAAAAATCACTTGAAAAGATTCGAGCAAAATATTTAAATTTGGCGACCCATAACATGGGTCCTTGTTACCTTCCTAACCGCTCATGGAAGAAATTTTGTGATATGCCAGTACCAGATTTTATGTCGACCGTTAATCCGCCGCAGTATCAATTAAATAGTGATGAAAAAAGCTTTGATTTACCTATGCCGAATTTCTATGCCAACAGTGACCCGGGACTATACACTCATTTAAATGGCTTATGCGGAAAAATTCATTGGAATCATTTTGATAATACGGGCATCACTGATGAACAATTTGAACGCTTGAATTTTTCACGAGATCAAAAAACTTCTTATCAAAATAGTAGAGCAATTGCTATTGCTGAGATGTACAATGCCTTAAGTGCTATTGCAATCGCCATGGTTCAAAATAATTCAAATTTTTCTCAGCAGGAGCGAATTGAAAATCCTGCATCAATGGATGCCAATTACCAATTTGGTGTGCCTACAAATGAAAAGGGCATTCCATGTGATAGCTATGCGCCTGATCAGAAATGTTATTTTTGGCAAAACGCTCAAGATAATCAGGAATCGAGTGTTCTATTTTCAGGACAAGAGCTTATCAATGCCATAGCAACATATGATGGGTTGATGATGTCGGTCTTAAACTTATCTTCTGAATTGGCAGATGAAGAAAAAGTCTATCGATTACGGGGATTTATCAGCCAAAGTAAGGCCGATGGGTGGATGTTTGCAGGTGCTTATTTTTTTAATTTGGTGAATTTGAGTGGTTCAGCTCAATTGCAGCCAAAAATAAAGGATGAGCAATCAGGTCTTGAGCAAAGTCAAATGTATAATTTGCCGAGTTGTGAACAAGGAGGCCAGTATTTACCTGGTGATTTTTGTTGGTTTTTTTCACAAGAAGCCAAAATCAGTTACTTTGAGCAGGCTATTAATAACTTAATTCAAGGAGCTGGTAGTGAAAATGCATTACTATCTTGCCAGGAAAATTTAAGTTTTTCCCCACCTAATTTATATCATCCAAGTGATGGCTATATTCAGCCTAAAGGGCGCTTTTCTACCGCTGCTTGTGCTTCGACTGTGATGGGTTTCATTGGTAATAGCTATTACGTTAATATGCCAGGGCAATCTGAAATGAAACCCATGACGCTACCCGAAATTCCACTCATTTTTACAGCACCAAAACCAAATGTGAAAAAAAAAGCAATAAATGGTTGTCGTAATCTTACGGATTTAGGATCTTTGTCTGCTTGTCTTTCAAGTGGCGTCAGTCATGTCTTGTCAAACTTTATAGATTTTATCACAGATACGATCTTTGGGATGCTAAGTCTGGTGTTTAGTATCTTGCTAGTAGCCCCCATTAAATTGACGATTTGGCCGCAAATGCAACATGCGATGTATATACTCAGTCATGTATCGATGAACCCTATTGTTGACCTCGCTAATATGGGCGCACAATTTATCCAAAATACAATCTATGCTTATATTGGCATGGTTGCTGTCTCAGGACTTGCTGCCTTCCCATATATGGGAAATGTTATCTTAGTCATGATTACTTTTTTCATGCCTTTATATGCGGCATGGTTATCCTTCTTTCTGAGTATCGGTTTTACCACCTGCTATTATATCCCAATGTTGCCTTATATCATTTTTACCTTTGGCGTGATTGCTTGGTTTTTTGCAGTAATTGAATCAATAGTGGCAGCGCCAATTTTTGCATTAGGTATCACAACTCCAGAAGGAGAAGGGCTTCTTGGCAAAGGTGAGCATGGTTTAATGTTAATAATCAATGTCTTTCTTCGCCCCTCAATGATGATTATTGGTTTTATCTCTGCTATTGGGCTTAGTTATGTCTCGATTTGGGTCATGAATAAAGGTTTCGATATTGCTGGTGGTTTTTTAAAAATTAATGTTTCAGAAGACCATACTAGTGGATCGGCAGACATTTATGGTATTCACTGGGGAGACTTCCCCTTTGCCCAATTACTAGGTTGTATGTTTTATGTTGTCATGTATGTTTCCCTTTATACCACAATTATTCAAAAAGCATTTACCTTGATCTTTATTTTGCCAGACAAAATTTTACGGTGGATTGGCGGCCATCCTGAATCTTATGGCGGAGAAACCCAACAATGGATGCAGGATGGTAGCCAGAAGTTCGATCAGTTTGGTCAAATGACTGGTCATGGATCTACAGCAGGTATCGGGGAGCAAGCACATGCTATTAAAAATCGTGTGGGGCCATCCGCAAGTTCAGCACGTGATCCGAAGACCATGATCTACCAATAGCCGCAAACATAGTATAATGCACCCCTAAAATCGGACCAAAAAAATATGATGCTCAATAGTATGTTTTCTTATGGACATCAAGGCCTACATAGACTACTTTATTTGTATAATCGTATGTTTTCATTTTCGGACTTCTTCCTATTAAATAATTTGAATCAAACTGCTACAAATTATTTATCGGTTAGGGGGGCCACCTTCTTTACTATAATTGCCACTTCTAAATATCTCCGGGGATTTAAAGAGGGGGGGGGTAGCCCCTTTTTTAGAACCCCTCAATAACAGCATAGAAACTTTAGCCAATTATGCAGCCAAGGCCAGTTGATAAAGCACTAAGTTAGCATTTTTTCGGTTATTTTTAAAGAATCCGTATTTTTTTCATGATGGCCGTGGAGCATGTGGTGGGAAGGAACCGCACATCGTTAGCAGTCCCAAGCGTTACTGGAATGGTTTTTGAACGTGTGTTGGGCGAGGTAAGCGATAGGGTTACTTCATCAGTTCACAACGAAAGTCGAGCCCCAAGATTAAGCTCCGATGCTATCGGCTCCAGATTTTTACGCAACTGTGTACAGTTTCTGTTAAAATATTGATCAAATTCTATAGCGGCACTGTAACTATAATGCGCCCTAATGCCCAGATGATGGTGATCCCAGACGATGCCCGGCAGCGTATGCGCGGAGGAGGACCCTTCAGTGGGAAAGAACTTATCCGGTTTGTCAGCGACCAGCACGCTAAAATCAAAACCGAGACCAGAAGAAGCCAGAGGGAACCAAGATATAACATTACCCTTAAAAGTGAACGTGAAGCCATCGCACACAGGATCTCTGTTGTAGCTACAGTATTTGTGTGCAATGTGCGCCGGAACATTCCGCTGAGCCTTGCCAACGTTGAACCAAGCCTCCTTTCGCTGCTGCTCGTAGGTCGTATAATCATTAGCGTCCTTTCGCTGCTGCTGCTCGTAGGTCGTATAATCAATGTAGGTGCCCAGTGCTGTAATTAAGGAATTAAAATCAAATTTTAATTGAGTGCTGATGGATTTTGCAGATGATGTTATAAAAAATGATGCCATAAAGAACGCAGGGTAAGTTAAATAGCCCAGACATTGGAATGAACCCAAACAGGAAAGCATCCAATTCCATACGCTTGGATCTAGTAATTCTTTTTTAAGCTGTTCATATTCAGTGGCTGTAAACGCTAGGGTTTTATAGTTGTCTTCCGAGGCATTTTTTATTTTATCTAAGTTTTGACCCACGATATTTCCCACCATGGTTTGTAATTGACGAAAGTCATGAAGACTTAAATTTCTCAAAGCAAAACTCATATCATAATGTGGGTTTTTGTAATCTACATTATCTTGTGTATATTTGAGGCCATTGTGAGCCATATCATTGATGCGTATCCGCATGGCCGCTTTTGTCGTCTCATCCATATGCTTGTTCAGCATCATGCACATGTGCGTGTCTTTAGCCCAATACGCGTACTCATAAGCCGTGCAGTTGAACGTTCGACCGGAATAGTCGGTGAATTCACCAGGCGTTTTAAGCAAGACTTGCTTACGGTCAGGTGATGATGCTGTTAATAAGGTCTGAGCCTTATCTTGACGCCCCTTCGCCACATCATTAAAGAATTGGCGACTTTGGAATGCCGGATCTGCCAGGCACTTTACTCTGAGCCAATCCGGCAGCGTTTCCACTTCCTCATCCGTTAAGGCTTGAAGATCTATGTCTATAAAGCCTGAAACCCCTTCATTATAGTGCGGTATCTCGGCCGGATGTCCTTTAAAATCCTCACGAATATTCTCAAAGAAGTCTTGATTCGCTAAGTTGTCAGGAACGATTTCCGCAAAATTCGTGCAAATAGAGCCTTGGTGAAGAACAAATTTAGCGGTTTCGCCTAAGGTCCCGCGGTCAAATATTACAAACTCATCCATGTGACGATTTTCTGCTGTGCCGGTGACCGTTCGATAGGTCGTTTCAAATTTTTGTGTAATGGCGGCTCTATCTTCTGCCTCTAAGCTGCGGGTTAATCCAAATTCACTCATCTTAGTGTTAAAAAAATCGTAAATTTGCTCTTCTACCACCCCACCTTTAGGTAATGCACCAGCAACAACATCGACTAGTTGACAGCTTAAATCAAGACTTTGATCAAGTATCTCTCCAAAATTTTTGTCGCTGATGCTGCGTGCTTTGCAATGGACATTAACAATACCTAAGAAAAATTGCGTGAGAATCGATAGGGGCTCTGTTCGGTCCACTGCAGAAATACTATAAAAAGGTGGAGTTGGAATGCTTTCAGACAGGTTGATTGCACATGCACCTAAAAGCACATCAATATACTCTTCAAGAGTTAATGCCTCCTCGTAGTTGCCAGACATAAGCACATTCAATTCACCTTGTTCTATAATCTTTCCATCATTGCCTCGGGTAAAATTAATATTTAGGCGAAATAAGATTAAACATTGCTCTTTTAAAGTGCGCTGTATGTCTGCAAATGGAGCGTTCTCCGGCAATACCGACAACACCGCTTGCTTTAGCTGAGCGCTAGGTTCAAGTCGTGCTGGAGTAACCTTTAGGAATTCCGCATGCATTGTGTTATATAAAGCGGACAAGGGATTGCCCAAGGGATCATTTGTACGTAGAATACTAAACACAGGATTAACAACATTGACTACAGGATCTTGGTCTTTGGGTCTTAATTGGATGCCATGTAAATTAGAAGGTTTTCTCATGAGTGCTTTTATTGGTTCAGGATAATAGAACCTATTAAAGCGTATCTTCTCTGTGATTTCTTTAACGGCATCTATATAAGCTATAATTTGATTCAGGCGATACTCTTTGACTACTCTCCGCTCATCTCCTTGCTTGAATACGGCGATATCTAATGCCAGCGCATTTTGATAATCCTCCAATTCACGAAGGGCATGTTTATCAAGAAAAAACTTATTTAGTTCACTCATTGATTGACACGTATTATCGGTACTGATGTCTTGACCACCAACAACAGGAACTAGCAGATGAACCTTATTGGTGACTTTGTTGATACTGATATACCTTGGCGCCTTACGCTCATTCAATTGAATATGCATTAATTTATACCTCAACTGTGATCAATTGGATGGATTGTATCATAAATTTTTCAATATGTTTTTTTTTTATTTACTTATCGCCGTGGGGTAGGCCTTGGTGTGATCGGGCGGCCTCACATGAGATCTTTAATTATTACTGTTTGGATGGAATGTACGGGGTGGTCTGGATAGTATCATTCTGCAAAATGGCTCCAGTCCAGGATAAATTTCCATGATTAAATTGGCGGATAAAGAATCTGAATCAATAATTGGGTGCTAGTAAAGTCGAGAACCTAGGACACTCAATAAATGACATTGTTGCCTAATAGACAAAAAATTCTCCGCAAAATCTATCATTTTGATGCGTTCAGATTGACTTACTTCTGCAACTTTTTTTTTAAAAAATTATTTT
>RGPR01000021.1 GCA_010030245.1 Gammaproteobacteria bacterium
GCATCAAATAACAATTATGCAGTTGGATGGTCTTCAACATTAGGTAGTGCAACCTATTATCCTTTTGGATCAAGCTATTCTGCAAGCACGACTATATTAAATGCAGGATTTAGTACGATTATCTTACAATCATATATATTGTCGTCATCATTTTCAGTGTTAAACGTTACTTTATTCCATATTTTTTCCATTAAAGGAGTGTCGTTAGCCGCAGCCAACTGCGTTTCTTGATTTTTTAGCCCTTCTTGTATTTGTCCCATTTGATCATGTGCGTACGCAGAAGTATACAAATTTAATATGTGACCAATAACCGGCACGTTGCTGGCAATCCTTCCAAGAAGATTTCCAAAAGCAACCCCCCAATGAATTCTGATGATCCTCTTGTCTGGGTCATAAGGATGAACGACATTATAGAACGCCGAAGGAGCACCTTCTACAAAATCCTGATCCGCATACAACCCCCTTTGCGTTTCTGAAGAAACGGCGTTTATTCCGCGAAATCTTGCCTGACCCCTAGGAATTCCTACAGTTTCTTTACGGCTAAAAGAAGGTTTTGTTGTTTTTTGAAGAGGTTCTTTTTCAAGATTCGCCAATCCCTTTTGCACTTTTGCCAAACGTTTTGCAATAAGAAGCTCGATTGAAGGACCAATAGGCCTGCCGTCAATGTTATTCAACCCAAAAGATTCAGCCAGTACTTGTTCGCTAATATTTCCGAGAAACAAACGATGAAAATCTTCTGCTGTGACAATTTTTCCAATTTTTGGGTTTGATTGATCAATATATTTTTGAAATTCATTTATTGAATTTTCGGTTTGTCTATATATTTCAGAATTGTTTTTTTGATAATCGGTATTTTCTACGATAGCAGATAGCAACCCGTAAGATCCATCCACGTGTGGACTCCAATTCCATTCCCTCGCCTCAAAATCACTTGGTTGCTTTTGCGTCACTTGCTTTGTCCTTTTGTACTTTAATGCCACTGGTATCGTATTTTTGCGCACGTATTGTTGGCAAATGATCCAAAGTCAATGTTGGAAATGTTGTTTGATTGATAATATATCCCGACTGTTTTAAATAATACAGCTGTAAATAATAATACACTAATGCATTATGGTAATCAGCAGCATTTGCAATTTCACTTGAACAAGAAAAGACTTCTACTTGTCCAACTGCAGGCAATGATATCGTTGAGGGTAATGTACTGATTCCAAGTTTAACAAAGGCAGCCCACACAAATTGGTTTTCCGAAAAACCCCTATTTTTTTCCAACTGCAATTTTTGATCATCAAAACCAGCACTCCAATACGGGCATAATCGTTGATTTTCAAAATGTTTTGAGAACGACTCTTCGGTAATTCGAGGATGCTGACATCTTTTTTCTGCCATGGTTTCGTCGGCAACAGCGAGGAATATGCATGACCTGCATGTTTGAAACTGAACAAAATACCACCATTCGCTAGGCTTTCCACTTGGAAGCCTAGGAAGATCCACCCTCTCGACCCTCATCAGTACTGCGTGATCAAGTATTTCCGCGGTTCTGAAAATGACATCAGATGGAATTATTGAGGTGTACCTGTTAATTTTTTTTTCTATATCATTGATAAAAAATTTTTCCCAATCGTCCCTGTCGTTTTCATCAACCATTTTTAATATATTTTGATATACAGATGAACTAGGTAAAATCTTGTATTCATTTAAAATATTGAACTGAATAACTGGTTTTGGATTGCTCACTTATTGCTCCATGTAAATAGAATTCGGCATGTCGTTCCAAAGTTTTTTTGCAAAAAGAATCCTGTTTTTTTGACAAACATGCAATTTATGCTTGTTATCTAAAAATATTTCGTCTTGAGATATGTGGGGCGATAAAATGTATTGTGTTTTGCCTCCGGGCAATGCCAATGGCAAATGCATGGGTGTAATGGTTGCAGTGTTTTTTTGATATTTGTCGTTTGACTTCTTATACTCATATGCTCCAATCAATCCTATCCTAGAAGGATCAAAACAAATTATCGACATAACTGCCGCGTCGTCTGGATCCGTCTTGTTGGATAATACTGAGGAATATCCAAAATCCAACGCTATTTGTGGATTTGCTTCGTCTTGTTCTCCATTGTAATTTAAAGAAAATAATTGTTGCCCGTATTTTAAAATGTTCCAGCTTCTCCAGATTTTTCCAAGATAGGACAATTCATCTTCTGTAAGAAATTTTCCAACATGGTAGTCAAAAACCAGCAGCACATCTTGGGGGAATTTTTTTAATTTAGAAATTTCATTTATGTCAGGAAAATTAATCATTGCGGAAATGGAAAATTTGTTTGATTTATCATAAGCACAAATCCCATTCTGAGACAAATACTCTACGTATTCTGGGGATGTCCAATAAAATCCGCGAACAATTGTTCCTGTAGGGCCATCGTATGACATGCCAAACGCTTTTGCAAAAGACAGCTCAGGCGAGGAAGCTGCTTCGTCGTACAGCATGGGAGCATTATTCCAGTACTCGGGGTTATATGTTAATGATTGATATTCTTTCTGATATATCTTGTTGATATTTGACAAATGAATTGTCTGAAGCACTTTTTCTCCATTGCTTGTCTTTTTGCTGTTTGATTGAAAAATGTTATGAAAATGAATATTTTTTGAATACTGAGTGGTGGGAATAATAAGTGACTTGTCTGTTTTTGCAAACAAACTGCTGTTTATATAACTCTTTACCCTATCGATAAGTTGTCTTGATGTCATGTTGGTCTTGTCGTGAATTTTTATTGATTCATAAGAAGATTGCTCTTGAAAAATAAACGCGCTATCAGTATCACATCTGTGCATGTGATAGAGTAATTCTGCAGTTTTCTCATCTCCACATATTTTTCCAATGTGAGCAATCGCTCGATCTATCGCCCCTATTTCTCCAGAATGGGCTTTTGCAATAATATCTTGATTATGTATAAGAAATAAAGCCAGTTCTTTTTGATGATCCATCAGCGACAATTGTTGGATGATGGGCCACGCCATGCTTACGGATTTTTTAATATGATCAGTAGAATACCCACCGACACCGCCGTCCTGTGGCGCAGCCTTGCCGATATCATGCAGTAGCAACGCTGCGCGAAGACAGGCAAGGTCGTATCCCGATGCAATTTCGCTTGCCGGACAATACCCATCATCACGAGGCAAATCGACAAGAATCGTTGAATTCAACAAGTGCTCCAAAACAGATACGGAATCGTGTGCGGGATTTTGATTCATGTCATGCAATGATGGAAAATAAGAAAGAAGCCATGTTTTTATTGGATTAATGTTTGAGTAAATTAAAGACGAGTTAAATATTAGAGAAGAAATATTTTCAGGAGACAAAGTAATATGTGAAAATCTTATAGAGTTTGAAGATATTCTGTGCAGATGAATTCCCTGAGAAGACATCCAGCATATGAAATCCGGTAAATATCCACAAACTATTTCTTCAATGTTTGCACATCTTGGCACACTCACTTGTCCAATCTGGTAATTTGGACAATATTTCACCATTGGGTTTCCTGCAGAATCTACGCAAATTATTTCAAATTCGAACAGTCTAAGATAATCGTCTCTTCCGGAACCGGGATCTATCTCAACATATTCCTTAGTAAATGAATTTTCTACTTGTGGCCAATGTTCGCCTTTGAGAACAACAACATATGAAAGAGAATGTGGCTGATGCATCACCTGACAAAACACAAACGACTCTCTGTTTTTATCGTCACTTTTCATTCCAATATTATTTATTCTTGAAAGTCTGGGAATGTAATTTTTTGAATGATTCCTGTCTGCTATGGATAACACCGCAGAGGATATCTGTTCCGAAGAAATGACATTCTGCATGCTTTCCTTGTCGGAAATTTTTTCTGAAATGTATTGAGACTTAAAATACGATACGCAGCGTTTGCAAAATTCTTCTATGTTAGATATTTTTATTTTTGATTCTTGTGTGTTTTCAACTGTTTTTTTATCAAACCATGAAATTTTTTCCGTGAGATTTCCATAGACATTGCTAGGGTTTGAAAACTTTGTAAGCACAAGAGAAGATGAGTTTATGTTTATGGATTCCCAAGAATTTTGCAATGATTTCAAATCAATATTATTATTATCTTCACCTCCTACCGAAGGTGTTGCGTATTTGCTTCGATCTAAATCAAAAGTGATAGGTTTCTTGCAAATTTCCAATCCTATTTGATCAATCCTTGGCGCACCGACAACCTTAAGCGTTTTTGCAAGAATAATCTTTGCAATTTTCGGAAGATCCAAAATAGTTGAGCCACGAAAGGCTGCCTCGTCAATGAAATCTCCCGATGCCGAATGCAGTGTGGCCACCAGTATTTGATGCAGCATGTAATACTTTACGTTCATGTAATAATGTTCCGGAGAAAATGAAATATTCACTGAATGCTCGGAAGTAAACACACAAACAGTTTGTTTTTGAAAATCCGACCAACTGTAAAGGTGAAGGAGCGGGGGAACATGCTTATCCAAAGGAAACAGATCGTTTATTCCGCCATCACGCGATAGTTCCATGTCAGCTGCCTTGACAACCGGCTGCAGCGTTGATCCGCTGAATGCGGCTTGACCAGTCATGAATGGGGGAATTGATGATACCGATCCAGATACTCGAAGCGCAGACCATGGATTTCCGTCTGGTGGCACAATCGCCGCGTGAGGAATTCGGCGACCGTGAACACAGGCAAACGCATACGCAATGATTTCCGAAGCGACGTATTCGCCTATCTTCTGCGACAAGAACGCTTTGTGTTTTTCAACATCTTCTTCATTGCCAGAGTCGCTAAATGAATACTCTGCAATTTTCTGATTGTTGGGATCAATGATTTCTGCGTACCAAGTAACATGTCTGCCGTAGGCATATTTTGCAGCCAAGCATCTTACAAAGAAATTCTTGTCTTTTTCGGGCGAAAATGAAATGTAAATTGATTTATGTTTTCTTGTTTTGTCCTCGTACTCAATCCACAATTCCTCATTGTTTGACATTTTTTTGAACGTAATGTCTGTAAAATATTCAGAAATCCATTTCAAATCTTCTGTTTTTATGGCGCCATCCAAGTGCATGGAAATTCCCTGCGCTGGGTTATCAATGTATAAAATATAAAATTTTTTGCTTTCGTCAAGAATAAAGCTGAATTTTATTCCATAACTTGGATGAACAAGGTTATGGCCAAATTGGGCATTTTGATTAATTATCGAAGGCAATCTTTGGTTTCCAAATTGCCAATTGCCGTTCAGATCGTATGATCCTTGTCCGTAATTGTTCATGGATGATGTGTGAATAAGTGAGTTGTGAGCTCGATTGATTTGTTTTCCGTGCAAAATGCTGGGATGGTTATGTAATTTTTCAAATTTAATTATCGGCTGATTTGAGAAACATAAAAAATCAATCATTGCATACGTATTGCAAACCAAATCATATATTAATTGAAGAGATTCGTTCGAAATTCCAAGCGTTTTTGAAAAGATTATCGTGGCAACATCCTGCGAATAAATAGTTTTTCTATCCAAAATTATTGCAGCGCACATCACAATCCAAAGATCTTCTGCTATTTTATTCTTTGTGTCTTGAAAAACAGTTTTGTCTTGAATTGTTTGAGAAATTGTATCGGCAAATTTGTTAAAAAGATCTACAAAATCTTGATGTTCATAAAAAAAAGAGGGAATGGTTTGTTTTGAAAAAAGAAATGGCCTTGTCTTTATTGAAAGCAAATTACTAGGATTGTCGTTGATAAGTCTTTGCAGGACAATATCGCTAGCAATATCCTGTTGCTGCGGTATTTCTATAGACGAAATATTGTTCATTGATGTCTCTTGTCTTTTGCTATATTCGGAATTGTTCGAAAAAATGTTTTTGTAGAGTTATTTGGCCAGTATTCCAAAGGCGACTGAAAAGCGGGAATGTGATCTGGCGCGTGACAAAGCAAATGATCCCCATGTATGGCAATTGAAGCCCTATGATGCTCGTGTGCCAGATATTGTGCCATGTACTGAGCCAACTGTTTCCCGGTAATGTCTTCTTGTCCTCGAACCGTTGCGGCAACCGGGTGATCATTTACATCTGTTAGTATTATGAATTCTACATTATTTGAAATGACAATCTTTGCTTTTATCCCGGTCAAATTAGAGGTAACTTCCTGTACTATGCCTCCATGATCCGTGCGGTGAGTTTTGTACTCCAATGTTGGCTCTATGACTCGTTGTATTTCATCAGATAGTCCTGATAAATTTCCGTGCCTTATTGTTTCCGAATCTACTCGATACCCTCCGCCATCGGTGTGAAAAACTGGAAATTTGTGCATCTTTATATTTTTCACATTTTTAACGTTTGTAAACATTTCAGATAATTGTTTGTGAGGATGAAATATATCTAACGCGTTTGTGCTAAATTTTATTATTCCGTTGTCGTGCAGCATCCATCTTCCATAGCAGGGAAGTAGCTTAGGATACTGTATCGTGGTATCAGGCATTTTTGCTATCCCCTTAAAAAATACACATGTTTTTTAATTGTCTTGTTTGGAGAAGTGACAAAACTTAACAAGCTTCGTGTAAGTGGTGTTTCATTTTGGTTTCTCAACTCATTGTTTTTTGATCTCAAATCTTCAAGAATTTGGATTATGTCATCAACGTGATCAAGAAATCGTGCCGCACTTCTCTGCCTCTCCCTTGTTGTTTCCGGCTTCAATTCGACATAATTACCGTTTTGATCCATTCCAATAGCAACATCATGGTGTGTGCTATTCGTTTTTTTATGTTCGTACTTCCATTCTTCCACTTTCTTCAAGAGACCCTTGATTGTATCGTCAATTCTTTCTATTAACTCTTGTCTCAGTGACTGGGGATCTCGATATACAACTTCGTTGGCAGCCTGCTGAACATTGTCTTGATTTGATGCTTCTTCATTTGAAGAAATGTTTTCTGTCAGGTTAGCAAGAGGCAGGCTTGGAAGCGGAGTTGTGTCAAACAACAAATCTCTAAACGCAATTTGATCAGCCAAAGTCAAAGTGGGTTTTGTTGTAAATGTTTCTAAAGCTTTGGTTTCAGGATTAAAAATTCTCACTTTTACCGCACCCTTATTGTAGGAATTTACAAATTGTTGCGCCATTGGGCTTGGTAAGCGCTCAGCATCTGGTTCTGCTTCGGTTGGCTCAAAAGTTTTCTTTGAGGAAAACTTGAATCCCCACGAAGCCCTGCCTAATTGATTGAAGTTTTTGCACAAGTTCTTGATTTTTGTCGAGTCAGGGTCTATGCCACCTATTGATTCTCCATATAACCTTACTGCTTCTTCAAATCTTGCTATGTCTTCAAGGTTTTTCTTCTTGCTATCGTTTTGTTTATAGCCAGTTGCAGACTCCAATTTGGCTTCGCATTCCTGATGCCAATCAGAAAGGGATAACATTTCTAATGGATTATATATAAAAATGGCTCTGATGTGACCAGCATTGTCCATACCCCAGATTGTTTCCTCGCGCTTTTTGTCGACTTCAATGCACTTGGAAATTTCGTTACTTATTTGCGGTTCACGCACATAGTCTTCTAACAGTTTTTCTTTTGGGCCTCGCTCGGTATACGTTGTAATTTTCGACTTTGGCGATGTCGTAGTTCTTGCGTCACTTGTTGCCAAATCATCGTCAATACCGGGAATACCTATAAAACCCGGTCTGTTGATAGGCGAAACTGTGGGAGCTTGCTGAAGAATTCGTTCAATATCTTCTTTCTCAATAAAAGGCAAAAGATTTTGTTTTGGAGCATATTCTTTGAACATCATTCGAATAAGTGGACCATACAGTTTTTGTAACGTCATGTTGTTTACATATGGTTCAAGGATCATTTCCCTTAGATCTCTGGCGTTTGAATCTTCGATAACGCTGTCGTCATAAATCAATGGCTGCGAAGAAGCGCTTGTTTGCGTCGATTGAGCACCGGGCCATTGTCCGCGAGGAAACACTTCTTCTTGCCGTCGCACTTGCGTTGGATTGCTTGAATTCACTAAATGTAAAAATTTTCTTGCTGCGTATGCGGTAATCATCCTCACGCCTAAATCTGTAATCATTCGATCAAATATTCTGTAATGAAAACTTGCGTCATTTAACGGATTATTACCCAGCAAAGTCTGCATGTGGACGGGAATGCTCATGAGAGGAATTTCATGATCCCATTCATTGGCATCTGTCTTGTACAATTTCAACAACGCGTGGGATTGTATTGGAGACAAAGGAGCCGGTCCGTATGGATGAGGGAGCACTCCGTGCCTATAGCGAACTTGAACACGAAGGCCGGGAAAATGAGCTGAAGAAATTTTCATGCCTTGCGGAACTCCTCGCTCAGAAGTCTTTAGAGGAGTCATCATTTCACTATCGCTGTTTGACCCCCATTGCAAGACTGACCTTGGCGATAATTCGGTAATTAATCCGTCTCTTCCTGATGGGTTTCCTTCATCCCAGTCAGCAAGTTCGCCCCAATTAGATATTGGTCGAATATTTCTTGAAATACTCGGATTACCTTCTTGCAAATCTCCATAGCTTCGTACTTCGTCTGGAAACGATCCCGGAAGAGCATGATCGTATTTTGCCCTGAAAGAGACATCTTGTTTGTCGGAATTTTTTTCTGGATTGTACGACAAACCGTCGGCAAATAATGTCGGAAGAAGTGAGAATCTTGTTCTAACGGCAGTCTTATTGTTTAATAGTGCCCAATTTCCACTTCTTGGGTTCACTGGATAAAGACCAAGTCCTTGTTCTCGATGCCTCAAGGGATTTATCGGTTGTCCTGTCACGGCCCATACCCGACCG
The DNA here is from genome assembly GCA_010030245.1 of Gammaproteobacteria bacterium. Classification (GTDB taxonomy): domain Bacteria; phylum Pseudomonadota; class Gammaproteobacteria; order Legionellales; family Legionellaceae; genus UBA2653. The sequence continues at coordinate 8,826 of RGPR01000021.1, forward strand.
ATGGGAGTTGTCGACGGCTGACCGTTGCTCTGCATGACAAGCAGCCGTTTTCCCGACAACGCCATGTCTGTAGCAAATCCAGCTTGCTCGCCGTTAGCAATGACGTCTCCGACAATGCCAATGGTGCTGATTGCCCTTTGCATGTTTCCCGACAAAATCTGCTGTCTTTGCATAATTTGTCTGGTAGATCCCCACGCATCCCGACGAGATGGCCCATACTGAGGAGAAAATCTGGTGATGTTAAAACCGGAAACAGTCGGTATTGCTTGTCCAGCCAATGAGCTGTCCGGTTGCATATCGGCCTCAGGAGGCCGATATGTCGCGGAAGATGGCCCAGAAACAGGACTGACCCATGGAGCGAAAAGTGACACTACACATTCGCTTCCGTCATTGTAGCCAATGCCGGAACCATTGTTCGTGGACGACAAGAACCTATCTTGCCATGGTATTTGCGGGGCTGATGATGAATCATCATAAAAATACGGATTGTTCTGCCTTTTTTTCATGGAATCATCAAAGAAATCTGTAGTGCCCTGATTGGAAACTTCCGAGGAATTCATCGTTGGAATTGATGACGTTGATGCCATTTGTCTGCCGGAAATAATTCCATGAGAAATGTTTTCTTGAATCTGATTTTCCTGTGCTAAGTTGCTTGACATGCTTGTATCAGGAGAATGAGATCTGACCACACAAACCCTGTCTGGATTTGAAAATCTCATACCCTGCGAAAATTGTCCCACAAAAACAAATTTTATGTTCGAGTATTTGTTTACAAGTGTCCTTGCCGCTTCTGTCACATCACGGTGAATTCCTTGCAGTTGGGATTTGGTGATTACCACTGTTCTGGGGCTTCTTCTCATGTACTCGGACGACAACAAGGTGTTCAAATCTTCTTCTCCAATATCTCGTATGCCAATTATTGAAGAAGGTCCTTGGTGGAAAACCGCCGTGGGGTTGCCGGACAAAAACAGCACTTCGGGTGGACGTGCGCCATTGGATGAGGGAAACGTGACCGGAAAATCATCATCAAATATGGTAGATGCTTTACCTTGACGCGAATTGGCGCTTGTGTTTTCCAAATAACTAACGACTTGATCAGATGTTTTTGTGGGGAAAACATCAAACGGATCTGCGCCGATATTTTGCACTTGATCTGGTGGCAAATTTGCCACATATTTTGCTAACGCGTCGGTCTTGTTTTTGGAATGCGGAATATTTTTGATAGTTGTTGTCGAATACTTCTGTAATGATGGTATTCGAATAACTTTTACCGAAATGTTTGTTTGGTTGTCTTCTGCAATTTTTCTCAAGTTGCCAGCAAGAACGTCTTGTGCTGAAATGAAATACCTAGATGTGCTGGATGCCATCGGGTCTGCAATAAATGGGTCTTCAGCCACAACCAAAGCCGCAGGCACATCTTCCCATCGGCGGTGAAGCGCTTCAGCCAGCGCCCGGATGTTGTCTACTTTTTTCTGCGTTTCCGACGACAGTTGGTTTATTATTACATTTAATTTATCTGGCCTTAACACTGTTGTCGGTGAATTTAATCCAAAAATATGAAATAAATCTACATGATCCGACTTCTCACGTAAAGAAAACGTTGTACCAAAGTCAAGTCCGTAAAGCTTTAGCTGAGATGTCAATACTTTAAGGGCGGACTCTAGCTCTGAATTAAATTCATAACTTCCATCTGAGTTCTTATAATATGGCGTTTCTTTTGACACTCCTGAAGTATTGGGCAGATATTTTAATAATGTTTCTTTAAGTGTTTCTGTATTCACGATAGGATCTTCAAAAAAAGCTATCCTGTTTTGCAAATGCAGCCACTCAGGATTTCCTTTAACATAAACACAGAATGGTATTGACGAAGATGCCCTTCCGCCTTTTTCTTGACTACCTATTTTAACGCTGGGATCAGAGTTGATTTCAGCAAGTTCTGGTATAAAAGATTTTAGAGAAGAAATTGGAATAATATTTATTCCGGTTCTTTGACATTCTTGTGCAATGCCAACCGCTTCTGAAATGACAGAATGTATGCTTGTTCGAACATTTATCTCATTAGCCCCAAAAAGCCTTCTCTGCTGATCTTCTATAAGCTCGATAAATTTGCCAATGGGCATTTTACCCGCATTTTCAGCAAACCATTTAAGAGTCGAGTCGTGTATCTTTCGCAAAGATCCGTCAACGTTAAGCGGATTGGCATCAGAAGATTTTTTTTCTTGCGCGATTTCATCAAAGTTAGTCTTTTTTCCGAGAATAATATCCGCAACTTGTTGCAGGCTATAAACAAGATTGGTTCTCGAAGAACTCAAATCTCCACTTACGAACCCACCGCTTCCTCCAATACTCATCTTGCCGAGATTAAACCCTCTGTTTAATGACCGAGCTGATTGGATAATTCCCTGTACGTATTTCATGTTCCAGTTAAAAATATTTGTTTTATCTTTAACTTTTAACGAATTAGGATTAATTAAATTTCCTTCGCCAAAATTATTGTCTAAAAGCCATTTTGAAACTTTTTCTTGATTTGGAAAAGTTGAACTATCTGCAATTCGATCAAGGCCGCCTATTCGATTCGCTAATCCATCACTGTAATCTGCAATATTATTTCCATTTACACCACTTGATACTATTGACAACCTTCCAATAATTGCTTTTTGTGCAATTTTAATATTTTCATAATCATTTCCAGACAAAATACTTGCAATTTGTGTCAGAAGGCTGTTCGTTTTTTCTCGTAACGTTTTTGCCTCATCCGGTTTGTTGTTTATGGAAAAATCATCGGATGCTTGCTGGTTTCCCCTTATGGGAGAGTATATGCCGAATGATGTTGCCGCAGCTATTGGACTTCCTGCATAAATTTGTTGATTTGTCTCCTTAGCATCTGGGGTCCCAGAAGCAAAAACGGTGTAAGAAGACTTGTTTCCATAACTGTTTAATTCTTTGACAACGTCAGCAACAACTCCGAACAACGACGTTTTGTCCCCGGGCACTAGAAAAATGGAATCGCTTGTATAATCCCTTAGCATTTGTCTCTGGTCACGCGTCAGACCCTGAGTTTGTGAAGTGAAATTAAGGGCAGAACCAGAATTCATAGAGGAAAAAAGTTTTAAAAGAACGTTTACTTGATTCATAAGAGAAGACAGCTTATCTATCAATCCCCTCTTTCCATAAACCTTTCTCCAAGGATCAGCATATTTAGCCAAATGACTATTATCAATTTTCCATTTTTCATAATCTCTGTCTGACTCCATCCTGAGTCCCAGCATGAGCATTTGCTGATCTTTAACTCCAAGTTCAGGAATGTCGTTCCAGTCTTTTATTTTTCTTTTTCCTTTTCTGCAAGAAAGCTCAACCGAATCTGAATTCGGTGTCAATCTGTACAGCAATAACGAATCAAAAAAATTGTTTGTTTTTGCTGGGGGAAGACCGTAGTTTCCGCCTACTTTCCGATTGTTGGTGTCATCCTGAACCCCTGAATTTTCCAAATAACTTTGATAAAAAGGAACATTCCCATAACTGGCAACTTTTTGACCATTGATTTTAAATTCGTTGTCTCCTTTCATGACCAGACTTAACGCATCAATAATGTGAGGAATAACATTATCGACTGGTATGCCAATTGCGTGAGCAACTGAATTTATTCCCTTAACAGTTATCAGTCTTTCAAGTGGCGATTGTCCTGCGACAATTCCAGGGTCAAAGACATCCGAAGGAAATTCTTGTCGTAATATCATATCTTCACTGTTGACAGTATAAGAACTGTTAGAAAGTGCGGTTGCTTGACTCAAAGGCGACTTGTTGTTCCTCAGATTTTTCATCTGCTTCAGCATGTGGGAAACCACATCATCAGCATCAGTTAACTCTTGACGCATCACATCCGCGTCATCCGTTGCTCCGAACATCTTGAGGATTTGAACCCACCGAGAGGAAACGATCTGAGCCAATTTGTCAGCTTTCGAAGCCAAGGAATCTTCCTCGGCAAAAGGATTTTCACTGTCAAAATCATCACTTGCCAAGCCACCATCAAACGGAGCTTCCCGCGGTAGTTCGTGTGGATCAAAAACTTTTTCACCGTGCCCATGAATTTCTTCTTCAGACTGTTGTATGTCGAATCCTCGTCTTGAGTTTATTGTGTCTATTGTACTTCCGTCGTTTTCCGGAGCTCCTGTTGTCTTTAATACAGAGCCGTCAGAATTCACATGTTCAAAAGTTGATGGGCGAACTTCGTTAACTCCAAAACTTGTTTCAGAATCCCTGTCTGATTTTGGAAAGGTGTGCAATAGTATTTTTGCCAATTGATTGATCGATTGTAATGCATTCTTATCTTCATTTATTCCTTCATTGATAATAGATTGTTGGAAAAGATGAAGAATAAGACTTGCAAATTCCAAAGATATTTCATGACCATCCCCTGTGGAATTCCAAGTTGGACGATGGTCAACAACATCGTCGCCCGTCGTTGTTACCCCTCGCCCACTTATTGCCTTTCCAGAAATATCGAGAAATCCATGGTTGGCATGCAGCAGCTGGGCTAGATGCGCATCAACGTCTCCGTTGGCAACGGCTTGTGATGCCGTATGATCAACAATACTGGCGATTCCGCCTCCGTTGGCATATACTTCAATGGGATGTCCAAAAACATCATACGTGCTGGTTCCTGTAGAAGGGTCTTGTGCGGGGCTTTGGTCTTCCAATGGTCCGGTGCCGGGAATATTCTGATTTTGATCGGCACCCTGCGCCAACTCTGCGATGAATTCGCCAAAAACCGCCTTGTCTCCAGCTGCATTCTCCAGCTGCTGCTTGCTAACCAATTGATTGTGCACGTCTTGATATGTTCCATAACAAAACATCACCTGTCCCTTGTATTGGCCCTTGGTGATCATTCGAAAGTAGCCTTTTCCTCCCCTTGACCCACCACCTGTGCGCACAGCAGCTGACGGTCCTCCCGAGGCAGGAGCCGCTCCAGCTTGAGCCGACACTCTGCGCATAGAGGCGACTTCTCCGTTGCGATTTATGTCAGAAGGAAGTAAATAACTCATTTGTCTTATTTCCGTAATTGTTATTGAGATTCATTCCGTTTTTCAATACGCCGCCTTGGTTTTTTTTCCGAAATAAAATCATGATCTTTTTTTACTTTCCTGACAGATTTAAAAAAATTTTTGGTTTCTAGATCCATGTGTCTTTTTTGTCTGGGTTTCAAAAGCGACGAGACTTGCCATTCCTCATCGTCTTCAAAACTATCCTCAGGAATATTTCGGTTCATGTAGAGTTTTATGCTCCTTTTTGATTAGATATCGCAGAATTGAAATCTATTCCCTCTTTGGAAAGAAGTTCTTTCATCTGCTGGTGTTCTTCTCTGTATAATATCAACTCTGAATTCATTTTGCTAATTTGAATCTCAAGTCTCTCAATTTCTTTTTCGTAGTTGTTTCTCAGCTCTGTCATTTGCACTTTACTTGATTCAATCAGGCATTCCATTTCTTTCCTTAATCGCTCGACGTCGCCGCGCAGCTCGTTCCTGTATGATTGATTGGCATTTAAAATCATTTCAATCTGACGAGTTGTATTAAGTTTTTCCAATGCAGAATTTGCTTGTTTTTCTTTTTCTGATATTTTATATTTGTCATATAAAATTTTAATAATGGCAATAAATATTGATCCAGCGGCTGCTGGTGGAATCATGGAAATTAATGAGTCAATATCCATCATAGTTCTCTAAAGATCGAATTATCATGATTCATATTCGTTTTCCCTTTTTTCCTTGTAATATCCTGACGGTTCTGCAATATTGTCCAATCCCAAACGTTGGACCAAAGGATTATTCTCAAATCCCACAAAACCTCGTGGCATCCAAGCGTCGCCACGACACGGCATGGGCACTTGTATATCCACAGGATCGGGATGAACCCAAATTCCCTGATTGTTTTTATACATTCTTCCCGGCCCGGAAGGCATTGGGGCCAACACTTGCATTTGCTGCAACGTCGTTTGTAAAATTAAACAATTATTTTTTCTCCCGCAAGAATTGCAACTTTGAGCGGCTGCTCGTGGTTTGTTGCCGTGTATAATGATATCCGGGTCTTCTTCAAATTGATTTTGGTTGTTTAGCTGTATTCTCATAAAATTTATTCTATCATTTTTGTTATTATGTACAAAGACAATTTGCTTGAGAGGTAAAAATGCCTATCTCGTTTAAAAAAAATTGCACAACTAATAATACCCACAATGATGTGGCTGAAGCTGCGCTCGTGCAATCCTTAACAAAATCTTTAGGCTATCAACCAAAACCTTCGGAAAGTCTATTCGACATCGAGCGCATTGATTCAATGAAAAAAACGGTTCAGGATAATTTTTCTTTTATGAACAATGTCTTTGGATTATTGCAGCATGTTCTGGAAAACACTTCCGATGTTTTCGACTTGCAGAAATCTTTGAATATTGGGAAAGTTCCAAAAGCCAAGCCGACAAAAATTGTTCGGGCATCATACTCAGGACATGTAGGAACCGGAGTTCGCCCCGCGGCTAGGCACAATCAAGTCGCTTCATTGACGATAGCGCCAGCTCCCGTTTCTAATACTGCTGCTGGATTTCTCGGGTTTCGAGGAGACAGGGCTGAGGTTGTCGAGTCAAAAGACAACTGGAAAAACCATCCTGATATTCACGTTGGATCGTTCGTTTTCGTCAAGCATCCATACGAACACGACATTCCTGAATGGTGCAGAATAATTTCTGTAGGAAATCATGGCGTTTCGGTAAAAAACATTAAAGGAAAACAATTTAATATTCGTTGGCCAAATATCCACAACGCTCAGGCACCTATTGGGAATGACAGCAGCTCCTCGGATCTTGTGGAAGCATTAATGGAACTGTTTCGTTTAGGTATGCCAATGGAACACGATACCATTGACGACCGGGACAAACATCATGCACATGATTTTCTTAGAGAAATAAATATCCCTATTCATGAAGATCTTCTGCATCATGACAGCGATGACCGAGATGAAGTGTATGATTATTTAAAACAATCAGGAATACCTGTTGATCCAATTCACTATACGCTTGTTACAGACTCAAAATCAGAACTTCCAGAACATCTTCTTCCTCTTGCGGAAGAACTTCAAAAGAAAGGTATACCAATAGATATTGACAAATTGGCTTCTCTTAGCAAAAACGATATATTAACTGTATTGAAACATCATTTTTCTGAATCAAAAAGTGCATAAGTAAAATGAACGAGAATGGATCTTTTGTGGAAGAATGGCAGCTTGAACTTCCAGACGGGACAATAGTGCAGGACGAAATTGAATACAACTATATGCTTGGTCTAAAAGGTATTCAGTTGGTCCCAAACAGAAATAGGAGAATTGTGACACATCCTGACGGAAACATCCAATACGTTCCGGTTCCTGAAAATTATGAAGATAATAGAAAAGATCTGTATAAAATTATTCAAGATTGGAATAATTATCAAGATAAATATTCTGAGGAAATTAACAAAAGAGAAAAAAGATACATCGACTATGTTTCATGGATGAAAGAAAATCTTGGTGATCAAGCGCTTACTACACTATTATTTTCTTCTGCAATTGTCACTGATAATCCAGTATAAGGAATGAAATGTCTCAAAAAATATGTTCTCATTGCAAAATAAATGAAGCAACGGTAATATTACGCGTTGAGCCAAAGGAAAACCTTGCCCTTGGAACTGATTACATGTCTTGTGAAGAATGTATTCCTGCTATACGCAAAAAATATGAAAATCGACAAGACAGACAAGTGCGATTAAAAACGTTATGATGTAACAACGCAGGAGGCGTTTATATGGCAAGCAAAAATCATGATAATATGACAAATGGAGAAATACTGCCTCCTTCTGTTATTGAACACATGAAACTGTTTTCGGACATGAATCCGGATTGGCTTAATGTTCCCCGGAGATCATTTCGAATGATCATGGTGATCAGCAAAAAAAATCCTCTTCATGGAAAAAGATTGTTGCTGGAGCGCCTTCCCAATGGCTTGTTCAAGCTTGTAAACGAAGTCAGGGAAACGCAAAAAGATGGGCCAAAAAAAATAGTGGTTGACTTGGAAAAATCTTTGCAAAAAAGCTTGTATAAATTTTTCAGAAAAGGATAATAACAATGGTATCGATACAAGATAATGTCCCGTTTCCTTATCGACTTAGAAAAGAAGAACGACTGGAAAAATTCATCCCGTTGGTTGTAGCGGCAGCTCCTGAAATTGCTGCGGTGAGTGCAAGGTTTTTGCCGGGGGTAATTGCGCGGTTTGCGCCACATATTGCAAGGATTGCAGGCAACATCGGCGGGAGAATTATTGGATCATCTTTGGGTCCTGCACTTGGCGCAGAAGCTTCGGCCGGTATTCAAGCTGCTGTTCCAAGAGCTGCTTCGGCAATCACGAGCGCACTTCCGAAAGTAGCGAAACTGACCGCAAATAATGCTGGAAAACTACGCCTTGCTGGTGCATATATGGATTTGACAGGAGACTCAGGCAATTCAGAAAAATCTTTTCGCCGTCAAAACTCAAGCAAAAAATCCCTGAAAAAATCTGAAGACGTAATGCCGTACGACATTACAAAAGTTGTGAGGGCTCAAGTAATTCCCAAAGTTGAACTTGATGAAATGGGCGGAGGTGATTTTTCGGTAGTTTTTTATGAAAAACGAAAAAACGGAAAACTAAAAAAAATCGAAAAATCCTCGAAGGACATTTCGATTTTGGAATTCTACGAATTGATCAGCAAGGCTGGTGACGAAGGCATGGGAGCTGCGCTTATTCCGGGAGAGTTTGCCGGAGGAATACGAGGAAACCATGGAGGCAATGACATTTTTTCCCCACTCCACGCATTTCAGCAATCTCCTTACGGACTGAATCCAGACGGAACTCAAAGAACACGAAGTCAATATGCCGCCGACGTAGCATCCGGCAAGGAAAAAATAACTCTTGAGGATAATCTTGCAAGAGTTATGCATCGCACAATTCCAGCTGGAATCAAGCGTGTAGGCAGAAGAATTAAAGATCACATAACTGGACCAAAAGGACCTCCCGGAACTCCATGAAAACGTCTTTACAACCCCTTGTTTTTGAAAAACGCCGCCCTGACAGAGGCATAAGTTTTCGCAAGGCGATCAATGGCGCCGATGCGTCAAATCCTACGCAGCCAAAATTTTCACCCGATTTCGAATCTACTGCCCCATCAAAATGGAAGGAATTTTTGGGTGGGTTCAATCATGCACTCGGGGGTTTGCCTCCCGTTAATCCCACGACAAAAAAAGGGTTGGTTTCTGAAAGCGACAAACTGGAAGGTCCGATAAAATATATTGAAGACGCAAAATCCTCTTTTGGAGTTGATCTTAGTTATTTTTATCATTGGGGCGTTGCGCAGTCTCGATATCATCGTGCGCAATTGATCAATGGTGACTTTAGAAATCCTGCCTTGAAAGGCATGCAAAGCAATGCAGGAAAAATCACAGACGTCATGCAACGTCGAGCGGCTGAATTAAGATCTGGTTTGAGCGCAGATCCAAATAGTAACGAATACAAAAAAGCAATGGTCACGTTAAATGATCTGGACAAACATGATCATTATGTTGGGACATTGCGAGTGTTGCAAGCATATAGAAAACTTAGGCAAGGAGTGCCTTCCGGAGAAATTTACTCTCCAGATCATTGGAATGCTGACGATTACGACGGGGAAAAAGATTACAGGGATCATCCTTGGCTTCAACATCAAAGTCTGTCAACATGGCAGCAAGACGATCCTTTATTTGTTTATGCAAAAAAATTCTTGACGAAACCGGAAACAATAGCTCGCGGATCTTCCAAAACAGCAGAAGATGGCGACATTAGAGGATATTCTAAAATATCAGTACCTAATTTTAATCCCGTGACTCCTTTCATAACAAATCAATCTGATGCTGACGCATGGAGTGATCACGGACAATATTTTTACCAGAAAGAAGTACGTGTTCCACAACAACCTCCTGCGTTTGAAAACTTGATAACCGATTCAAGTTTGAATTTTGAATCAATTAAAAATTTGATCAATGACGAAAAGTTTTCAAAAGGATCATTTGCAAAAAAAATTGAACTTGCAAAAATTGCTGCAGATAGATACGCGGAACAATGCTGGGCTCATTATTCCGGTAAACTAGATCTGACCAAACATTCTTGGTTTCAGAGATTAAAAGAGTTGGGTCTGAATGTTAATCTTTCAAATGTTTCCGCAATTGATTCTTTGGATTCTTTAGAAACAATAAACCCGAATGAACTTGTGTTCCATAAGTTGGCGCGACAATTGGTCGAAAATCACCAGCAAGATTTCA
>RGPR01000201.1 GCA_010030245.1 Gammaproteobacteria bacterium
AATTTGCCGTTGCAGGTGCTATCAATAAAATATCAGCCCAGCGACTTAATTCAATATGAGCCATTGATTGCTCAAAACTAGCATCATTGATCGCGGTCCATACCGGCTTAGCGCTTAAGCATTGCAGGGTTTGAACAGCAATAAAATCGCTGGCAGATTCTGTCATGACCACCTGAACTTCAGCACCTGCTTCAATCAGGAGACGAACAAGCTCTGCGGTTTTATAGGCGGCAATGCCACCACATATACCAAGCAATATTTTTTTTTGTCGCAACTTATGCATTGAATTTACCAGAGTTGTTGTTCCTAATATTGATTAAATTAACAAAAAATTAATGTAGAGAGTTTACACGAGCCAATAAGGTTTGTGTAGCAATTAACAAGCCTTGCACAGGATTTGCTTAACCACTTCATTAGTCTTTGTTGTTATAGCAAAAACAATTCATTGTGTGATCATTTACCATTCCAGCAGCCTGCATAAATGCATAACAAATAGTACTTCCTGTAAACTTAAATCCTCGTTTTTTTAAGTCAGTTGCCATGGCATCTGAAATTAAGCTGGTCGTAGGGACTTGATTGGCTCGCTCCCAATGGTTTTGTAAAGGTTCTCCGTTCACAAAACCCCAAATATAGCTTGAGAAATCACCCGTTTTTCTTCGTATTCTTAAAAAAGCCTGTGCATTCACAATAACAGCTTGAATTTTTAAACGATTACGAACAATGCCTGTATCACCCATCAATTGTTTAATTTTATTTTGATCATAATTGGCAATTATTTCAGCATCAAAATTATCAAAACTGGTACGAAAATTATCGCGTTTCTTGAGGATTGTCAGCCAGTTTAACCCTGCTTGCATGCCCTCTAAAATTAAACATTCAAATAATAATCGTTCATCGTAAACTGGGACACCCCATTCGTAATCATGGTAATGGGTATAGAGTGGATTATCGTTTACCCATGCGCAACGTTCTTGAATCATGATTGAAGGTCTCCTGGGTTATTCGTTATATCTTGTATTCTATTATTTTGGCTAGTGACACTCCCCTGTAATTCACGGAGTTAAGTTGTATTCTTTACAAAAAGATCTGAAGTGATCTCTAAAATGAATCTTCCTACCGACTATTATTAAACTCAATGATGTCTCATTGATTTAATTATGTTTTAGAAAAATTATTTCAGAGAGCTTACACGAGCAAGTAAGAGGTGTGTAGCAGTTAGCAAATCTTTTAATAGTTGATCATCAACTTCAAAATAACCTTCGTATTCAGCAACATTACGATAATCATGGCATTTAGCCAACACGCGCCAAACTTCTGGACCAAGCCCAAGCGTGTGAGGTAATACTTGGAACACTAAATAGCGATTACTCGATCGATATCCATGCCAACGGAGTGCGGCAAGTGATAGTGAATGAGCAGCATTATAAGCCAGATCAAATTGACTTTCTGCAGCAAGAGATGAATTGGCAGCATCGTGAAATCGTGCTTCACCTGAGCGTAGTAAACCAGAAAACTCGAATTCGTTCATTGGCTCCATTTTTAGTTGGCCAGTTTTTAAAAGCTTATCCAAGTTTGCTAAGGTCATCCTCAGTCCCTATTAGAAAAATTTTCGGTTGTTTAACCAGTTGCGTTAAAAAATTATTATTCGCTTGGTATTTTCGTGCCCATTCTGCCGGAGAATAAAAAGTTGGGTGTATGGGACGCCCCAATTTTTCTTGTGCTTCTTCAAGCAATTTAAATAAATCCGCATAAGTTAAATGATCACATACCAGCATCAAATCAATATCACTGGTAGCAGTGTCTTCTTGTTTAGCAATAGAGCCATAGATGAAAGCAATATGCACTTGTGAGGCAATAGGGGTGAGTACGTCTCTAAGTACATCAGCTAATCCAAATGTTTTTAATACAATACCGCGTAATTCCGTAAACAATGGTGAGGCACAATTGGCGGCATAGCGTTTTTGGTTACCAATAGATTCCACTGTTATTAGTCCAACAGCTGCTAATTTTTCAAGCTCTCTCTGAACTGCTCCTGTGCCTGAGTGAGTCAATCGGATGATTTCATTGGTATGAAAGCTACGATCAGGTTGACCATAAAGTAAGGCTAGTACGCTTTGGCGTACTTTAGAAAAAAGTGCATTTGAAAGGCTAGGGGTTGTCGTTCTCATTATGGGTATTATAATACCCA
>RGPR01000202.1 GCA_010030245.1 Gammaproteobacteria bacterium
GACATGTGCGCGCCAAGTAAAGGTTCTTGATAATTTTTTTTCATAAATAGCCTTTGAACTTAAGTGTTGAAAATAACCGTTTGGTTTTGGAGTTAAGTTTGACAAATATCTGTGTGCCCGTACAATAATTGCGCATGTTTGACAGCAAACAGTCTTAAAAACATGTCTGTTTATTACTGTATTATATTAAAAGGCGATTGTTATGAATAAAAAATTAATTAATAAAATTAGTTATTTGGTGTTTTTTCTGTTTGCATTACCGCTTGCTGCAACACAAGAGGCGCGTACTATAAAACCATATTTTAAAGTTGCTGGGACATTTGAAAACAATGCTGAATTTACCAACGGTGCTTCTTTATTAAATAGATCAGCAACAGGCGCTCAAGGCGATAAAATTGATAGAACCTTAGTAAGTAAAGCTAAGCTTGATTTAAAGATTAAAGCTGGCGATGAAGAAAATGGTATTAATTTCCAATCAACTGTGAGAACCCGTTTTGTTGCAGGAAACCCAAAGCTTTTAAGCACAACAACAGATTCTATTAAATTGAATGAATCGTTTGTTGGTAAGCATTCACATAAAATCGAGCCATATTTTATGTTCTTACAAGAAGCGTGGCTTGGTCTTAGCTTTGATAAATTATTTAAATGTAATTTCAGCAATATGAGTTTTAAAATCGGATCATTTCCGTTTAGCCTTGGCAGAGGTATCGCTTTAGGTGACGCTTTTGCAGTAAGTCCAGCATCTCTTGGCTTTTATTCTGATAGAACAGTTAACCGTTATGCTTATGGTTTGTTATTATCTGGCGATATTGCAACATCAAGAGTGCAATATGATATTTATCTTGCAATGTTAAAAAACACTTCAACAGGCTTGGGTGATACGGGCAGTTTGAGTTATGAACAATACATTATTAATGGTGCTCAGCCAGCAAATTACTCACGCGGATTTGGTAGTATTAATATGTTATACTCTGGCCGCTTAAAGCTTAAGGCAATTGAGGAAGAAAATTTAAAATTAAATTTTGAACCATATGTTTTGTTGAATAGTGATCCACATCAAAAAATTGATAATCCAGAAGATACAAAAAGCGACCTGATTACGTTTGGTTTGGCTTCAGATATCGACTACGAAAAATTTAGTTTTGGTATTGAAACAGCGCTTAATCGTGGCGAACAAAATGTTCATGCATGGGACAAGAATTTAGTAATTTTACAAAACAGAGCAGGGCAGTTAGTAGAAGTTTATAATAATATTTATGATAATGTTCCTGGCGCTCCTGGTGCTCAACTAGCTTTATATAATCCAACATCGCCAATTGCTGACCCAACAGGTGTTTTAAGTAGCGCGCTTAATGGACAACAAATTGGTACAACTGGATTTTATAACAGCACTAAAAGATTCCGTGATGCATACAAAACGAAGTATTTAGGATGGATGACTATTGCTGATGCTTCTGCGTGGATTTATAAAAAAGATTTAAAACTTTCTGTTATGGCTGGCGTAACATCTGGCGATAATAATCCATCAACAAAAAGTGGCGCTATCAGAGAGTATCGTGGATTTGTTCCATTACAAGAAATTTACTCTGGAGACAAAGTTCGCAGCGTGTTTGGCTTAGGGGGCAGTTTAGTAAGACCTGTAGGTATTTTAAGCCCGGGCGGTTTTGCTTCAACAGTTGATGGTTTTACTGACTTGATATTTACTGGTATGGGAATGACCTATGCATTAAAAGATGTTGGTTGTCCTTTTTCAATTAATCCAAACGTTTTAGTTTTCTGGAAATATAATCGTATTAATGCATTCGATCAGGTTAATAATGTAAGTTTTACTGACAAGCCGGCAAGTAATCGTTTAGGCGTTGAGTTTAACTCGTTCTTCTCTGTGTCTTTAACAAGCGCTTTAAAGTTTACAACGAACGTTGCATTCTTTTTACCAGGAAAACATTATGCAGACATTAAAGGTAGTCCATTGGATAGTGACACTGCAGCAGCATTAAAAGAAGTAGAAGATTCTGGTGCTATTGTTGAATTGTTACCAACCACAGGCAACGATACAGCGTTTACTGTTTCAAGCGGATTGTCTTATTCATTCTAATTGACCTTAAAATATAAAATAAAATGGGGGAGTTACAGCTCCCCTTTTTTTGTATGATAACTATG
>RGPR01000203.1 GCA_010030245.1 Gammaproteobacteria bacterium
GACTTATTTTAATTATCAATGCGGTATTGCTTCTGATATTAGCCCTAGGATCGATTTTAGCGATCGATACGGCAAAAAAAAATGTGCGGGCAGAGGTAGCCTCCTCAGAAAAACTCACCCTTTATTTATTCGAAATCGGCGTGTTAAAGAACCCTAAGTATTATTCGATCGAGAGTGAGTATAAGCCGCTTAATTTGCAGAGTTTGGTCCATATGAGACACCTCAAGATTGAGTTTTATAACTTAGAGGGCAAATTGGTGGAGAGTAATATCTCAGAATCACGCACACAGACAATGGATCAAGCTCCTTCGTGGTTCGTAAATTTTATGGGGCATATCTCGGAACCATGGAAGCCGAAACGTTTACCTGTGGAGATATTAGGCCAACCTAAGGGTGCCATTATTATTACGCCTGATCCCAGTTATGAATTTGGCGAAATTTGGAATCAATTAACAGGGATTTTTTATTTAGCAGGGGCTTTTTTTATCTTGACGAATATTTTAGTGGCCTGGATTGTGTTTCGCGCTTTAAGTCCTGTTGAATTCATTTTGAGAGCATTAACTGATTTGGAATTGGGAAACTTAAAAGTCAAAATGCCACACTTAAAAACGTCTGAATTATCCGCGATCAGTTCTAAATTTAATCATATGGTCAAGACATTGAGACTCAGCATTGAACAAAATCATCGACTCACACAAAAACTCATCCGCGTGCAAGAGGAAGAGAAAAAAAGTTTAGCGCGTGATCTTCATGATGAATTTGGTCAGTCATTGACTGCGATTCATGCAGACGCTGCTGTCTTAAAAACATTAGCGAATAAAGAATATCCAAAGATCAAGCCATCAGCAAATGCGATATCAGACTTATCAAAACACTTGATGAATCTTGTAGGTGGCATGCTTAATCGCTTAAAGCTGGGTGTATTAAATGAATTAGGCCTAGAAGAGGGCTTGATTGATTTAATGGATACATGGAAATTAAGGCATCCTAAAGTGAATCTTCAATATCAAATCAATTTAAAGGGCCTACCTAAAACGAATGAAACCATCTCCATTACCACTTATCGTATTATTCAAGAGTGTTTAACGAATATTTCACGACATGCAAAAGCGAAAAATGTTGAGATAGAAATTCAATTCATTAAAAAAAATGCATCTTATAAAATGATAGATATTCATGTGAAAGATGATGGTGTAGGACTTTCTAAATCACATCATGATGGCTTTGGTTTATCTGGTATGCGTGAGCGGATTTATGAAGTGAGTGGCAACATTAAAATTGTGAGTGAAGTGAATCAAGGTGTTTCATTTCATATTCAACTCCCATTAAAAAAATCCAAAAATAAATGAGTAAAAAAGTCACTATTGTTTTAGTCGATGATCACGCAGTGGTTCGAGCTGGAGTGAGGCGTCTTCTTGAACAAGAAGCTTTATTCGATGTGATAGGGGAAGCTGAGAGCGGAGAAAAAGCCTACCAATTATTCGGCGAACTTAAACCTGATGTGATGGTGATGGATTTATCGATGCCAGGTATGGGCGGCTTAGAAGCGATTCGACGGATTTTAATGCGTCATGAGCGCGCTCGGATTTTGGTGTTAACGATGCATGAAGATCTTTCGTTTGCCAATCAAGCATTGAAATTAGGTGCTAAGGGCTATCTGATTAAAAACACTTTAGGTGATGACTTAGTTAAATCTATTCAGACGGTATCGCGAGGTGAAGTATTCTTAAGTGATGAGATTGCCAAAAAGATGGCCATGCAATCGATATCAGGCGAACAAGATCCTATTCATGAACTTTCAGCACGTGAATTTGAAATCTTTAGATTGTTAGCTGAAGGCCTTGAGATTGATGCCATTTCTGCGACACTTAATATTAGTTCTAAGACGGTATCCAATTATCAAACCATGATTAAACAGAAATTAAATATTAATACACCAGTCGAACTTATTCGTTATGCGATTAAGGCGGGGGTGATTAAAAATTAGATTTTTTCGGGAAGAATTCTTAAATTTTCTTGGGAAGCATAACCTGTTTATCTTTCAGACTTAGTTGTTAAAGTGAGATTGTCTTAAGTTAGCCATAAAGTTTACTTTTAAGAGACAGCACTCGACTCCACGGGTGAAGGG
>RGPR01000204.1 GCA_010030245.1 Gammaproteobacteria bacterium
GAACGCGTATTTTGCACAGAAAATGATACCCTCTACCTCACAGAAGATAATATTGAACAATGGGCAATGGATACATCTAAAAAGAGAAAAATACTCTTCATTGATGAAGCCAATTTAAGCCCACGTCAATGGAGCGAGTTTGAAGGTTTGTACCAGACTCCTCCCCATATTTTGGTCAATGGCAACCTTCATCTTCTTGCCCCCAATCACCAAGTGATTTTTGCCGGCAACCCTGTTAATTATGGTGATGAACGCCGCTTAGCCCCTTTTTTCGAACGCCATGGCAATGCCGTATTATTTGAACCACTACCGCCTGCTTTGATTGCTGAACAAATCCTAACCCCTGTATTTCAAAATACAGGTATCGACCCTCGGCCTATCATTGACAGAATTTTAGACGTGTATGGCTTTATTTGTGCGTGTTCCACCACTGACATATTGATTTCACCACGTGAATTACAAATGATGGCCTTATTGACCGTCACTCGGGCACAAAAATATCCTGAACAAGATATCAATGCGATTGCCGAACATTTTACTTATCAGCTGGCAATTAATCTGCTGCCAATTGAAAAACGTGGCGAATTTGATGAGCGCTTTAAACCCAAAACACCCATCACCATTGCACTGCCTGAAACAACAGACCAGGCCTTTCATGTCACCCCATCACGACAAGCTGTATCCCAGCAGCTTAATGACCTGCTGGCATTGCGCAATTGGCGACGTGAGGAAAAAACACTTTCCCCCCAACAAAAAACTGGCGGACTTGGCGGCATCATTATTGAAGGCGAACCAGGAATTGGTAAAAGCCAACTGGTAATTGCCGCCCTAATAGCTTCGAAATATGAACAAGAACACGACTTGACCACACCGTCTCGCAAGGAAAATCCATTCTATATCATGCCCGTGAGCATGCCACTAAGTGAAAAAGAAAACTTGCTCATCAAAGCCTTCAACGAGGGTGCCATTGTGATGATTGATGAAATCAATAGCTCGCCCATGATGGAGCGTTTACTCAATGACCTCTTGATGGGTAAAAACCCTAAAAGAAAGCCAGACGATGTCGTCAAGCCTGGATTTATGATCATTGGCACCCAAAACCCAGTCACCATGGCTGGCCGTCGTGCCGCAAGTACTGCTTTGCTAAGACGCGTTATCAGCACAACATTACCCGAATACGAGCCAGCTGAAATCGGACATATCCTTAAAAATAAAGGTGTTCCAGCACCTGTAGCTGATGACATGATGACGGCTTATGAAAAGAAACGGGCTCATGCCATTAAAAATCTATTATCACCTGTTCCCAATTTTCGTCATTTGATGACGCTGGTGGACTACTATTTGGAATCACGAAGACCGGGGCTAGCTTTAGAACAGAGCGCATCGTTTGGGGAAGAGGAAAAAAGGTTACCGTCTTTAGGTAGGTGATAGTTAGAATGTTAAAAGTTCACAAATCCTTGTGAGAAAAAGCATACAACATAATGTTTAAAAAGGGTAGGGCGGGCTAGAATTTTTGTTAAAATAAATTCCCACTTTTTTGTTATGGTTTTTTGATGACGCAAGGTAATCCTTTTTTTGGAAATGATTGAAGCAAAATTAGAGATTGCTGAAAATCAGTTGTCCTCATGGGCTAAAGTTATCTTAAAGACAGCACAAGATTATCTTTTAGGTTCTTGTAAAATTCAAGTGGGTAGGTAAGCAGAATTGAGTTTGGTAAAATCCAACCCACCTGTGATCAAGTAAATAATTATTTTAAAATGCTTAGCCTTATAACCACGCGCTTTGCTTTTAGCAGTCTGAACGACCGAATTAAGTACCTCTAACACGCCGTTATTGGTCTGTGATTTTTTATTGTTTGAGCAACTTTCTCCATGGGGCTTAATTCGCTGACTATTGCCCAAGAATGCCATTTATTGAGTAGGTATTTAAACTGCTCTTGAGTTGGCGCATGATAAATTTGCTGAAAGGTCTCATGCAAATTTAAGGCTTCTAATGACTTCAAATTAAGCGCCGATAAAACCAATGCTTCTTTTTTATCACGTTGTGCCTGCGTAAGATTTTGCTCATTTTTTAAAAATATAAATCGCGTACCCTTAAG
>RGPR01000205.1 GCA_010030245.1 Gammaproteobacteria bacterium
TTGTTGTATGGCTTCTTTAACTTGCATGTTTGTCTTTCTTAAAAATTAATATTCTATTTTTTGTATCGTGAGATAGGTACCACCTATCGGTTTTTCCCAAGTCACTTCATCATTCAATTTTGCACCAATGAGCGCTTCAGCAAGAGGGGACAAGTAACTCACTTTACCTTGATGAATGTCTGCTTCATCTTCGCCCACAATTTCGTAAGTACTTAATCTACCTTTCTCGTCTTGCACAGTGACCTTGGCACCAAACAGTACCATTGAATGATCTTCTGCCTCTGGTGCTGTTAAAATGGCTGACTCAATCCGCGCTGCATAATAACGCATATCTCGCTCTATGATGGCAATTTTTTGTTTTGCGATTCCATCATCTTTTTTATTTTTTAATTGTTCACGCTCAATTTCTAACGTATCAATTTTTGTATTAAGTAATTTGAGCCCATTAGGTGTGACGTAGTTAGGCTCATCACTTAATGGTCTCTCAGGAATATCAATGCCTGCGTGTTCTAGATCGTTTTCTTTAACAAACGCACGACTCATACTATTTAACTCCAAAGACAATACTGACCTGATATTGTTTGAATAGATAAAATAATCGATTAACCCATTCATATTTAAAAATTCTTCTCTGTAAGATCCAGCACTTACAATGTCTCCTTCTAACCAGGTTAGAGGCAATAATTTTTTAAGTTCATTAGGTGATGGTCGGTACATATTATCAATAGGATCTGCATGGTAAGGATAATCATATGGAACCGAAATAATTAATCCATCTTTAGACTTCATTTTGCTGTAAATCTTATTTAAAAGCTCAGCATGTGCTTTTTTGGGAATATGTTCTAAGACATTCGCCAATATAAATAATTTAGATCCCTTTAAATTATTGCAAAATGAAAAAGCATTTTTCTGGCTTAAGTCTTGAACAATAGTGACACCTGGATATGCGATTGAGTCTACATGAGTAATTAAGGATTTCTTTTTAAAAGGTTCAAATACATTATGCATGACCCAGGGTTTCTTAATGATGAGACGATCAATATTTCCTGAGCCTAAATTAATTACATTTTTAAAATGCTTATGTTTTTTATAAAATTTTTCTTTAATCTCTCTAATCCTTAACGCTTCTTCTTTACGCATATTACTCCCACTCTATGGTTGCAGGCGGCTTTCCTGATATATCATAAACTACACGATTAATGCCACGCACTTCATTAATAATACGATTCGACACTTTACCTAAAAGTTTATATGGTAGCTCTGCCCAATGTGCTGTCATAAAGTCGGATGTCACAACTGCGCGCAGAGCAATTACATAATCATATGTTCTGCCATCACCCATAACACCCACAGACTTCACAGGTAAAAATACTGCAAAAGCTTGAGAAGTTTTTTCGTACCAGCCTGAATTGATAAGTTCTTCTATAAAGATAGCATCAGCACGACGAAGTAGATCTGCAAATTCTGATTTTACTTCCCCTAAGATACGAACACCAAGACCTGGTCCTGGGAAGGGATGGCGATAGACCATCGCTTTAGGAAGGTCCAGTGCAACACCTAGCTGACGCACCTCATCTTTAAACAGTTCACGTAAAGGTTCTAGAAGTTTTAAATTCAATGTTTCAGGTAAGCCCCCTACATTATGGTGACTCTTAATTGTATGTGCTTTTTTAGTTTTTGCCGATGCCGATTCAATGACGTCAGGATAGATTGTACCTTGTGCTAACCATTTCGCTTTTGGAATTTTTTTAGCCTCATTCTGAAACACTTCAACAAATTCACGGCCAATAATTTTTCTTTTTTGTTCAGGGTCAGCTACATTTTTAAGGTCACTCAAAAATTTATCTGAGGCATCTACATGAATGATTTTAACACCTAAGTTATCATGAAATGTTTTCATGACTTGAGTAGCCTCGTTTAAACGAAGAAGACCATTGTCGACAAATACACAAGTGAGTTGGTCACCAATCGCTCGATGAATGAGGGCTGCGGCAACGGATGAATCCACCCCTCCTGATAAACCTAATATCACTTCATCATCTTTCACAGTATCTTGAATATGTTTGACAGCTGTTTCAATATAATTAGGCAT
>RGPR01000206.1 GCA_010030245.1 Gammaproteobacteria bacterium
GTCCCCATCGTCTAGAGGCCTAGGACATTGCCCTTTCACGGCAGGAACAGGAGTTCGAATCTCCTTGGGGACGCCAAATTTAAAAGAGTTTTTCGGCTGGAAAACTCTTTTAATCATTTTAAGCTTATTTTTTATATTTTTTAATTCATCTTTTTACCCGGTAGACACTCTAGTAAAAGCTGATAGGATGAATAATAGAAATGTGTGCTTGGTTAAGTGCCGAATGAATTTTTTTAAAAAAGGGTTTCTGTCATGAATACACTTTATAAATTCGATCCACAAGTTGCAGCTATTATTGCTCAAGAAGAACGTAGAATAGAAGAAACTATTGATTTAATAGCATCTGAAAATTATGCCTATCAAGAAGTAATGGAAGCGACCGGTTCTGTATTAACCAATAAGTATGCTGAAGGATATCCTGGCGTGCGTTATTATGGTGGATGTGAGCAAGTTGATCATGTAGAAAACCTAGCGCGTGAACGTCTTAAAAAATTATTTGGTGCTGATCATGCAAATGTGCAACCACATTCTGGTGCACAAGCAAATATGTCTGCGTATTACGCATTGTTAAATCCTGGCGACACTATTTTAGGAATGAGTTTATCTTCTGGTGGGCATCTAACTCATGGGTATCCTATAAATTTTTCTGGTAAATGGTATAAAGCGGTTAATTATGGTGTTAACAAAGAAACTGAACTTTTAGATTATGATGCAATTGAAAAATTAGCCCTTGAACATAAACCGCAGTTAATTATTGCTGGTGCTTCTGCTTATTCACGTACTATTGATTTTGCAAAGTTTAGAGAAATTGCTGATAAAGTTGGAGCAAAGTTAATGGTTGATATGGCGCATATTGCAGGACTTGTTGCAGTAGGGTTGCATCCGTCACCAGTACCTTTTGCAGATGTTATTACCAGCACTACGCATAAAACATTACGTGGGCCACGTGGTGGATTTATTTTATGTAAAGCTGAGTATGCAAAAAAAATTGATAGCGCAGTTATGCCTGGTATTCAAGGTGGTCCGCAAATGCATCATATAGCAGCAAAGGCTGTTGGGTTTTTACATAATCTTTCTGATGATTTTAAACTTTATGCACAAGAAGTAGTAGAAAATGCAAAAATTATGTCAGATGAGTTTATTAAAAAAGGGTACCGTGTTGTAGCAGGCGGAACTGATAATCATCTTTTTACGCTAGATTTACGTTCAAAAAACTTAACAGGAAAACAGGCTGAACAGATTTTAGAACGTGCTGGTATTAACGTTAATAAAAATTGTATTCCTTATGATCCACAAAGTCCTTTAATTACCAGTGGTATACGCATTGGTTCTCCAGCAATCACAAGCCGTGGGTTTAGAAAAATGCAGGCATTACAGGTAGTAGAATTTATTGATACTGCTTTAACGTATAGTCAAGATGATCAAGTGCTGGCAACAATAGCGTATGAAGTACGTTTTTTGTGTGCGCAATTTCCTGTGTATACTTCTTCATTAAACTTCTCTCGTCCCGCCACCTTCGCATACCAATTTGTCAGTGAGTAAGGTTAAGTTAGCAACCTGTTTTAAGCGATTTAAAGGAATGGGCATTATGCATTCCTTTGTTTTTAATGCGCTAAAAAATTGATTGATTAATGTTTGGTACCCATTGTTTGGTGTTGATGTTGTTTCATCAAATAAGCGACTGGTGCCAAAGCCACGCAATGTTTTAAAGTCTTTCATTTCAATTGATTTTTGATCAAAAAAGAGTTCAAATCTTTCTGTGTCAAAGTTTTGATTGTTGCCAAGTGAAGTATAAAGTAACGATCCAATTGACCCGGATAACATGGTACGGCGGCACAGACAAGACCGCCATTATGATTAAAGATTGTTAAGGGTTGCCGCTGACCTTCCCTGTAGTCGCAAAACACCACCGCACGTGCATCCCCATCTGGCACCAATAATGGCTGATCCCAACCGGATGACATTAAGATCCTGTCGCACTCAATAGGGGCGGTTGGGTCCGCCACCGATTTCCGCCGCATCTCGACCACGGTGGGCTGTCGAAGTTGAGTGCAGCTCATTAAGACTCGACCATCTGGCGCGATT
>RGPR01000207.1 GCA_010030245.1 Gammaproteobacteria bacterium
TACCATGAACAATATTCCCATTTTTGCAAGAAGCAAATGCAGGAACATTACGTGGAAGCAATCCCCCTGATAAAAGATTGGCAAAGGCACCAATATTCGATCCGGTATTCAGCAAAACACCGATCGATGTTCGAGAATGATCACCAAAGAAAACACCAACTTTATTAAGTCCGGTGTTAATTAATTGACCATCAACCTGAACTTTGACTTGACCATAATCATTACGCAAATCACTTGAATTAGTTGCAGCGCCCCAATTGACCCATTCTCCTAAATAGGAATGGCCCAAAAAACCTTCGTGATATTTATTGGTATATCCTAGAATAATGGAGTTTTCAATTTCCCCACCAACTCTGCAATTTGTGCCAATGGAAGTACCATACCGAATTTTAGCGCCAAAAATCTGAGTTTCTTTACCAATAAAACAAGGGCCTTCCAAGCGAGTAAAAGCCTGTATTTTAGCCCCACTTTCAATAACTACAGGTCCTTTCGTGGTATCAAAAGCAACGAGGGGTTCAACTTCGGCCTGAGGATGTATAAATAACTGATCAATCGGACCAAACAAACCAGCAGGATATTCGATCGGATTTGTAAGTTGGCGCGATCCCTTCATATCAGCAACAATTTGTTCAGCATTATTCCCTACAAAATCCCATAAATATTCGAGCAAAACCCCTTCAACTTTTTTTTCAGGTAAACGCAAAGACCTTAAGCTCTCGAGCAATTCAAGATTATCTTGTATATCTGAAAAAGTAGTAAGCTTATTTCCTTTGCAAAAATAGTAAACAACCTTGCCAGAACAAATGCCAGCATGCGAAGAATCGAGTTGAAATTGAAAATCAAACGAAGGTATCCACGCCCCATCAACAAACAAGATATTATCTTTTCCCTCGATCCAATCTGGTGAATTTACTGCTAAATTCATATGAGAAGAAAGGACTGTTTCTTGCAAATACTTGCGAACAAAACAGGCACCGGGTTCAACGCCAACCGTTGCTGATATTTTTTCAAATAAGTTTTTCGTACCACACAGCAGTGAAAAAACGGGTCTTGTTAAAGTCAAAGGCTCTAACAGTCCAGCGTTTTCATTTTCATACAAGCACAAATCAATTTTCATAAACTCAATAAAACCTTTTTAATACTTTAAAGGTCAATGTTTGAGGCCTTATAAAGATCCAATCAAATAAAATCCATATCAACATAAAGAAAACACCAGGCAAGACAGGAAGCTTAGGGGGACGCTCGTAAAAGCTTGCCTAGATTGAATTTGTCATTTTTGTTTTAAAGGAAACAGAATAGTGTTTGCTTAATTTTTTAGAAAGTTATTATGCTGATTAATCACAAAGCTAAAGCAGCGCTTACGCTCCTCCTCGCAATAAATCTTTTTAACTACATTGATCGGTATATACTTTCGGCAACCATCGCTGGAATCGAAAGCGACTTATTACGCAATCATTCGCCGGACAATAAAAAAGCCTTATTGGGAATACTAGCAACATGCTTCATGGCTAGTTTCATGATATTTGCACCAATTTTTGGGATATTTCCACTATTAGTGGACTGCCTTTAGGAATAATCATGGCTTTTTTAGGTTCTTATGCATTCCTTGCGCTAACCCGATGCATGGTGGGGGTTGGTGAAGCTGCCTATGGCCCAATAGCGCCAACCATTCTTTCTGATTTATACCCTGAAAAAAGCCGGGGAATGATCATGTCTATTTTTTATGGAGCGATACCTGTTGGTAGTGCACTTGGCTATGCTTTTGGGGGCATTGCAGGTTGGCCCAATGCGTTTTACTGGGTAATTCCACCAGGCATACTTTTAGGTGTTCTTTGTTTTTTAATGCCCGAACCTGAGATCGGGGCCCAAGATTCATCTCACCTGCCACCGAAAAAAATTCAGATCAAAGATGCTTTAATACTTTTAAAAACTCCCTCCATCATTTTTAACATCCTTGGCATGACCGCCAACACTTTTGCAATTGGTGGGATCGCATACTGGTTCCCCTACTATGTATCCAGTTTTAGGCAAAACGGTACTGAACAAGAAGCCGGTATTATTATGGGCTT
>RGPR01000208.1 GCA_010030245.1 Gammaproteobacteria bacterium
TACTCAGCTACTAAGTTTAAATGCTTAGTAAGTGGGTGATAAGCACCAATTGTCCATCTCTCATTCTCTTTAACTAACGTAGAAGTTACTTCACCGTTAGCACGGTCTAGGTTAGAAATACCATAAGCTACACCAATTGTAGTTTTAAATGGTGTTGCGTATTTTAATTGAACAAAACCACCGTCTGAGTCACGACGACCGTATGTTGAGCTATAACCTAAGTTACCTAAAAGTGTTGTACCAGCACCTTTACCTGCATAGTAGTAACCAGTTGCTGTAAAACCAGCTGCAGTTACTGTTGCACCAATATCACCAGCTGTTACTTGGTAGTTTTGTGCAGCTGATGCAGCAATATATTGCACGCCAGTTGTTGAAGCAGCAGTTGCTACACCAGTTTGTAAAGCTACAGTAGCTACTGAAGCATCATATGACGCACCTGAAACCCAGATTTTACCTGTCACATCGTTAGCAGCAAATGAGTAAGATGCTTTACCTTCAACACCGTAACGGTCTTGATTGCCAGTTACGCCAGCGATTTGGTTAGGATTTGTAATACCTACAGTTGCTTGGAAACCGTTCATATTTGGTGTCGTGTAAGCCACTTGACCTTTCCATGCTGCGTAAATATAGCCTGAACCGATACCACCTAAAGTTGTAGCAGCACCAGAATTACCAGCACCAGCACCAACACCTAATAATGTCATATCGTTTAAGATTGCATCAGATGCAAAAATACCGATATCTTTACCTAATTTAACTGTACCCCATGATTTGTCGCCAAATGTGAGGAATGCTTGACGCCATAAAGGAGTATTGCTATCGCCAGCTGGGTTATTGTCAGAAACATTTGGTTGCATAGACATTGTGAAAGATACGTCTACGTCATTTTGACGTGTAGTACCAGTAAAGCCTAACCATGAAGGCAATAGACCTGTGTTAATGCCCATTTGTTTGTTTTCTGAACCAACTGAAACTGATGATGGTGTAGAAGCTAGACCGCCACAAACATAGCCTGATGTAGTACAACCATTTGCTGTGTTAGTAGCAGCAGTTCCACTTGGGTTGTCAGCGTGTGTGTAATTTGCAAATGCATTAACGTTACCGTTAACATCTAAAGTCCATTCGCCAGCTGGGATGATAATGCCAGCATTTGCTGAAGCTGAAAGTGCTAAAACCGCACCAGCCACTGCCAATTTAATATTCTTGTTCATATATTTCTCCTGTTGTTTTTAAAACCTCATCAATTGCTTGATGAGAAAGTTCGCGAACTTTCCCAATGAATAAAAGCTTCATCAAGAAGGTTAAGTGAATTATGGGCCATCAAATAGGGTGGTCGCAAGTATTTTTAGTGTTTTTTGCGACATTTGAGGCTAATTGTTGTAAATTTACAACAAAAATATTTTAAACTATTGATTTAAAAATAATTTTTCATACTCACGAATCGCGTAGCGATCCGTCATACCGGCGATATAGTCCGCAATAACCCTTGGGGTTTCTTCTCGTCCTATAGATTGGTAATCAAAGGGTATAAGGTTTAAATCGTCCATATATACCTTAAATAAACCCTCAATTGTCTTCGCCGCCTTATCAGTCATCTCAGTGACCTTAGGGTGAAGGTATAAAGACTTTCTCAAGAACTGTTTAAGCTCAAGCTGTTTTTCTGCCATCTCAACAGAAAAATCAATCATGGAGCCATTAAGTCTAACCTCATCCACGGTTTTTGGTTTTGATACCTTTATATTGGAGAGGCTAGTTCGACATAAATCATCTACTAAACTATGGATCATTCGACGAATGGTTTCGTGTACAAGTCTTTTTTGAGATAAATCAGGATAAAGTGCTTTAACTTTTAAGGCATGCTCTTTAAAAAGAGAAACCTCCGCAAGTTGATCGATCGATAAAAGTCCGGAACGGATGCCATCATCAATGTCATGATTGTTATAAGCAATCTCATCCGCGAAATTGGCAATCTGCCCTTCTAAGGTCGTTTCTGTTTTATTTAGGAACCTTTGCCCAACATCGCCTAGTTTTTCAGCATTTTTTATCGAG
>RGPR01000209.1 GCA_010030245.1 Gammaproteobacteria bacterium
ATTTTCGGCATTTATTTGTTACCAAATGAAAATTCCCTCCAAGCGGCTGGTTTATTACTTGAGGGCGCTGTTATCATCATGATTTCTCATGGTTTTGTTTCTAGTGGTATGTTTGCTGGAGTTGGCTATATATACGACCGAATGCATACCAGAATGATCCACGATTTTGGGGGCCTGGTTGAAACCATGCCCAAATTTGCTAGCTTTTTGATGCTTTTTGCAATGGCAAATGCAGGTCTACCTGGTACGTCAGGGTTCATCGGTGAATTCATGATCATCTTAGGTTCAATTAACATCAATTTTTGGGTTGCCTTTTTAGCGGCAACAACGCTAATTCTAGGAGCGGCTTATACACTCTGGATGTACAAGCGAGTCGTATTTGGTGCCATTGTGAATGAAAAAATTAAAGGGCTCTCTGATTTAAAGTTCAATGAGTGGTTTGCGTTTTTAATTTTAGCTGGATTTGTATTGGCGGTCGGTATATATCCTCAGTGGATTTTTGAGATGGTTCATCAATCCTTACACCAAATTATGGTATTTGCATATAAAACAAAAATTTAAGGTTAATACTTATGTTAAGTTTATCTCGTTCTTTTATTCTCACATTACCCGTCATAGCAGTTTTTTTTACTGCGATTTTCGTTATGCTTATTGACCTCTTTAAGCCAAAGTCATGGCTACCTAATATTTTTGTATATATTGGCCTTGGTATTGCAGCAGTTCTTGCAATAATTGAGCTACCTGCTTATCAAGTTAGCACTTGGTCTAATCTTTTTATCAGTGATAATGTTTCTTATCTGATGCAGTTTTTTATTGTCTTGGTGGTTTTCTTAGCTATTTATTTTTCTTCAGCAAGGTTAAAACATATGGATAGCGAAAGAGGAGACATTTTATCTCTATATCTTTTCTCTGCCATGGGAATGATGTTGTTGGTTAGTGTTCAATCGATGCTTTCGATGTATGTATGCCTTGAATTAACTTCATTGCCTCTTTATGCTTTAGTTGCATCACAGCGCAAAGATGGTCTTGCAGTTGAAGCTGCAGTTAAATATTTTGTGATGGGCGCTTTGGCATCGGTCTTTATTCTTTTTGGTATGTCCTTGCTTTACGGACTGACGGGTAACCTAGACCTCGACCAAATCGCTAATGCGTTGACAGTGGATCAAACTCAGTCTCAATTAATGTTGACATTTGCTATTATCTTTATTATTGCAGGCGCTTCTTTCAAATTAGCACTGGTTCCTTTTCATATGTGGATTCCTGATGTCTATGTTGGAGCTCATCCGGTGATGACATTATTTTTAAGTGCAGCACCAAAAATTGCCGGTTTAGCGATATTTCTTCGTTTATCCATGTTTGGCATATTTGATGTTTTTCAATTTTCTTCACATTTATTCGCTTTAATCGGTTTGACATCGATTATTTTTGCTAATTTAAATGCGCTTGTTCAAAAAGACTTAAGACGTTTATTGGCTTATTCGACTATTTCACATATGGGTTATGCCATTCTTGGATTTGTCGCAGGTGGACAAATAGGGCAGACGGCATCACTTTTTTATATCTTAATTTATTCGTTGATGACCACTGCTGCATTCGCAGCTATTATTTTGGCTCGGAAAGAAAATATTGTTTTATTTCAAATTGATAATTTGAAAGGACTTGGAAAGCGTTGCCCTTGGTTGGCTGTGATGCTGTTGATTGTATTTTTCTCAATGGCTGGCGTGCCACCAGCGATCGGCTTTTTAGCCAAGTTTCTTGTCATTCGAGCGCTAGTCAATACCGGGCATGTGTATGTGGCATCTTTTGCATTAATATTTGCTGTTGTTGGGGCTTTTTACTATCTTCGTTTAATTAAGACGATGTATTTTGAAGTGCCCGAGCAAGAAGAGGCTATTCCGTTTGAAGTGCAACCCATGAAACGAATGATATATATCGTGAATGCAGGCGCATTGTTAGTTCTTGGGCTATTTCCTAATATGCTTGTAACTCTTTGTAGTCAATCTTTTTAATTTGATATCAACCAGGCAATGTCATGACATTGC
>RGPR01000210.1 GCA_010030245.1 Gammaproteobacteria bacterium
GTAATCCAATTGTGTTGTAGAGCAATCATGGCAATAAACAACACGAAGTGGGTAGGTAGGTTCTTTACCAACTTCGTCCGGTTTAAGGAAGTGGTTGCACCAAGGTTGATTTCCTAAATCCAATACCTTTTCAAGTTTTGTGCCATCGCATACTCTGCAAATCATAAGGATTCCTTCCCTGTTAATTCAAATTACACAATGGTAGACTAACTTTTTGTTGGTAATTTTTGCAATAGAACCTTTTCATTAAAAGTAATTAAGGGTTGTTTTTACCGTTTTAGCTTTTTTTAGGCATTTATTAGATCGGGGATGTGTGGGTGAACCACATGGCGCCACCACCTTTCCAGTGCTCATTATAGGTTTCAAGGTCAAGCATTGGAATGGAGAAGAATTCTTGAAATGCGGGATCTCGACAAACGAAAGCTGTAGGCAATAAAGGGTTAATTCGTTTCATGTTACCCAGGAGGTAAACATGCAAAAGATTAAAAAAAACAGTAACATCAGAATTTATGAATGACCTGTGGGAGCCATCAAAAAAAAGAATATCGCCTTCTTCTAGTTGATCAAAGATTTTAAGATCACATGTTTCCAAACCATTTCTTATTACGTGATCACAGATCGAGTCAATTTCTGCCCTGGGTTCTGGATCAATGGATATTATTTTTGTGTTTGATGAATTGTTTTTTATTGCTTTATATGCAATGCAAGTTGTTGTACCTGATCCTATTTCTAGAAATATTTTAGGTTTATAGGTTCGAATCATGGAATATAAAGCGAGGGTATCAAACGGAGAATAAGGGATTCCAATCCAGCCAATTTGTGGTAGATATTTTTGATCGAAAACCAAAGGGATATCTTTTAATTCCTCGGCAAATGTTTTCATTTGATTACAAAAATCAATATAATCTAAAGGTAGTGCAATAGTTGAATAGGGTGTACCTTCTAATAATCGTAATGAAACTTCTTTTTTTTTGTAATTTGTTAATTAAATCGATGTTTGACTCTTCAAGATTACTTATTTTCTCTCTTAATTTTTCATTGTAATATTGCATGATGCTGATTTGGCTTCTCATGATTTCAAGGTTTTCTTTGATTTGTTTAACTTTAGGAATTCGTAGCACAAGATTTTCAAATATCTTTTTTATCGAAGTAAAAATTTGATGTTACTCCTTGTAATTGTGCTGTAGCTGATTTTTTAATATTAATTCGGCCAATGTTTTTCCAATTGCAAGCGATGCGGTTGCAGCGGGGGAGGGTGCATTCAAAACATGAACCATGCGCTCTGCCTCCACAATATGAAAATCATCTACAAGCTTACCATCGGGAGCCATGGCTTGAGCCCTTACACCTGCACCCCCCCGATGAATATCTTGCATTTGTAGTTCAGGCATCAATCGTTGCAAAGCTTTTAGAAAAGCTTTTTTGCTAAGTGAACGATGGAACTCGCCCATGCCGGTTTTCCAAAACTTGGCAGCCATGCGCCAAAACCCAGGCGATACGGCTAAGCCAAGCATATCCCTAATGGAAATATCTAGAAGTTTATAGCCCTCTCTTTTAAATGCGAGTACAGCATTAGGCCCGGCTTCCACACCGCCATGAATCATGCGGGTAAGGTGAACGCCCAAGAAAGGCAAGCTAGGATCGGGTACAGGGTAAATAAGGTTCTTTACCAGATAATGTTTTTCAGGAACGAGTTCGTAATATTCACCCCTGAATGGAACGATTTGAACGCCGGGTTCAACACCGCAGGCTTTTGCAACCCGATCAGATTGCAAACCACCGCAGTTGACTAAAAAGGAAGCGTGTATCTTTCCTTGGTTGGTCTCGACGGCCAGACCGTTAGTATCGCGTTTGCAGGAGATGAATTTAGTTCCCAAGCGAACTTCGCCTTCAGATTCTGTTATCAATCGTTGATAAACTTTGCAGACATCTTTGTAATTCACGATGCCAGTTTGCGGAACAAACAAGCCTGCAATCCCAGCGACATGAGGTTCGTGATCTTTTAGCTCATCTTTGGAAAGTTGTTTGATTCCTGTTAGGC
>RGPR01000022.1 GCA_010030245.1 Gammaproteobacteria bacterium
AAGTTGTCAGCAGCAAGAACCACTTCCGTCATGTTTAACATGATAAGGGGAATCCTCGTCTCTTCAGGGCGGGGAGGACGTCAATATCTAAATATTGTTGTACACAAAGTTCTCCTGGTTCAACACCTTCAGATACAATCACCCGAATCATTTTAAAAAGAATTGAATATATTAAGAAAGAAAATAATAAGGCATGGTCTAGCGAACGTGCCTTATTATCAATTATGAGTGATGTTTACGAAGCTTTTGAATTGCCCGAATTTGAGCAACTGCTCGAGCAAGTTCAGCTGCAGCGACGGAATAATCGATGTTAGCGTCACGATTGTGCATGAGTTCTTCAGCACGTTCCTTGGCTGCAATTGCGGCTGCCTCATCAAGGGAATCAGCTCGTTCAACAGTATCAGCTAAAATCGTGGTATAGTAAGGTTGTACTTCTAACATCCCACCAGAGACATAATACACTTGTTCTTGACCATGCTCTAAAGTCACACGAATTTCGCCTGGCTTTAACATAGTCAATAAAGGTGCATGTCCTGGTTTAATGCCAACCTCACCAAGCATTGCAGTCACAACGACAAATTCAACAACGCCGGAGAAAACTTCTTTCTCGGCGCTGACGATATCTAGATGCATGGTTATCGGCATAATATCCCTCACAATGTCTTAGCTTTCTCAAACGCTTCATCAATGGTACCAACCATATAAAACGCTTGTTCTGGCAATTCATCACATTCACCCGATAAAATGGCTTGGAAGCCTTTGATAGTATCTTTTAATGACACATACTTACCAGGAGAACCTGTGAAAACCTCTGCCACGAAAAACGGCTGCGACAAGAAACGTTGAATTTTACGCGCACGATAAACCAAGCGCTTGTCATCTTCCGATAACTCATCCATACCCAAAATTGCAATAATATCTTTGAGTTCTTTATAGCGTTGGAGACTTTGCTGCACTTTACGTGCAATGTCATAGTGCTCGTTACCAACGATTAAAGGATCCAATTGTCGTGATGTCGAATCTAATGGGTCAACCGCAGGATAAATACCAAGCTCTGCAATTTGCCTTGACAATACAACAGTTGCATCCAAGTGGGCGAAGGTTGTTGCAGGCGATGGGTCAGTTAAGTCATCCGCAGGAACATATACAGCTTGAATGGAGGTGATAGAGCCCGTTTTGGTTGATGTGATACGCTCTTGTAACATACCCATTTCTTCTGCCAAAGTAGGTTGATACCCTACTGCAGAAGGCATACGGCCTAATAATGCAGAGACCTCAACACCTGCCAAGGTATAACGATAGATGTTATCGATGAATAAAAGAACATCACGACCTTCATCACGAAACTTTTCCGCCATCGTTAAACCAGTTAATGCGACACGTAAACGGTTGCCAGGTGGCTCGTTCATCTGTCCATAAACAAGGGATACCTTATCTAATACATTAGAATCCTTCATTTCATGGTAAAAGTCGTTACCTTCACGAGTACGTTCACCAACACCAGCAAACACTGAATAACCACTGTGTTCAATAGCGATGTTACGAATTAATTCCATCATATTCACAGTTTTACCGACACCGGCACCACCGAATAAGCCAACTTTACCACCTTTCGCAAAAGGACAAAGTAAGTCAATTACCTTAATACCAGTTTCTAGAACCTCTTGGCTTCCTGCTTGCTCTTCGTATGATGGTGCTGCGCGGTGAATTGACCATAGTTCTTTAGCGCCAATATCTCCTTTTTCATCAATAGGACGTCCTAAAACATCCATGATGCGGCCTAGAGTTTCAACACCAACAGGGACTTTAATTGGTTCTGCGGTGTTTACTACTTTCAACCCGCGTTTTATACCATCTGTTGTACCTAAAGCAATGGTTCTGACGATACCATCACCTAACTGCTGCTGAACTTCGAAAACAAGATTACCTTCTTGAAGTTTTAAAGCGTCATTAACTTTAGGAACATCCTCGCGAGGAAACTCAACGTCTACCACCGCACCAATTACTTGTACAATCGTACCAATACTCATTATCTCACCCTCTTATAAAGCCGCGGCGCCGCCCACAATTTCCGCCAGTTCCTGGGTAATTGCAGCTTGCCGCGCTTTGTTATAGGCCAATTGAAACTCTTTGATTAGTTCACCTGCGTTATCGGTTGCGCTTTTCATGGCAACCATTTTTGCAGCTTGCTCACAAGCTATATTTTCAACCACCGCTTGATACACTTGCATTTCTATGTAACGCGCTAAAAGCTGATCTAACAACTCTTTAGCATCCGGCTCATAGATATAATCCCAATGTTTGGCTTGGCTTTCTTCAGCCTCTCCACGTGGTAGTGGTAACAATTGCTCAACCATTGGTTTTTGAGTCATTGTGTTCACAAAATCATTGTACGCAATATGAAGTGCATCAATTTTGCCTTCTTCATAAGCTGCTAACATTGCACCAACGACACCATAAACATCTGATATGCTGGGCGTATCACCCAAGCCATCATTCGCTGCTAAAACCTGCCCACCCACGCGACGGAAAAAAGCATTGCCCTTACGTCCAAAAATAGCAAGATGAACGCCAATACCTTGATCTGTCCATTCACGCATTTGTCCAATCGTCATCCGCAATAGGTTCGCATTCAAGCCACCACAAAGGCCTCTATCAGAAGTCACAACGATTAAACCGATGTTTTTGACTTCACGTTGTTGTAAGAACACGTGACGATATTCTGAATTTGCACGAGACAAATGGGTTATCACTTGATGAATCTTATGTGCATAGGGACGAGAAGTTCTCATGCGTTCTTGGGTTTTCCGCATTTTACTTGCAGCAACCATCTCCATCGCCCGGGTAATTTTCTGGGTGTTTTTAATGCTTGCTATTTTGCTTCGTATTTCTTTTGCACCAGCCATTTTAATTCACACTTAATAAAGGGTGGGAGAACCCACCCAAGGTTAATTAGGCAATTTCTTTATAGGCTTTAACCGCTTTCATCAACTGCTCTTCTATCGAAGCGCTATAATCTCCGGATTTGTTGATTTCAGCCATTAATTCCGCTTGATGATGTTGCATATAATCTTGAAGACCATGTTCAAATGCACGAACTTCACTGACCGGCACATCATCGAGGAAACCTTTTTCAATGGCAAACAGGGATAGACCCATTTGAGCAACTGAATAAGGTGCGTATTGTTTTTGTTTCATGATTTCAGTAATACGTTGACCACGTTCCAGCTGTTTGCGAGTGACCTCATCAAGATCTGAGGCAAACTGAGAAAATGCTTCCAATTCACGAAACTGTGCTAGTGCCAGACGGGTACCACCACCCAATTTTTTCATGATTTTAGTCTGAGCAGCACCACCCACACGTGATACAGATAAGCCTGAATTGATCGCTGGACGCACGCCTGAGTTGAATAAATCAACATCGAGGAAAATCTGACCGTCGGTAATCGAAATCACGTTGGTTGGAACGAAGGCCGATACGTCTCCCGCCTGAGTTTCAATCACAGGTAATGCGGTTAAAGAGCCTGTTTGGCCTTTGACAGCGCCAGCAGTAAGTTTTTCAACTTCTTCAGCATTGATCCGAGCTGCACGTTCAAGTAAACGTGAATGTAAATAGAACACATCTCCAGGATACGCTTCACGACCTGGTGGACGCTTCAATAGTAAGGAAATTTGACGATAGGCCCAAGCATGTTTGGTTAAATCATCATAAATAATCAAGGCATCTTGACCTTGTTCCATGAAATATTCACCCATCGCGCAGCCAGCATAAGGCGCGATAAACTGAAGTGCCGCAGCATCAGCTGCGCCTGCGACCACAACAATGGTGTGGGCCATGGCACCGTGCTCTTCTAACTTACGAACAATAGACGCAACAGATGATGCTTTCTGACCAATCGCAACATAAATACATTTAATACCTGTATTTTTTTGGTTAATAATACTGTCAATAGCAATTGCAGTTTTTCCTGTTTGACGGTCACCAATGATTAACTCACGTTGTCCTCGACCCACTGGGATCATGGCATCTACTGCCTTTAATCCAGTTTGCACGGGTTGGGATACTGATTGACGTGCAATAACGCCAGGAGCGACTTTTTCAACCGGCGCATGTAATTTAGCCTCAATTGGGCCCTTACCGTCGATTGGTTCTCCAAGTGCGTTCACCACACGGCCTAGTAATTCTGGACCAACGGGCACTTCAAGGATGCGGCCGGTACAACGTGCTTTCTGGCCTTCTGATAGATGAGAAGCATCTCCTAGAATAACCGCACCAACAGAGTCACGTTCAAGGTTTAATGCAAGGCCATATACGTCACCGGGAAATTCTATCATTTCACCTTGCATCACCGCTTCCATACCATGTAAACGCACTTAAATTGTTCAATTTTTTGTTTAATAATGTCACTAATTTCTGAGGGACTCAGCGCAATTTGTTCTGACATGTTGAAATCCTCTACTAAAAACCTGTTAAGAGACTGCTGACAACGTTTGAGACAAACGCTGTAAACGTCCACGGATACTGCCATCGATCACCATGTCGCCAATTTGTATTTTGGCTCCACCCAGTAAATCAGGTTGGATAATTTGCGATAGCTCGACGGTTTTGTTTAATTTTTTTTCTAAACCAGCTGATAGTTTTTGCAATTCAGCAGCATCTAATTTTTCTGCGGCATAGACAATACCTGAACACATTTTGGCATGCTCTGCTTTAAGCATTTCATACTGTCGAAAAATTTCAGGCAACACGCTTAAGCGGTGTTGCTTTGCAATCATGATCACTGCATGTTCGACAACTTCAATATGCTTGTATTTGCTCATTGAACGCTTGAGGACAGTAACAAGTACATCAACTAACATATCAGCTGACACTTCAGGGTGATCAATCAATTGTTGCATCTGCTTGTCTTCAACGCATGTCGCTAAGACAGCTAAGGCATCTCGCCACATCGCCATAGCGTCATGCTTTAGTGCCAATTCAAACAATGCTTTTGCATAAGGGCGAGCTATAGTCTGCGTGTCTTTCATAGCGATTACCCTTCAGAGATGTCGTTGATTAAACGCGCAACTGCTTGTTTCTTTGCAGCATCTGGCAGTGTATCTTGAATCACTTTTTCCATGCCCATCATCACAAGCTTAGCCAATTCTGCACGAAGCTTTTCTTGTGCCTGTTGTATTTCTTGGCTAATTTGATCATGCGCTTGCTTAATGATGCCTGACGCCGCTGCTTTGGCATCAACACGTGCCTCTTCGATTAAAGCCAATGCTTGCTTGTTTGCTCTTTCAATCAATTCTGAAGCCTGATTTTTAGCTTGCTTCAAATCCTCTTTGATCCGCTGTTGCGCCAATTCAAGTTCATGCCGCCCACGTTCAGCAGCAGCCAAGCCTTCCGCAATTTTTGCTTGTCGTTCATCGAGTGCTTTTGATAATGGTGGCCAGACAAATTTCATGGTAAACCAGACAAAACCAGCGAAAACTAGCATCTGTACTACCAGAGTCATGTTAATATCCACGGTCTCTTCTCCAAAAAAGCGAGATGGGAGTTGATACTCCCAATCAAATTAAGCTGCTAGGTTTGCCACGAATGGGTTTGCAAAGGTAAAGAATAATGCAATACCTACACCAATCATGGTAACCGCGTCTAAAAGACCTGCAACGATAAACATTTTAACTTGTAACATAGGAACCATTTCTGGTTGACGTGCAGCACCTTCTAAAAATTTGCCACCGAGCAAACCAAAACCAATCGCAGTACCTAAGGCACCTAGACCAATTAGAAGCGCTACCGCAATAACAGTCATGCTTTGTATTTGAGCGTAATAACCAATAACCTGCATTTTTTTCCCCTTTATTTTAACAAAAAATTACATCAACGATGATGATTAGTGTTCTTCATGCGCCAAACTGAGATAAACAATTGTAAGCACCATAAAGATGAAGGCTTGCAAAGTGATAACCAAAATATGAAATATTGACCATCCCAATGAAAGCAATACTTGAGCGATCGTTAATGACACTGAACCGAAAGTTGGCTGTGCCCAATTCGATTGTAATGTCAGAAGCCCTATCAAGATAAAAATCAACTCACCAGCGTATAAATTACCGAACAGTCGCAACGCCAATGAGATTGGTTTCGCTATTAAACCGGTTAACTCTAGCAGGAAGTTAAAAGGAATGGCGAGCGGATGATTAAATGGCTGCAATGTCAACTCTTTGGTAAAACCTTTGATGCCTTTAATTTTAATGCTATAGAAAATAATCAAAAAGAAAACAGAAAGCGACATCGCAAACGTCATGTTCAAATCATTTGTGGGGACGACTTTAAGATGATGAAGTCCAAATAATTCAGCAACTTTAGGTAGAATATCAACTGGCACGATATCCATAAAGTTCATTAGGAATACCCATAAGAAAATGGTCAATGCCAATGGTCCGATTAAATCATTACGGCCATGAAAGCAGTCTTTAACTTGTCCATCTGCAAACTGCAACATCATTTCAGCGAAATTTTGAAGCTTGCCTGGGGTGTTTGCTGTCACCTTGCGCGCGGCTCCATATAAAACGCCAATCGCAATGAAACCCATAAGGAGTGAAATGAAAATGGTGTCAAGGTTAAGGGTCCAAAACCCGCCATTACCCATCGCCATTGTTTTTAGATTAAATGTTAGATAGGTTAAATGGTGTTTAATATAATCGGTGTTTGAAATCATGTTTTTTTCCGGATTAGCGATTCAACAACCTGCAATTTATCGCTTGTTGCGTAAATTGCATCAAAATAAAGGCCATTATAAACCACAAGGGTTCAACCTTTAAGAAATAAAAACATAGGCCACAAATAATAGCGGATAGGATAAGTTTTAAGGCTTCGCCTCTCACAAAGCTTTTCCAGATGTGACGACTGTTTAGAGCGCCAGAAAAACGAAAACAATAATATCCAAAAACAGCTTGTGGAAATATCACGGCTATCGCGCCTAACATTGCAGAAATTGCTGCTTTAGCGTTCACTAAAACATCTATTAAGCTTGTAAATAACATAGCAATAAGCAGCGGCCATAAGACCCATGCCTTCCATTTCGTAACTGTATTGATTTTTGTATTCATACTTTTGCTCACGGCGGATTATAAATTAATCAATTACTGTTTGCAATAGAGCTGCTATATATCGTCATCATCGTTGTGTTGCTTATTCTCACATCTTATCAAGGGTTGCAATGCCTAAGAGTCCAAGCCCTTTTTGCAAGACCTTCGCTGTTAATGATGCCAATTTCAAGCGACTTATTTTCAAGGCCTCTTCTTTTTGACTCAAAATCGGACAATTTTCATAAAAGCTTGAGAATAGACCAGCAAGTTCATATAAATAGGTGCACAACAAATGTGGTGTTGCTTTTTGCATGACAAGATCAATGACCTCTGAAAACTGCAATAAATGCTTCGCCAGTTCCAGCTCTTGTGCTTCGTTGATGACCCATGAACCGTTTAAATGGTTTTCATCGTGTTTTGCTTTTTGGAAAAGGCTCATCACCCGAGTATTGGCATAAAGCAAATAAGGTGCGGTATTGCCTTCAAAAGAAATCATGTTGTCCCAATCAAAAATATAATCGCTGCTGCGGTGTTTAGAAAGATCAGCATATTTGACCGCTGAAATACCTATGACACGCGCCATATGGTCTAAGGTGTCATCGTCAAAAGCATCGATTGACTTTGACTCAATCAGCGCTTTGGCGCGGCGCTTCGCTTCAGATAATAAATCAGTAAGTTTTGTTACACCACCCTCTCGACTTTTAAATGGACGCCCTGATTTATCGAGCACCATGCCAAAACTTACGTGCTCCAACTGCATATTGGGGCCTGCAAAACCTGCCAGATGGGCTAAAGCAAAGACTTGTTGAAAATGAAGAGTTTGCCTGGCATCAACGACATACATGACTCTATCAGCATGGAGCACCTCATGGCGATATTGAATAGCTGCCAAATCAGTACTGGCATATAAGAAGCCACCATCTTTCTTTTGGACGATAATCGGCAATGGCTCATTATTTTTGCCTTTAAATTCTTCCATGAATACGCATTTTGCGCCTTCATGTTCAATCAACAATTTTTTAGCAACTAAAGCGTCGATAATCAATGGCAGTTGATCATTGTATGCGCTTTCGGCGCGGACATCTTGAGCTGTTAAGGACACCCCAAGCTCATCATAGACTTCCTGACAGTGGGTCAGTGATAAATTAATGAAATTTGTCCACATACTTAAACAATGCGCATCACCTGATTGCAAGGACACCACCCACTGGCGCGCACGATTAGCAAAATCGTCATCTTCATCAAAACGTTTTTTGGCCGCTTTATAGAAGGACTCTAAATCATTTAGTTTGACTTCACCAGGATGCGCATGTTCTTCATCGGCAAAATGTGCAATTAACATGCCAAATTGTGTTCCCCAATCGCCAACATGATTTTGACGTATCACTTGGTGCCCTTTGAACTCAAATACTCTTGCAAGAGCATCACCAATAATACTTGAACGCAAGTGGCCTACATGCATTTCTTTGGCAAGGTTAGGTGATGAGTAATCCACCACTACTTTTTGTGGATAAGTCACAGGACTTATGCCCAAATGAGGGTCTTGCCAAAGTGCTGAGAGCGCCTTAGCTAATTCAGTTTGATTAAGGTAAAAATTAATGAACCCAGGGCCTGCAATTTCAATTTTTGAAAATGCCTCATGCACAGTTAATTTATCGATAATTTTCAAAGCCAAATCACGCGGGGATATGCGCAGAGACTTACACAAAACCATTGCTACATTTGTTGAAAAGTCGCCGTGGCTTAAATCCTTAGGCCGTTCAACCCCAAATTTAATATCGGGCGCACATTCTACATTCATCTCATGGGCCACTTTATTAAGCGCTTCGCGAATATAACTATCTATCATCTCATGCATAAATTTCTCAAGACCTTGCAAATGTTGGGCGTATTATGCCATAGCTGAATATATTTGACTATTGATGTACAAATCTGCGCATTTACACTTTTTTTCATTACAGGTTACAATATTTTTAATAGGTCTTTAAGAGAAAAAACATGCCGTTCAATGACATCATGCCATATGACTTTGCCTGGATGAGGCAGGGTATTCATCTTGCCTCTCCTAGTCAAAACGATATTGCGTTGACTCAAACTCAAATGATATCTAAGGGTAATAAAAAGGCAACAGCCTTGCTCATGCTGCATGGTTTCTCGTCTTCTGCGGCTGTATTCCGGTTAATAGCTCCCAGACTCCAACATTATGACCATATCTTTATACCCACTTTAGCCGGTCATGGTCAATCAATTGCAAGCTTTGCCAAATCAAGCGCAAAATCTTGGTTACAAGACGCCGAACATGCCTATAAAATATTAAATGCTCAATTTGAATCAGTGGATGTACTGGGGCTATCACTTGGCGGCTTAATTGCTTGTCATTTGGCAGAAAAACATCCTATCAGAAACTTATTTTTGCTCGCTCCTGCCTTAGCGCTCAGGAAAAACTTACCTCAATTACGAGTCATTGCTTCAATATGCAAACAATTAGGTTTTGTCAATGTGCTTAATCGAGGGGGGCGGACTTTTAATGCCGTTGTTGATGAATTACTGTATCGTCAATTACCCTTGGAGACGATTATTGAAATACTCAATTTCATTGATAACTATGAATTTAAATCTTGGGGCAGCGCAACTTATCTGTTTTTAGGCCAACATGATGATGTTGTCGACTCTAAGCAAGTACATCAAATGCTAAAACTATTGCCTATGCTTCAAGTGAGCTATTTGCCCAACTCGAACCATGTCCTACCGATTGATGGTGACTATGAACAAATTATTGAGCAGATTAATCTTTATTCTTCGAAATAAATATTTTCCTGGGCACTAGATAAATACCACTCACGCAGGTCAAGAACCGCCCCATTTTCAACCATTAAATCAGTTTTATATAAGGGCACATTGAAATAATCGATATGGCTATTATCGAGTGCGTAAGTATGTTGAGCTCTCACTGTTGAAATTTCAGCCACAGATACATCATGTGTTTTTACAAAGGTCCGCTCACTTCTTAAGAAACGCGCAGCAAGCTTTGACCTTTCGAAAAGCTCAGCATCAAGTAGATTCACATGTCCAGCCAATTGCACATAGGCATTATCGCCTAAAACAAACTTTAATTTGCTCGCATTAACCCAATGCATGATTAAACAACTTCGCTGATGAATATTTAAGTCACAAACCCCCACTATCCCAGTGATCTTTGCATAAGCCTGGTCAAAAAGCTCAATCTTGCTTCGTCTCGAATGAACACCACTCATCTCAATATGCGTTTTACCTCGAGCATGAATATTAGCCAGATTTATATGGCCACTTAAATCAATATTGGCATCACCATTTGCAGATAACACCAATCCACGTGAATAAATTCCATGGCCACTGATGGGAATATGTCCTCGCTGGGTAATACCTCGATAATCATTGATATACACATCAATCGTCACCGGTCCTTGTTTCGGATATCCTCGCTCCATAATCAGTAAAAAGGGAAGATATTTTTAACTTCATTTTAATCAGTCTCATATTTTTCTATCTTCATCAGATATAACACACGCCCCCCAAGTTCGGCAAGTTTAAGGATTGAGCTTAAATGCGTGCTGAGAAGCTAACTCAGACACATGATGTTTAAGCTTATAAGCCTTGAAGGCCCGCCAGAGGCGGGGTCCATGCCATTTTTTACTTTGACGCTGACTAAATAAATATGTCATTAATACTTGCAGCTCATCTTGAAAATCACCCACAGAAATTTGAGCAATGACATCATGTAAATCAAAAATAGGGTTTTTAAATCCTGCTTTTTTAGCCCAGGCCAAAATTTCTCGCCTAGCTGTCTCGGGCTCATGATGAAGGCATGATTTTTTTAAAGTATAATGCTCAAATTCCATCCCTCTCCATTGCCTTAGCCACTTTTTCCAAGCCCATTTACTTTGAAATTTCATTAACAAACCACCACCCAAAAAGCCTAAAAGAGCAAACCACCATGAGTGTATTTGTTTTACTTGAGAGGCATTGCGTCGCTTCTCAAGATGCTGCTTCTGATGA
The DNA here is from genome assembly GCA_010030245.1 of Gammaproteobacteria bacterium. Lineage (GTDB taxonomy): Bacteria > Pseudomonadota > Gammaproteobacteria > Legionellales > Legionellaceae > UBA2653. The sequence continues at coordinate 11,116 of RGPR01000022.1, forward strand.
TTTGGAAATACATCGATATGTACGCTTGGAATCAACAGTTGTTCAAGACGTCGCGTTGCCGTATTAAACCAAGGGATATGGATGGCAGGAATTATTTTTTTTCCAGATTGACTAAATAGGTAGGTAATATCATAAATTTTCCGTCCTTTTAAAGAACCATTTTGCATTTTATTGCTAATTTTTGCGGGATTCATATAGACCTTACAACCACTTCCGCATGAGGCTTCTATATCAGGGATCAATTGAGCGGGTATACCTGTTGCAGTTATTTGAAGTTGTCTAACCAAAGTATCACCTACGGGAATACCCATTTTGCTAGTCAAAGGCTTTAGTTCCTTATATGTTAATGTTTGTGCTGGCAACCAGTTGGCGAGTGTTTGTCCTTTTGGAGGCGGATTAACATGCAAGGTCATTGGACTTAAACTGACATGTACAGGGCTTGGCGCCAGACCATATTCAATCGCATCAAGTACAGGCGGAATTATCTCCATTTTACCAGATTGTTGGGGATAGATGATGTAACGATATTCTTCAACCTCATAGCGGATCCCATTTTTTGTCTCAAAATAACGCAGCGCTTGTTCAAGCGTGAACAATAATCCATTTTTCACCGATGGTGCTTGTAATTTTGCATCTAAAAGCGGTTGCAAGTGGTAAATCTTCAAACTAAGCTCAACTTGTTCATGCACGACCGGATGATCATGACTGACATGCCAGTCTAGAAAGGTTGCTTCGTGTGTTGAGACTGTTTTGCTTGCTTGCTGAGCTTGTTTTTGAATCTCAATATTGATTATTTCGGTTGTTTCATCACCAATGGTCAATGCGGGGATACTAACTTTGCCCTCATGTTTTGGCATCAACAATAATGTCCACATGTTTTCGCGTTGTGATTTCCCATTAATCGATTGATAAGACACACTTTGTTGACGACCAATCAATGTGAAATCTTGATACAACGGTGAAAAATCAGGCGTTGAGGACGCATTTTTATCATACTGATGTATGATAAATTGCAACTCTTGCCCCATTACCGGGCGATTTGGTTGTAAATTAATTTCAATACGCGCAAAACCCGCTTTAAAATTTAAGAATAAAAAAAGTGCTAATATAACTTTCATACTCGCCCCTCTTCCTGCGCACGTTGATAATCTCTACGAAATTTTTGTCTAAGTAAACCTGCTGGATCTTCTTGAATGAACTTCATCCAATCTTCTTTAGCTTGCTCTTTATCTGTATGCTGCAAACTGTTGTCTTGGTTTTGCTTATCCTGGTTTTGCTTATCTTGGTTTTGCTTATCCTGGTTTTGCTTATCCTGGTTTTGCTTATCCTGGTTTTGCTTATCCTGGTTTTGCTTATCCTGCTTTTGCTTATCCTGGTTTTGCTTATCCTGCTTTTGCTTATCCTGCTTTTGCTTATCCTGGTATTTTTTTAATATATCCAAATTATGCTTGGCATCCTGATGTGTTGAATCTAGAGCAAGTGTATGTTGATAGGCTGCTATTGCTGCTTTAATATCGCCTTTAAATGCAAAGGTGTTACCTAGATTATAAAACCCATCTGGAGTCTTTATCTCTTGATAATACTTTAAGGCCATATCGTAGTCTTTATCCCGAAAAGCACTGCTTGCTTTCCACCCGTTATCACGAAACCCTTGCTTAGCCTTAGCAAAGGATTTGTTTTGAAAATATTCATAGGCAATTTGATCATCGTTTTTCCATAGATTAATAGCTAAGGTCTCAAACGCCAAACACGTCAATATCATACTGAAAAAATACTTTATTCCCATAACCGTATCAACCAACCTTTTCTAAACACTAACATCAAAGGCAATAATGCAAAAGCTAAAAACCAAGGACCTTCATCATGATATGAGTTCACCGTAAACTTTGAAGATTGAAGTTTATGGCTATTCAATATTGATTGCACTAACCATGCCTCAATCGCCTTGTTTTCTCGAATATTGAACTGTGGGAAATTTGTTTTCGTCATTATTTGAGCATCAGGAGTAACATTAACCCAAGCGAGGTCGATAAAATGTGGTAACTTAAAGTCATTTTCTGGTGGTTTGCTAGATAATATTAATAACTGCCCTGACTCATAACCGGATTGTTTTAATAATTGCTTGGCTTGATTGAAAGCTGCATCGATACGATAGCCACCAGCTGGCAAAATTTGCGGCGATATGACTGGCAAAAAATTCATAATATTTTGGGTGTCTGTCGTAATAGGTGTAACAACATAGGCCATATTTGAAAATACTAAAAAGCCCCATTGTTTTTCAGGGTGATTGGCAAGCAAATCATGTAGCAACATTTTGCTACGTTCCAAGCGACTGGGTGAAATATCATCAAGCAACATTGCCATTGAAAGATCCATCATGATGATAACTGGCTCTTGGATACTTGCCATTTTAATGGGTTGTTTTTTCCAAGCAGGTCCTGCTAGGGCAATGTTGATAAGCAACAATGATAAGATTATTCCTCCCCAAGTTGCCCGCCAAGACTTATCCATTTTCCCTTGTTGAAAAAAATGTAACAGCTCACTATCACAAAGTTTGTACCAATCTTGATGTTTACCTGGTTTTCGCCAAAGGTAGAATGCTATCAATCCTAAAAAGGGCAGAAACAACAAAAACCAAGGCCTTAAAAAAATCATCGACGACTCCAGGAATCACGCCAGATTTGAGCGCCAAATAATCCTAATATCCATACAAAAGCGAACATTAGTGGCAAATAAAAATATTGCTTTTCAGGACGCAGATGCGAGCGGTCTTCTTTGACTGGCTCCATTTTAGCAATCGCTTGATAAATTTGTTGCAGTCTATTGGCATCATTTGCGCGAAAATATAATCCACCTGTTATTTTCGCAATTGATTTTAAGCTTGCTTCATCTAAATCTTGCGTGTGTTGCATTTGCCAAAACAAGCTCGACATTTCTTGTTGCTTGATATCTGGGCCTAAACCAATCGCATAAATTTTAATGTTCTCTTTTGCTGCAATTTTAGCGGCTTTAATCGGTTCTAAAAAGCCTGCATTGGCCACCCCATCAGTTAATAAAATGATGATGCGTCCTTTTTCAGGCGTTTTCTTTAAATGCATCACCCCAAGACCAATGGCATCACCTAATGCCGTTGCTTGTCCTGCAAGCCCCACACTCGCATCATTAATTCGTTCTAAAAGAGTGGTTTTATCATAAGTCAGTGGTGCAAATAAATACGCACGTTCACCAAATAAAATCAGTCCTGTACTATCTTGGGAGCGTTTTTTAACAAATTGACTGGCTGTATCACGCACCACATCCCAACGCGTTCGATAGCCTCCATGGGAGGCTATATCTTTCAAGCCCATACTCCCTGAAATATCTAGAATCATCATCATATGATAAGTCTCCAGCGACATTGTTTGTGGCAACCCAACCCAACGTGGGCCTGCAAGACTCAATATTAATAAAGCCCAGATGCCAGCCCAATGCCATGGCCATAAAATCAAATGCAAAACCTTGGGATGATGGTCTTCATGTTGCTGCCAGCGATCATAAAAAGGGACACGCAGAGCCATTTTCGATTTTAAAGAAACAGGTGGACAAAGGAAAAAAATAACCATTGGCAATGCCAATAGCAACAAAAACCATGGATGACTTAATTCATACATGGTTTGAACCTTTGTTGTTTAAGCCATGATTTAGCAAGGAGTAAAGCTGGCTTCATATCACGGGTTTGTGAGGGTTGATATAATGCATCTGAAAAAAATATTTTTGCATCGTCAAGCCTGATATTTTTAGCAGTTTTACTTAAAAATTCTAACCAATTATTCCCATAGAGCGAAGCAACCTCCTCTCTGGGATAATTCATTAGTGCAGCTTGCTTCAACAATAAAGCAAGTTGCACTAATGTTTGTTGATTTGGATTTGTCTCTAGGGCTTTTAATTTAGCCAAATAAGCATGCTTTATTCTCAATGCAAGCAGATACGGTGTGAAGCATCGATAGCCAATAACTGCAAGCAACAGGAGTCCCATTAATAACCAAAACCCCCAAGGCAAAGGCCAGGCCGAAACCTTAGTGGGTAGATGAATATCTCTCAATTCTTTAAGGTAGCTTAATTCAGCCACGCAACCCCCTCGTTAAACTTTGTCTCACCACTAAATTTAAATCATTGGCAGCAGTTAAATGATAATAAGGAACCCTTAGTTTTCTTGAAAAATCTTGCATTTTTTCAAGACGTTCGTCACAAAATTCATTATATTTCATTAAATCATTTTGATTTTGCATGATTAAATTTTGGGAGATGTTGCCATTGCCAATGGGGAAAATACCATAATCATCTATTCCCAGTTCCAGTTCATCTAAAATATGATAAAAGATAAGATCATGCTCTTGCCTTAATTTAAACAACAGTGGATGCAATCCAGATAGTTGATCATACCAATCACTAATGATCAACACCAAGGCCCCTGGTTTAAGATTTTTACTGACATCTTTTAAGGTATTCATTAGTACATTAGCACTACATTCACTTTGCCAGTTATTCCACTTCTCATCAGCATAATGGCGACTTGCATCGGAAATCGACTTTAAAAAATACATCAAGGTTTGGTTATGGGCATGAGGAAGCCACAATTGCTGCGCCACCAAAGATGACAAAACACCACCAACCCTATCTCCATGGGCTTTTGCCGTCCAAGCGAGCATGGCAGCTAGTCTTCCAGCGGTGACCGATTTTAAGCAGGTTCGACTGCCAAAAAACATGGTTGGCGCATAATGCAAAACAAGCATCACAGGACGTTCACGCTCCATTTCAAATACTTTAACATGTGGTTTATTGGTACGTGCTGTCACTCGCCAATCCATTAAACGAATATCATCACCTATCTGATAATTTCGTGTTTCCACAAAATCCATGCCACGGCCGCGTATTTTGGTTTGCAACATCGCGCCACCATACTGATGATGTTGTGCACGGAATCGATACGGTTTAGCATTTTTCTGTAAGGCAAGTAAATCAGTAAAGCTTAATTCAAACACAGCTTTTCCTCAATCCTAGGGAAGCGCTACCCATTTTAGTAATTCGTTGATTAACTGCTCAGGCTCAATTCCTTCGGCCTCTGCTTCAAAGGTTAATAACAAACGATGTCGTAATACATCATAGATGATTGCATGAATATCTTCGGGCGTCACAAAATCTCGACCTGCAAGCCATGCATGTGCTTTTGCGCATCTATCGAGTGCAATAGTCGCTCTTGGGCTGGCACCAAATCTTATCCATTGCCTTAATGTCGATTGTGGGTATTTTTGCGGCTGGCGTGTCGCTAAGACCAAATCAATAATGTATTGGCTCATCACATCACTCGTAAATACTTCTAAAACCTCTTTTCTAGCTTTAAACAAATCAATTTGAGACAATTTGATTTCCGGGGCCACAAGGGTAGCATGCCCATTTTTAGCCTCAGCACGCGCAAGTTCTAAAATACGCCCCTCGACGGAGGCATCAGGATAGTCAACTTTAACATAAAGCAGAAATCGATCGAGCTGGGCCTCAGGCAAAGGGTATGTGCCTTCTTGCTCAATTGGGTTTTGTGTCGCAAGGACCAGGAATAATTCTGGCAAGGGGTAAGTTTTAGAGCCAATTGTAATTTGTCGCTCGGCCATAGCTTCTAATAAGGCAGATTGAACCTTAGCGGGCGCGCGATTAATTTCATCTGCCAGCACCAAATGGTGGAATAGGGGGCCTGGCATAAAAGCAAAACTCGCATTCTCAGGATGAAAGACATCTGTTCCTGTCAAGTCACTTGGCAAGAGATCTGGCGTAAACTGAATACGATGAAATCCTGCTTCAATTCCTGCTGCCAGTGCTTTGACCATGCGGGTTTTAGCTAATCCCGGCGCGCCTTCGACCAACAGATGACCATCTGCAAGCAACGCAATCAAAAGTCTTTCAATAAGCAACTCTTGGCCAATGACCTGGGCATTTAAATATTGCTGAAGATAACTCAGTTTTTCTTGAGAAGCTTGCATAGCCATTACCTTTTTTGACTATTGTTTGCTCTTTGTTTGGATAAAATCATGACGTCATCAGCTTGTAAGCCCTTACGGCCTTGAACCAAAACAAAACTCACTTCGACACCATCTTGTAAAAAACGATAATCATTACCACGAATGGCTGCGGCGTGAAAAAAATATTCGCTATCCACTGCAACAATAAAACCAAATCGTTTTTTCCTATCAAAAAATTTAATAACGCCTTTATGCCTTTCCTTTGGCTTAAACCAACTCATGATTTTTTGAAAAATATTCATTAAAAAAATGTCCTCATTAAATTGACCTCTGCCTCGCCGTAGAAACGAAGTTGCCCGACACTGGCGGGACGAAACTTACAAGCTATCCCCGTTCGGCCCACGGTTTATCGAAGAATAGATAGCAGCATGATACAGCAGCAGTCTTGATGATACAAGCACCTACCCTACATCTGCTAGCTTAACATCTCCAATATACCAGTACAATCTAAAAATCTTGCCATAGCTAAAGGGATTCATCAAGTATTAAAAAAGGCAATTCATCAGTGATAGTTGCTTGAAACAACAATTTTTAAAATGGCTATAATTCAAATCAAGGGGCATTTTTTGATTAATTTTATCCATAAAAGAGTAGTGACTAGCAGTATTTATGGTTTTTGAGTTATAATGATCAATTGATTTTTATTTTTATAATATCTTATGAATAAACGTTTAACTTTATTATGGCACTATTTACTGCCTAAAAGACTTTTAAGCGAATTTGCAGGACTGCTTGCAAATTCTCGCATCCATCGACTAAAAAACCACTTAATTGCCTATTTTATAAAGCGTCATCCCGTTAATATGGAAGAGGCGATTGAAACTGATCCCTTTGCATATGAAAGTTTTAATGCATTTTTTACACGCCGATTAAAAGCCAGCGTCAGGCCGCTTGGTAAAAGCACTTATCTATGCCCGGCAGATGGCTTTGTTAGCCAAGCAGGGGCACTAGAAAATGGCCAAGTTATTCAGGCAAAAGGGATTCATTACGAATTGTCACAGCTGATTGCAGATGACAAGCTCGCCCATCAGTTTGCAAATGGTTCATTTATCACCATTTATCTATCACCAACTGACTATCACCGTCTTCATATGCCAATTGAAGCCCGTTTAGTCAAACAAGTCTACGTTCCTGGGCGCTTGTTTTCGGTGCAACCTTTCACCACTGAACATATTCCAGGTTTATTTTCCAAAAATGAACGCCTTGTTCTTCATTTTGAAACCGCAAAAGGCCCCTTAATTCTTGTCATGGTAGGTGCCACCATTGTCGGCAATATGGGCACATACTGGTCTGGAGACATTAAACGCCAGCATGATGTGCATAAAGTAGACTACCAGCATCAGGATATACGCCTGCATCAAGGTGATGAATTTGGCTATTTTAAACTTGGCTCGACTGTCATCATGTTGACCCCTGAAACAATGGATTGGAAAATGCCAATTGATTCAGGCAGTAGTTGTCGCATGGGCCAAGACATGGCGGATTAAACATAGATCCTGGTAGCTGCAAAAGTGGGAACGATAGAAGACAAAACCCTCTTGGCCTTAAAGCTGAAATTGATAACAATATAGTGAAGAAGATTGTGGTACAGCGTATTGCGGTAGAGTAGATTAACATGATTATCAGCTTTATTTAGCTATTAATGACATAGAGCACACCAAGACGAAAGTACGATCCCCACAAACAAACGGGATTTGCGAACGCTTTCATAAGACCATTTTACAAGCGTTTTATCAGGTGACTTTTCGTAAGAAAATTTACGAAAGCATTGATGACTTGCAAAATGACCTAGATAAATGGTTGCAATATTTTAATAATAAGCGCACTCATCAAGGTAAAATGTGTTGTGGTCGAACCCCAATGCAAACTTTGATCGATGGTAAACCTGATATTCCGCAGCAAAATCATGAATAAAATTCCCAATAGGAATGTCCTAA
>RGPR01000211.1 GCA_010030245.1 Gammaproteobacteria bacterium
CAAACCGTAATTGAATCTGTTCACTTCCCCTGAAAACCCAGACTCAATACCTTGTCTTCTGGTTTTTCCAAAATTCTTGAAATAACCACCACTGCCGCTTGTAGCTACAAACAATATATCGTCTTGCAAATCCGTACTGAAGGCAGATAAATTCCATGCAAATTTACTCTCCGGTAATTGACCGCGCGTACCTATCTCCCAGGTTTTACCTACCACTTGGTTCAAAGTAGGGTCTCCCGCCATGGAATTGGGCAAGCGGCATGAGTAATCTGGATCGGCACAGCCCAATTCCACAGATGTTGGGGCACGATTGCTTTCGCTGTAACTTAAATACGAACTTGTATTTTTAAAAGCACTATAGGTAAATCCTATGGAAGGATTGACTCTACTGTAGTGATGATCGCCACTTAAAGAATATCTCGATTCACCTGAGCCAGATACATACGAATAAGCTCCAGAAGATACGAGATTATCCGTGTTTTTTATTGAAGTATCGTTATATCGGGCGGCAACTACAACATTCAATGGATAATCTTTGACGGATAATGTGTCTACAAAAAATACACTGGAATTAGTTACCTTGCTACTTAAATCAACTCTGTTGTCAAAAGCATTTTCTGAATCTTGGCTGCCATCAGCATACTGACTAACTGCTGTAATAGATCTATCAGAATTTAAGTATCCAAATTGACTAGACTGGTAAAAACTTATATCGGATCTGTCATAAGCTGCGCCCAGCACAATATTATTTTCACCAAAACTTGTTTCTTTTGTGAAATCGACTTGCCCGCTTAATCCGTAATTTTTTTGATCTGTGTAAGTGGTTGTGAGCAAACCCGTACATTTTTCAGGTGGCTCACTATTCTGACCAGCATTGGCAATACATCTTAAATAAGGAAAAATATCACCAGGATTTGTTTTTCCTGTACCCGTACCAGAACTATCCACTGTGTACGTTCCATAATTTGAAGTCAACCATGAGCGATCAGTTACCATGCTGCCTGTTGTTCTATTGGTTACCTGTACCGGGCAAAGGCGTGTTGTGAATCACCTTCACCTCTTTCAAGGTATTGCTACTAGCGTCTGTTGATTGCAAAGCGTTTGCGCGTGGCAGAATTTCATTGTCAGATGCTTGCGCAAATACTTGGCCTGATGTGCTCAGGCAAACAACTGATACTGACACATAAAAAGAAGCGGAAAAATAAACCGATTTCATAGCTAGACCTTGGCAAAATTGAAAAGGTCAGACTCTATGTATTTACTTCTAATTGAACAATATGAAATATTCCTGTTTTCTTTTGTATGCAGTATTTCAGGAAATTTTCCTATACAACTTAGATGTTTTTTTTACTATATTCAAGAATATGAAGATACTGAAAGCTCATATTCAATGATTCGTGTGCTGGTGGTAGACGACCACGCCATCGTCCGTCAAGGTTACGTTAAGCTGATTTCTTCATTTCCTGACATGCAAGTATGTAGTGAGGCCGATTCAGGTGAAAAAGGCTATATGTATTTTTTACAATACAGACCTGATGTGGTCATCACAGACTTGTCGATGCACGGCATTTCCGGTATGACTTTATTACAAAAAATTTTAGTTCGTGATAAAAATGCAAAAATTGTTATTTGCAGTATGTATGACAATCAGACTTTGATCACAACCGCCTTACAACTTGGTGCTAAAGGTTTTGTCAGTAAATCATCAGATCCGTTGAACATCATAAAAGCTATTCAAAGTGTTATCAAAGGACAAAATTATTTAAGTGATGATTTAAGATTTTCGAATGAAAAAACTGATATTCCATCTGAAATTCAAAAAATTCAATTACTCACAACAAAAGAACTTGAAATTTTTAAAATGTTAGCTGAAGGAAAATCAATCACTGCTTGTGCTGATATTTTGAATATTTCTGATAAAACAGCAAATAATTATCAGACCAGCTTACGCAATAAACTTGGCGTAGTAAATAGCGCTGAACTTGTACATATAGCTTTACGTCATGGCATCATCAAGTCCTACCTGTGACATTTTTTCGCT
>RGPR01000212.1 GCA_010030245.1 Gammaproteobacteria bacterium
TTATGCACCAAACGATTTTCTCAGGGCAAACTCAATTATTGGCCAAAGTCCCTAGACGAGCATGTTTGTGCGACAACAATGGCTATTATCCTTAATCAGGGTCGCCCGGCGCAGATGAGTCCTGCTTGGCGCCAGCTTCCAGGCTCTGCTTGAGCATTTGCTGATAGCACCAAGGCAGCCAAGCCTTGGGATTTTTTATCACGGCTTGTTCATTCTCGATAAGAGCACACATGTAATCACATGGGTTTATTTCATTTTGAGCAGCACTATAAAAAGCTGATTGTACGTAGCTTGCAAAGGCGGCACTGCTTAAGGTCTTATAAAACATCGAAGACTTTCTGACTTGAATGACAAGCTTAAGTGCACGCTCTACAATATTGGTATCCAGTGGCGCATGAGCTTGACGTAAAAACTGTGATAGCTCAGTCCATCGATTTAAAATATAGTCGATTGCCTTGCCAGGAACAGAATTGGGCTCAAATTCTAATTTTTGCTCTTCAAGATAGGCTTTCAATTCTTCCATGATAGGCGTACTTTTTTCTTGATGATAGGCAAGTCGCTTTTCAGGACTATAGTCCTTAGTGTGCGCTTCATTATCATAAATAGTACCGATTAAACCGATGACTTTATCAGCCAAATCATCATAGCCATTAGGAAGTTCATAGAACTGCCTTCTTGCATGTACTAGGCAAAAGCATAAAATGTATAAGTCATCAGCAATGCCCTGTGGAATATTGGCCGCTAATGCATCACACATCATTATCGGCGGGTCTAAATCAGGATGACGACGCTTCATGATTTCAGCAATACATTTTCCTGCTGTACGGTTATCGGTGATGTAAAGATATGTGCGATGGTCTTCATGAAGACTTACAATGCCTGTAGTAAAACAAGTATGCTGACTTTTATTACCAATTTCTGCTAACTTAGCGGCCTTAATTTCGCTCATGATTTTTACAGATGTATCGTCATAACAAAGTGCCAAACCATTGGCGGCATCTTGGGCAATTGCCTCATGCAAAACTTTCAACATGGGCTCATGCGCTACCATTAAATCCCACTGTGTTGAAGCAGGCAGAGGTATACCTAAATGGTTTTGTAATCTATCTTGGCGATAAAGCGGTACCGACATAAAATATTTGTTAATCATAAGCATCGCAACAAAATTAGCGTCATACTTTTTATCACTCACGCCTTCTGGCAAGGGTGCTGTATAAATAATCTCACAAATTGCACAACGTAATTTCTGTAGATTGTAGCGTGTGGCTTGTGCCAATGGTGCACCTGTAACACGGACTAAAGTGCCGGGCTCAGTCATTTCATATAAACGGCCATCACATTCCTCAGCAGGACATGTGTCTCCAGGATTTAATTCTGGATGAGAAACCTCAACGATAGCCGCACCTTGATAAGCATCAGCACTATTTCGTCCATGTCCTTTTGATGGGTTAGAGCCATTATTGCCTGATGAAGCAGGGTCTTTTTTGGGTTTTCTACTAGACACTCTTTCACTGCCTTGAATTTGAAATAACTTGCGCAGCTTTGCAATGCTTAATAGTCCTAATTCTAATTGCTGCGCCATCCAGGCATTGCCATGGATAAGCATCTTGGCAAACTCAGCATATTCAGCGCTGATATTTGAATCCATTATTGCTGCCAGGAAATCATCCATTTGTTCTTGGCTGATTTTTGTTACTTTAGGCATCTTCATTTTATGCCCTTTGGATTTTTTAGCCATATTACCATTACACACATTATTTTCATTGCATGTATTATAACCCAGGTTTTTTTAGCCAAATTTTTCCTCTTGAGAAGCCATATGCGGAATCATAATTTTTTAGATACGGCAGGGGTTAACCATGGTGCTTATAATTCCTTATACAGATCAAGAAACCAGCCAGATACACCAATTTCAACGCCCTTGAAACCGAAGGTGTTTTTTGAAAAAAACTGAAAAAACCCTGTCAATACCTAAATCAAAAAAAATAAAAATATTTTCTATCGCAGCTCTGCCGAAAGGTCACAATGTGGTTATCGAAT
>RGPR01000213.1 GCA_010030245.1 Gammaproteobacteria bacterium
CTGATAAAAGTTCTGGCAGCAATTCTTTACCTACGGTAACATTTCGAATTTACAGCATTTTATAGGCTGACCTTACATGACTCAAACAAATTAAATGAGCAATGTATGGCAATAATAAGTCTGTCTGAGCATGAATTTCCGGATTGCATAGGCGATTGACAGAAGACAAACTGCGAGCGCGGTCCGTCAGCATGGAGTTGCATTGGCAGCATAAAATTTTAGACTTAAGGCGACAACTTTATTAACAATCACCGCTCGATATGATGCTTAGATCTTGCTCTAAGTAATGTTTACCGATACAGCATCATTGATGCTGACTTTATAAGGAATATTTGATGAATAGGACACGTATTTTAGAAATTAATGAATCGAAGATGATAGATTCCGAACAGACAACTCTAGCATTAGAACAGGGTAAAATTATTTACCTTCCGTCACTAGGTTTTAATCTTTTCGATGATGAATTCTGTTTATTAGATGAAAAACGCTTAGCGCCTAAACAAAAAAATATTTCTTATAATCATTTATCTAAAAGCTTAAATTATTTGAACCAAGCTTATCTCGCTGACAAAGACCTAACTTTGGGTATGATGTCACGATTTGCCAACTATGCAAATCATTTAATAGAGATGTTATTTCCAAAATATTTAAAGCATTTAGAGTGGGGTAGAACCAGTTTTCGTCCCGCAGAAATTATGGGTCGGCAAACTTCGGTTTTAAAAGATGATACACGCTTGCATGTCGATGCTTTCAAATCAACACCAGTCCAGGGTAAGCGTATATTACGGGTTTTTTCGAATATTAATCAATATAATAAGCCAAGAGTCTGGCATATTGGCGAGGAATTTGAAGAAGTGCTCTCCAGATTTAAACCGCATATTCCAGGTTACTCTCGATTTATGGCATCGATACAAGCTATGTTTAAATTAACAAAAACCAAAAGAAGTTTATATGATCACATGATGCTATCTTTACATGATCAAATGAAGCTTGATGAGCAATATCAAGATCAAGTTAATAAAATAGAATTTCATTTTCCAGCTGGTTCAGCGTGGATTGTATTTACTGATCAGGTGTCCCATGCTGCACTTTCTGGACAGCATCTGCTTGAGCAAAGCTTTTATTTGCCTGTTGGGGCCCAGGTTTATCCAGAATACTCTCCATTTTCTCAGTTAATGATATAAATATTTGTTCCAATCATGTCTATTTTTTACAATGAACGCAATAAGCGATTCGATTGTACTTAATAGGCATGATTATACTTATACATTAAAACAGCTATTTTTCAAATTTATTGATACAAAAACACCTCATTGTTTAATTTTTTGTTTATTCTATGGTAGAATGTGCTGATGAACTTTGTCAGAAGACACTAATAGAGAAAAAATGAAGCCACTACCTTTTTTTTGTGGTCTGAATCCAATGTCGAAAAGTTCGGGCGTTGAATTTATATGGACCACTATCGAAGGAATAAACCAAGATATTATGATGCCCAGGATCGATGGCGTTAATGAGACGGATGTTCGTTTGCTTCTCGACATAACAGTATTTGAGCATATATGCTTAAAATTTAGAAAAAACATGAATTATATTGATGGATTACGCGCAACATTTGATATTCTTGTTGGTGTTCATTATGAATTTAAAACACTTAATCTTGATGCAAACAGAGTAGGTGCAAAAGGGCTTTTAGATTATTTAATTTTTCCATTAATTGTCCGCAAGATCATGTGGAATCACCCCAATAATCCCTGCTTGCATTTGTTTACTATCCCTTTGGAAATGCTAAGATTTGGTTTAGGAATTGCTATAACTATAATTCTTGCACCTATTGTAGCACTAGTCCATTTGATTAGGTTTCTTCATGATCTTGTGAGTAAATGCTTTGAGAATAATGCTAGGTTAGCAGAAGATATTGATAATCTTGACCCTGAGCCTAAAACTTTGAAAAATAGTTCATTATTTGAGGATTGTTACAAAAAGATTATTTTTTTCTAATGGCGATAAATC
>RGPR01000214.1 GCA_010030245.1 Gammaproteobacteria bacterium
TGATTTGCCATCACAATTCCAACGCATGACTTACCAGGAAGCGATGCATAAATATGGTTCAGATAAACCTGATATGCGTGTCACTCTAGAAATTACTGAACTCACAGATGTCATGAAAGATGTAGACTTCAAGGTCTTCTCATCTGCAGCCACCATGAAAGGCGGCCGTATTGCAGCCATCCGCGTGCCTAATGGATCTGCTATAACCCGCTCTGAAATTGATGCTTATACCGAATTTGTCAAAATCTACGGCGCTAAAGGTTTAGCTTATATCAAGATTAATGACATTAATGAATTAAACGAGACAGGTCTTCAAAGTCCGATTGTTAAAAATATTCATGTGATTGCTTTAAAAGCGATCATTGAAAAAACGGGTGCACAAAATGGAGACATTATTTTCTTTGGTGCCGATAAAGAAAAAATTGTAAATGAAGCCCTAGGTGCTTTGCGTCTTAAAATTGGTCATGAAAAAAATCATGTCGATGGAAGGACGTGGGCACCTTTATGGGTCGTTGATTTCCCGATGTTTGAACATGATGAAGAAACCGATCGTTGGGTGGCTATCCATCATCCATTCACAGCACCAAAAGAAGTCCATGAAGATTTGTTAGCGACTGACCCTGGCAAATGTTTATCAAAAGCATACGACATGGTGATCAATGGATGGGAAGTCGGTGGTGGCTCTATTCGTATTCATGAAGAAAAAGTTCAGTCCAAAGTTTTTGATGCATTAAAAATTTCAAAAGAAGAAGCTAAAGAAAAATTTGGCTTCCTCCTCGATGCTCTTCAGTACGGTGCACCACCGCATGGTGGCTTAGCATTTGGTCTTGATCGACTGGTGACTTTATTAGCAGGAGCTGAATCGATCCGTGATGTGATCGCGTTTCCAAAAACACAACGTGCGCAATGTTTACTTACTAAAGCACCTAATGTTGTGGATGAAAAACAATTGCGTGAGCTCCATATTCGTCTTCGCACACCACAACCTACAATTTAAAAAAATAATTACATGATTTTATCCATCAATCATATTCAGCTTGTAGCAGAAAAAGATTTGGTGATTCAATTAAGAGATTTTTATTGTGATGTTGTAGGCTTAACGGAAGGCTTTAGGCCAGCATTTGAACGCTTTGGCTTTTGGTTATATATAGGCGATAAGGATGTATTACATCTCATCACTCCTAAAGAAGGTGATGATCGCTCGCCTCATAAATCATCTTTCGATCATGTCGCATTTAAAACGGCAAATTATCAAGACGTTTTAAAAAAGCTTCAATCACTCAACATTCCCTTTGAAGAAAAACCTATTCCAGGCATGACAGCCCATCAAATATTTTTGCGTGATCCTGCGGGAAATCGTGTTGAATTTAATTTTGATGGTGATTAATTATAATTTTTTGTAAGGACATCTTCATATGAAAAGCTACCGAAAAGAGCTTTGGTTCAATGCTCCAGCTAGAATGCATTTTACAAACATTACATCTGACATCAGAGAATGTCTAGCTGAAAGCGGTATTAAGGAAGGTCTTATATTGGTTAATGCCATGCATATCACCGCAAGTGTCTTTATTAATGATGATGAATCAGGCCTTCATCATGATTACAAAGAGTGGTTAGAGGCTATGGCACCACATGAGCCTGTAAGTAACTATCGTCATAATGATACGGGTGAAGATAACGCAGATGCTCATATTAAGCGGCAGATTATGGGCCGAGAAGTTGTTGTGGCAGTTACTTCCGGCAAGCTTGATTTCGGGCCTTGGGAACAAATTTTTTATGGTGAGTTTGATGGGCGTCGAAAAAAAAGAGTGCTTGTTAAAATCATCGGGGAATAGAACTTGGCAGTTAAGACTTCAGGTTTTTGATTTAATAATATTTCTAAACATAGTATGCAAATAATCTTGGAATTTAAAGTTCATATATTTCAAAAAAATGCTTTGAACTTAATT
>RGPR01000215.1 GCA_010030245.1 Gammaproteobacteria bacterium
TAAGTTTAATATGGGATCACTTTAACTGGAGTTTGGACAAAACCGCGATCTAATACGAGCCCGAGCCCGTGGGCGTGACCGAGCCCGCCCGAACCCGATCAATCTGTTTTTTGAGCCAATTTGGTCAGCATCATAACGATTCGAATCAGTAATTCTCGTCCCTTCTGATAATTGTCTTCATGTATAATATCTAATCGTTTGGCCACATCAAGTATTGCAGCAGTTTCTGTTCCTGATCGTTTTGCCATACGATAAAACCTACTTTTTTCATTGGGAGAGAATTCACCTGCACCCTCGGCAATATTCAGTGATATTGATGTTCCTGCTCGCTGTAGCTGATCTGTCAAATAAGCTCTTCCTCGTGGGAATGACTCTGTAATTTTATTGATTAAAACGACAACCTCAATAGACGCTTGATAAACGTCAAGTTTTTCAAAATCGAAATGATTCATAGTTGGATTTCCTTATAATACACGTTGGACTGTTGGATTAACTTCCTTAAGGGCATAAAACAGCTATACAATGCAAAATTTTCTGCTCAGAAAAAATAAATTGTAGTATGGATGCTGCCTTATGCTGGAAGAGATTGTACCTATTTTTAAAAATTTCCGCGATAGCATTTATCGCTTTTTTCCCTCACGACGAGACGCTGCTTTAGACCTGGTTGATGCATTATCAAGCAATAGAACTGCAAGCAGTGTTGTTGAGCTTTCATTGAGTCCTTTGCACCGACGAAATTATTGTAGCATTACACGGGTTTTGGATGAGTATCTATCGAAAGATGTAACCGCTGCACAACAACAAAAACGGGTCTTAACAAAGCTTCTATCAAGTTTATGCCCATTGGTTCATCAGCGCGGGTTTCATCTGTTTGCAGTAGATTGCACGCCCGAACCACGTATTTTCTCACCGACTTTGGAAGATAGAAGTTATGTATATGCACCTAACGCCGTTTGTGGGAATAAACCGGTGACGATTGGCCACAAATACAGCATTGCGGCTTACTTACCTGAAAAGCCAGATGCGAATACACCTTCATGGTTAATACCTCTGGCATGCACGCGTATTGATACCACCAAACATGCTGAATTAGCTGGAATGGAACAAATTGCTGCCTGCATCAAATCGAGAAGTGAGTTTAAAAATCAGCTATCAGTCTCACTGGGTGATTCAGCATACAACAATCCACTGTGTTTGAGCATTGCAAAAAACAATGTAAATCAGGTACACGTGAGCCGTTCAAGGAATAATAAGAAGTTTTTTTATCCATATACCTCAGGCGAGATAACGGCTACCAAAAAACGTGGTCGTCCAAAAGTCTATGGTGATATTCATAAATTAAAGGATCCGTCAACGTGGCGTGCTCCAGATGAATCCATTGAATTTTCACAGATGAGTGCCAGAGGAAAAGTACACATCATAAAAATTGACTGCTGGAATGAGATCATTATGAAAGGCAAAAAGGGTGGCAAACTATCTGATTACCCATTGCGATTGCTGCGTGTTCAGGTTTGTAAGACGTCTGGTGAGTTGCTATTCAAGCGGCCACTTTGGTTAACAGCCGCGGGCAAAAGACGCATGGAATTATCATTATCTGATATTTTCTTAAGCTATCGCCAACGCTTCGATATTGAACATTTTTTTAGGTTTGGAAAGAACCGGTTATTGATGGATAAAATACAAACCCCCGATGTTCGGCATGAAGAGTCCTGGTGGCAACTTGTTATGATTGCTTATGCTCAATTGTATTTGTCACGCTCTTTAGCGAACGTTTTTCCAAATCCATGGGAAAAATACTTGCCTGCATTCAAAGCAAATGCAACAATAAAATCACCAACACAAGTCCAAAACGACTTTGAACGAATTATTCGAATGATTGGCACACCCGCTCAACCACCCAAACCTAGACAAAAAGCGCCT
>RGPR01000216.1 GCA_010030245.1 Gammaproteobacteria bacterium
AACCTGAGTACTCAGGTTATTGTTTTAGATATGCCAGGAATAGCCAATCTTGATGAACCTTATCTTATACGCAAATTTATTGAATGGGCGTCCATATCATTTGTGTAAATACTCCGCTTAACATGTGCGCATTAATATGCCAATAAGTCCCAAGATATTGCATAAAAAAGGTATTGTTGTTAAAATGATAATTTTTTTAGCTTCTGAGGTATATTTTCTATGTTTAATCCTAATAAAATCAAGTTGTTGGCGGATGTAAAGCAAAACAGCTTTCTGCTAGAAAAAGCACCTGCAGCATTGAAAGCTAATAGAGCGTGTATGCTAGCGGCGGTAGCGCAAAACGGTCGTGCGCTAGAATATGCATCTGAAGCATTGAAAGCTGATAAAGAGGTTGTGCTTGCTGCGATAACGCAAGACGGTTATGCGCTAGCACATGCATCTGAAGAATTGAGAGCTGATAGAGGCGTTGTGCTAGCTGCGGTAGCGAACAATTATTTTGCGCTAGAATGGGCATCTAAAGATTTGCAAGATGATAAAAGTTTTGTGCTTGCTGCGGTAAAGAAAAACCATCAGGTGCTACAACAGGTATCTTTGATATTCAAAAGCGATAAAGAGGTTGTGCTTGCTGCGGTAGCGAACAATGGTTGTGCGCTAGCACATGCATCTGTAGCATTCAGAGCTGATAGAGGCGTTGTGCTTGCTGCGGTAGCGAACAATGGTTATGCGCTAAGATATGCATCTAAAGAATTGCAAGCTGATAAAGAGGTTGTGCGAGCGGCGGTAGCGGAAAACGGTTGTGCGCTAGAATATGCATCTCAAAAATTGAAAGATGATAAAGATATTGTGCGAGCGGCGGAAGCGCAAAACAGTGATGCGCTAAGATATCCGTCTATAGCATTACAACCCAAATCAAAAATAGCTTTATTAGGCTTTTTTGGTGGTGCTGTCGCGATGGCTGCGACACTATCTTGTAGTCCAACTGCGTATGCCCTTGTTACAGGTTTAATGGTATTTTTGCCACATGTAGCAGCGATAGCTCTTGCAGTTGCCGTTTGTGGGCTAGCAATTGCTTTAATTGCCGAAGGCGTGCATGCAGCCATATATAATGGCGCTGCTGCAGAATCCAAAAATTAATCCAGCTTATTCTTAGAAGCTTAGCTTATCTAACTATGCATGATTGGGAATTCATCCAGCCGCTTAAAGTTGCACGGGGACATGTCGACTAAAGCGGGTAAGATATAGAATACATAGGATGGCATTATTAATCCTGAAATGACTGATCGTTTTGAGTTATTCATCGCTGGTCGTGAATTGGCTAATTGGTTTTCTGAATTAAATGATCGCCACGATCAAGTAACAGCAGAATTGGTGTTTCATGCAAGTCTTGAGCAATTCCAAGCTCGTGGTCTTCCAGTATTGACGATTACCTATGACAATGGCAAAGAGTTTTCCAATCATGAAAAGATAGCTCAGGCATTAAATGCCCAATGCTATTATGCCAAACCCTATCATTCATGCGGTGTTTGTCAATAAAGTTGTCGCCTTAAGTCTAAAATTTTATACTGCCAATGCAACTCCATGCTGACGCACCGTGTTCGTGGTTTGTCTTCTGTCATCGCCCATGCCATCCGGGCATTCCTGCTCAGACAGACCTATTATTGCCATACATTGCTCATTTAATTTGTTTGAGTGGTTGCGGTAGGGACAAGAATTACCCTGGAATATCAGGAATTGTAACGCCAAAATCACTTAATTTATCTTTATGAATCACTACAGGATATCTCATTTTATATCCCTCCGCTCAATTTGAGCTTGTTTAAATATGCTCACAACCGTTTTAATTGGCAAATCTTTTTTAGGATGTGGAATGGTTACCCTATTGACAACAAGCTGCAAAAGATTAAATCCCTTTAGT
>RGPR01000217.1 GCA_010030245.1 Gammaproteobacteria bacterium
GATACAGAAATGTATGCGGCAATCATACAAGTTCTGACAGATAGAGCTAAGGAGATCAAACGTGCCAGTAAACGTCACAGGCGTTAAAGAGTTGATCAAAGCTATGGATCTGGTCGATTCCAATCTAAACAAAGAAATGCAAAATGAGATTAAAGCCGTGATGATTCCTGTAAGGGATAAGGCTAAAGGTTATATGCCAGCCAATGCTGAGGTTTTATCAGGCTGGCGCAAAATCAATGTAACCGCAGAACAAAAATATCGAGCCTTTCCATTTTACGATCAAGATGTAGCCAAGAACGGTATTTATTATTCCAAAGGATCTACACGTAGAAATCAATCAGGGTTTAGCATAACTAATTTTGTTGCTAATAAATCTGCTTCAGGAGCAATCTTTGAAACTGCAGGTCGCAGAAATCCTAGAGGTGCTGCTAATTCTAAAAGTTTAAATCCTAACGCTGGCATACAGTTTATTGAATCAGCAGAAAACCTTAGCCAATTAAAAGGTGAAGGTAACCAACGTGGTCGTGCTATTTATCGTGCTTGGTTTGAAGAATCTAACAAAGTATATCCAGCAGTAGTTAAAGCTATCGACACAGTTGCCACTAAGTTTAATAATGGACAAATTAGGAAGGTTGCATAATGGCAAAACCCCCAAGTTTAGTTGTATCGGCCCTAGCCACCTGGAATGGTAAAGCACTTGCTAAAGGCAAGAAGGAAATATCTGCATTTGATAAACAAGTACAGAAATTAGGTAAAACTTTAGTTGGAGTGTTTGGAGCAAGGGCATTATATAATTACAGCAAAAAAGCCGTTAATGCATTTGCAGCTGATGAAAAAGCAGCCAAAGCGTTAGAGATACAACTTAAAAACACAGGTTTTGCGTTTGCCGCACCAGAAATTGAGTTTTATATTGCCAACCTACAAAAAACCACAGGCGTATTAGACGATCAATTAAGACCAGCATTTCAACAACTATTAACCGTTACTGGATCAGTTACTAAAAGCCAAGATGCTTTAGCCACCGCTTTAGACATAAGCGCAGCTACAGGTAAATCATTAACGGAAGTAAGCGCAGCATTAACACGAGGATTTAGCGGCAACACCACAGGACTAAGTAGATTAGGTGCTGGCATAAGCAAGGCCACATTAAAGACTGGCAATATGGATAAGATTATGGCCGAACTTAATCAAAAGTTTGCAGGTCAAGCATCCGCAAGGCTAGATACTTATGCTGGCAAAATGGATTTGTTAAAAGTAGCTAGTGCTGATGCAAGTGAAATTATAGGTAAAAGTTTAATTGATGCCTTAACTAAACTTGGTAAAAATGAAAGTATTAAAGATTTAACTGAAGATATGAATACACTGGCAACTGGAATTGCTAACGTAATTACAGGTATTGGTGAGTTGGCTGGAGTATTAAGCAACTTGCGCAATACCACAGGATTTAAACAATTAATAGATATTCTCACCTCTACTAACTTATTTAACTTACTTGGCAAATTAGGCGAGATGTCTGCCCCTAAGCCAACTTCTAATTTTACTTATAGTCTCGGACCTAGCGCCACTAAAGATATTGAGCGTGCAAACGCTATATTAAAAACAAATAAAGAACGTGCAAAAGAGTTGGCACTGCTTAAAGAAAAGAACGCTTTAGAAGCCTTGAAGATGAAATATGATGTAGAGCGTATTGGCCTAATGACAGCTCTCAACAATGCCACCGATGAGGAAACTAGGGTAAGACTTGCCGAGAAGTTAGCCATCCTAGACGGTAATGCTGCACTAGCTAAAAAGTATTTAGCAGATTCCTATGCTGCCGATGCAACAGTAATGCTGGCTCAATCAATGAATAAAGCATCCGCTGCCGCTTTGTATTTCTCTGACTGGGCAACATATA
>RGPR01000218.1 GCA_010030245.1 Gammaproteobacteria bacterium
TATTTCTTGGCATTTAGTATTGGATAATTTTATTAACAAAAGAGATGTCGATAAACTAATTTATCAGCGTGTGAAAGAGCTGATGCTACAAAAACAGATTAATGAAATGAAAGTTATCGATAATCTGATGATGTTGGCTAGCCAGGGTGATACCTATAACTTGCAGAAAGCTTTAACTACAGGTATTGATGTTAATGTCAAAGATGGTGTTCGCAAATCAGCACTAATGTATGCTGCTGCTAATGGTCGCAATAAAACTTTAGAGCTACTAATTGAATTTGGCGCTGATGTTCATGCTAGAGATAATAAAGGAGAAACAGCTCTCATGTTGGCTGCATCAAAAGGTCATACAGAAATTGAAAATCAATTAATTAATGCCGGTGCTAATGTTAATTCGCAAAACCTTAATGGCGAGACAGCTTTGATTAATGCAGCTTATCATGGACATGTTGAGATTGTAAAATTACTGCTGGCAAATGGTGCTGTTGTTGATAAGCAAACCAATCATGGTACGACAGCTTTGATTACTGCAGCGCAAATGGGAAATGTTGATGTTATACAAGTACTTCTTCATGCAGGTGCCAAGATTAATGCACAAAATGTATATAAAAATTCAGCTTTGATTTTTGCGGCAGATAATGGTCATGTTGATGTTGTAAGACAGCTGATTACAAACGGTGCTAAAGTTAATGAGACAAATCATGAAGGCACGACATCTTTGATGCTGGCAGCGCAAAAGGGACACGTTGAAATTGTAAAAATACTGTTTCATGCAGGTGCCAATATTAATGCACAAAATTCTTATGGCTTGACAGCTTTGAAACTTGCAGCAAGGAATAGTCATGCTAATGTTGTACAAGTAATGCTTGATGCTGGTGCTGATTTTAATGCGCAAGACGATCAAGGTTGTACAGCCTTGATATACGCAGCGCGCAATAGAAATTTTGAAGTTTTAGAAGCGTTGCTTCATGCAGGTGCTAATGTTGATGATTATGATAAAAATCACAAAACAGCTCTATTCTGGGCTGCTGAAAATGGCTATACAACAATTACACACATATTGATTAATGCCGGTGCTGATGTAAATACGAAAGATAATACAGGAGAAACACCTCTAATGCTGGCGTCATCAAAAGGGCATACCGAAATTGCAAGGCAATTAATTTATGCCAATGCTGATGTTAACGATAAAAATAGTAATCTCACAACACCGCTAATGCAAGCTGCTGAAAATGGTAAAAACGAAATTATACAACTACTAATTTCTTCCGGTGCTAACATTAACAGTAGAAATTGTTCTAACGAGACAGCGATCATGTTGGCTGATCGACATAATCACATGGATAGTTTAAGGCTCTTGTTTAATGCTGGTGCTGATTGTAGCAATATTTCGTTTATTAACTTATTAGTATTAAAACACCCAAATTTATATAAAGCCGCAATTCTATCTTATTTTGCCGGTTATGGATATATCTTGTATAAATGTTTTACTCACAGTCACTAGCAAGAGTATTTGACATGCTAATACAGAAATGCTTAATCCATTTAAAATTGTAAGTGAGCTTTTCAGAAATGGTGCTGATGTTAATATGCAAAATGCTCAAGGTGACAAAGCTTTAATTATTGCTGCCAAAAATAACGCACATACTACCAAGTCTGCAGATGTTGCAAGAGCTTATAAGCGGTGGTGCTAAAGTTGATCTAAAAGATATTTATGGCAATACAGCTTTAATGTATGCTGCAGTAAGAGGAGAGGCCGCAGTTGTAAGTTTGCTTATTGAATCTAAGGCTGACTTTAATGCTCAAAACCAGAAGATAATGAATCTGTGTTGATTTTTCGAGACGATCACCAAAGAAATTTTCAAACTTTTCTAAACAAGATTTAGCTA
>RGPR01000219.1 GCA_010030245.1 Gammaproteobacteria bacterium
ATCAAAACCATCTACCGGATGTTGCTTTTCTAAGGGCGTTCCTGGAATTGGAATTAATTGATTGATAGGCACAGACTCTGGAGGAACATCCATATTGGCAAGCACCACCAACATGCTCATTCTATCTTCATTGGTCTCACCCATGCCAATAATGCCACCACAACAGACCTTAAGACCTGCATCTCGGACATGTTCTAGGGTATCAATTCTGTCTTGAAATTTTCGAGTGGTAATGATTTGTTCATAAAACTCAGGTGATGTATCAATATTATGGTTGTAAAAATCCAGCCCTGCTTCTTTTAATTGTTGCGCCTGATCATCTTTTAAAAGCCCTAAGGTGGCACAGGTCTCTAAACCTAGTTTTTTAACTTCAGACACCATGTTACAGACGGTATTTAGATCTTTATCGGATGGGCCACGCCAAGCTGCTCCCATACAAAACCGAGTACTGCCATTCGCTTTTGCAAGCTTGGCTGCTGAAAGCACCTCTGAGAGGTCCATTAAAGGCTGTTTTTGCAGCCCTGTTTTATAATGCCCCGACTGTGGACAGTAGGAACAGTTTTCAGGGCAGGTGCCTGTTTTTATGCTTAGAAGTGTGCTAACCTGAACTTCACTGCATTCGAAATGCTTAATATGAACTGTTTGAGCTTTATAAATAAGCTCTAAAAATGGTAACTCAAACAATTTTTGCGCCTGCTCTAAAGTCCATGTTTTTTTCATAATTGGTTCTCGAAAAAGGTTTTCAAATCAGAATGTATAAGCACTATCAACAATACTTATCTCATTTGCAACATACCGCAAAATATAGAACTTTACCAGATGAAAATACGGCAACTACCTTTTTAAATTTCTCAAGTAATGATTATTTACAATTAAGCAAACATCCCGATAGTATTACTGCTGCGGAAGTTGCGCTAAGAAAATTTGGAAATGGTGCCACAGGTTCCCGATTATTATCAGGGAATCATCCCCTATTCCCCGTCTTTGAAGCGCAAATTGCAAAAGATAAAAATTGTGAAGCTGCTCTCATTTATAACACTGGATTTCAAGCCAATTTAAGCGTGCTCTCAGCACTTTTAGATAAGCATGTATTAAATGAGAAGCCACTGGTTTTTTTTGATAAACTCAATCATGCAAGCTTATATCAAGCAATTAAACTCAGTGGTGCTGAATTACTACGCTATCGTCACAACGATATGAATCATTTGCAAAGTCTCCTTGATCAACACAAAAACACAACTAGACCAAAATTTTTGGTCAGTGAAACGGTCTTCGGTATGGATGGCGATATCTGCTTTTTAAATGAACTCGTAGAACTTTCCAAAATACATCAAACTTTTTTATACCTCGATGAAGCCCATGCAACCGGCTTATTTGGACCTCAAGGTTATGGGGTATCAACCCGTATTGATTTATCTGAAATCCCCCATCTCATTATGGGGACGTTTAGTAAAGCACTTGGCTGTCATGGCGCCTATATTGCGTGCTCTTTGACATTAAAACATTATTTGATCAATAAATGCCAAGGCCTTATTTATTCAACAGCCAATTCTCCAGCCAATATCGCTGCAGCATATGCCAATTGGCAACTAATACCTAAACTCGACAACCATCGCCTACAATTATCTCAACTGGGTGATTATTTTCGTCAGTCTTTACAAGCCAAGGGGTTTAATACAGGAACGTCTTCAACCCATATCATTCCTATTATTTTAGAAGATGAAGCGCGCACCATTGCATTTCAAAAGCATTTATTGCAACATGGCATCTTATGCTCAGCAATTCGCCCACCTACTGTGCCCCCCAAGACATCCAGGTTGCGTTTTGCAATTCATACAGCACATACAAAAGCGGATATTGAAAAGGTGTTGGAACATATTCAATGAAAA
>RGPR01000220.1 GCA_010030245.1 Gammaproteobacteria bacterium
ACAATCATTAGCTCAAATCCCAGCAATTCCGACAAAATTGAACAATCCAACTAATTTGCTTTTTTTTGCAGCAGAAAATGGTCATGTTGGCGCTGTTCAGTCACTTCTATCTCAGGGCGTAGGCCCAAATATACCGAACAGTACTGGCGCAACACCACTTTATATTGCTGCACAAAAAGGGTATCTTGAGGTGGTTGAGTTACTTTTAGATCATGGCGCAGGCCTTAATATACAGAGCAGTAATGGCATGACACCACTTTATATTGCTGCAAAAAAAGGGTATCTTGAGGTGGGTCGGTTACTTTTAGCTAAGGGCGCAGACCCGAATAAAGCAAGCAGTAGTGACATGACACCACTTTGTATTGCTTTACAACAAGGGCATCCTGGAATGGTTGAGTTACTGTTAGCTAAGGGTGCAGACCCTAATATACCGAGCAGTAAAGGCATAATACCACTTTATATTGCTGCACTACAAGGGCATCCTGGAATGGTTGAGTTACTGTTATCTAAGGGCGCAGACCCGAATAAAGCAAGCAGTAGTGACATGACACCACTTTGTATTGCTGCACTACAAGGGCATCCTGGAATGGTTGAGTTACTGTTAGCTAAGGATGCAGACCCTAATATACCGAGCAGTACTGGCGCAACACCACTTTAGAGTTACTTTTAGCTAAGGGTGCAAAGCTCGATAAATCAGAATGTTTATATATTGGGACCCAATGCAATATCGCAGATAAAGCTAAAATAATATCGTTATTAATCGCAAATGGGGACTTAGTTGGTGATAATCCTTTTAATGACCGCCTAATGGATAAATTAGTTGATAACTTGCGCCTACATAAACATGATGAAGAATACTGCAAAAGCATCAGAGGCTTACTTAAGGATCTGGCGTTCGCACCCAATGAAAAGGCTAAGCTTGCACTGATCAAAGAGTATAACAGTGGGTCTGTGTTTAGAAATCAATCTCTAGGTACGGTTCAGCAAACAATGCCAGCTCTTACGTCCGTGTGTCGCAAGCTGCAATCATCTATCAATTACCTTGACCTCGGATTATTTAATTCAGCCACTCGAGAAATATTGAAAGAGAGTATTAAGGAATTGGAAAGAAAACATGGAACCAACTCTATAGATGTGACAGCTTTGCTTTGATGACAGATGACTAATTCTAATTTACAAAATTGGGGTCATTTAAGGAGAAATGATATGACTAAGCAACAGTGTCCATTATGTGGATCATTTTAACAAGAACATAAAATAAAACCTATGACTTACACTTATAAAAATGTTGAGTTTGTCATTAACCAGCCAGCACTTTGGTGTGACGTCTGTGGTGAAGGGATTATTGATGGAAAAGATAGTAATGCTGTTATGCCGTTAATCTTGACAGAAAAAGCACGTATTGATGGATTGTTGACTCCAGAGGAAATTAAGCAAGTTAGAATTAAATTAAAATTAACTCAAAAGCAAGCAGCAACCATATTCGGTGGTGGTATAAACGCATTTAATCGTTATGAAAAGGGCAAATTACCTATACCCCGCCCGCTGAGTCTGTTATTAACCGTTTTAAGAAATCATCCGAATCAACTTAAGGAAATTTTAGCCAATTGATAATTTAAATTTCGGATCAACATACAAAACAGCCTAATTTTGGCCCATTGCAAATGGTCAATTTTTGTCTATACTTAAGTTGTATACTTGATTAAGGATTGATAATCATGCCGAAAATTTCGCACGAAGATCTTATTGACTTTTCGCAAAAAATAGGCTACCCAGCTAGTAATGAGGGTTTGTGTAATGGATTTACCATGAGGTGGATTGAGGCAGTAATGACTGGTAAAACTGAAAAATTTGATGAAAGATTAAGTGCCATTAGCAGCATGAAA
>RGPR01000023.1 GCA_010030245.1 Gammaproteobacteria bacterium
TTTGGTTGCACAATGCTTCAAATGAGCGCTGGACCTATTTTTATCCGCATCAAAAACGTGGCTGTGCTGCCATGGATGAGATTGGTATTTTACCTCGCTTCCGTGGAACATTGATTCATGACCATTGGAAACCATATTATAGCTATCAAGACTGCCAACATGGTTTATGTAATGCGCATCACCTTAGAGAGCTTCAATGGGTTATTGAGAATCATGCGCAATACACTTGGGCCAAATCCATGCAAGACCTATTGCTTGAAATCAATGAAGCTGTGAATAAAACAGACAAAAACTGCCTTGATAATGCTAGAGCTGAGGCGTATAGAATACGTTTCCGTCAAATGATTAAGGTAGGTGACATTGAAATGCCGTTAACACCTCCAGAGCCAGACCAAAGTAAAAAAAGAGGACGAGAGAAAAAATCAAAAGAGCGTAATCTACTGGAAAGACTTCGTGATTTTGAAAATGATGTTCTCCGCTTTATGGTTGAAGCCGATGTGCCTTTTACAAATTTTTGATGGAAAATTACCTGCTGTATTTTTTACTGAAAAGTAATAGCAATCTAATGCTGGAGCGGTTTATTCACTACCGTCCTACCCGCAGGGGCTGATGGTGGTGAATGGTTACGTGGAAAAAAAATATTAATTGAGATTTGCACTGAACACAAAATACCCAAAACCACCTTAATTGAATGGAAAGAAAAATTAGAAAAAAAATCTCATGATATTTTTTTACCCATTTCAGAGCGAGATAAAAAATTAAAACAGTTGCAGAATGTCATTCAAGATTTGCATAAAATTATTGGTGAAATCACCATCAGAAAAATATCCTATTCAACAATTTGTAGGGTTCAAGACAAGGGCATGAAAGCAGCTTGGTTTTTGGTTAGCAATATGTCACTAAAGCCAAGAGAGCTTATTAACCATTACTCAAAAAGATGGAAAATATGCGTGTCCAGGCTAAGGGCACTGCATCTAGTCGGTGAAAGTCCGACCGAGGTATAAGGCTCAAGCCTCGTAGCTTGGGAGGCATCGTGGCGCGAAAGCAAGACGATGAAGCCCTCCGACAACTATGCTGACAAATGGGGGAAACAAGAGATCCAATAAGCTCTGAAAAATATTATCAATGCAATACGCTATTAGCTAATGCGGGATAGGTAAAAAATAAAAAGTGAATTAAATTTAACGAAAAATGCGTAAGGATAGAAGCTTCAATTCGCTGAGTACGCCAGTAAATCCATCCATAACCTATTCCGGCAATGGTAGCTAGAATGATGTATCGCGGGCCACCCATAAAATGAGATAAGCCAAAAAAGATAGCCGATAAAATAATGGCAATTGTATTTCCATAGCTTACACGTCGCCAAGTTAGGCATAAATATTTTTGGATAAATCCACGAAAAAAACCTTCTTCCGCAAGGCAGACGAAAAATAAATTTGTCATGGCCCATATTGGCAAAGATGGAGATAATTTAGGGTCAAACCAAACAAATTTAAATGCAAAAGACAATATCGCTACAATGAAAATAACAAGCAAGGCTCTTGGTGCCATAGTTTTAAACATTTTGCACCATTCTGCTTTTGTCGTTATTCTTTGATGAAGAATTCCTAAAATAAATATTCCAACAACTGTTTTATCAAAATTCAGATACAAACTAAAGGGAATGCCATTGCTACTTATATGAGCGTTATTTAATACGCGCAAGTTTTGGAAGCCAGGGAGCAAATGAACCCCAGCAAGACCAAGCCCCAGACCTAAAGCAAATAATATAATTGCGGAAAATACACGCACTGTAATAGGCAATTTTTTATTATTGAGGTAAAGTGTTGCGCAGGCGAGTATTAAAATGAAAACGAGCCCAATATAATCAATCCGTTGGCTTAGTAAACCAAACACAATGGAAATGAGTAGCACGATGCTCCATAATGGAATTTTTTTAAATGATGGCACCCATAATAAAACAACAGCTAAATAAAGGAACGTATACGTCGGTATTGTCATTATATGATTTAGCATAGGGGGCACATTGTTAGCTAGTTAATTTTCTTCATCTCTAACACGGTATCATTAAAATATTCATCAGTATGAAAAGTATTGTCTGCTGGAATACCTAGTTTCTTTGCTTCTGCCAAGTCGCCTGAGAACTGACTGACTACACCAATATCAGAAGTCTCTACACCTGATAATTGCTCTTTAATCAAGTAATTGATTAAAGACATGGTTGAGTGAGGATTAGCACTAGGATTCTCAGTCACAGTTTTAAATAATTGATAACGATAGGATAAACAAAGAAAGATATTGTGCGAAATTTCGATAGGCTCTTTGTTTTCTTTAACGCTTAAATCAATAGTCGTATTGAATGTGATATTTGGGTTTTGTTCTTTTAACAGACGTAAAATCTTTAATACATTTAGTTCATTTGTGTTTGATATTAAATAAACTGGTTCTGCTTGAGATTGAGCAACAAGTGCTGGAAAACGCGAAACGCGTGTTTCATCTAAATCAATGATTTCATTCCAGGCATTTTCTAATAAAGATAAGGCAAACTCGTGTGAGTAAGATTCACCTCCATTTAATCCAACAATAGCTTCTTGTTCAGCGACTACATCACGTAGAAAAGGAAATATTTGGAGGAGGTTTTGCAAAAATTGTTGGGTATTAATAGCTCCCAGCTTATAAGGCTCGATAAGTTGTTTGTCCTGCATGTTGTAATGATACATAACCCATGCATAATTTGACCATGACTTGAATAACGTGGGGCATGAGCTGAAACATCCGACGGAATATTTGTTGCACAAGCGCACAAAAGCATCAATGCTTTTACTGATTGGATGAAGTGTATGAATTGATGATAAGTTGACTATAAGTGGCATAATTACAAAACCTCGATAGAATCACTTTGTATTAATTCTAACCAGTAAATAATAAGAAACTTCAGAAGCTGGTCGGGACGGAAGGATTTGAACCTTCGACCCCTAGCACCCCATGCTAGTGCGCTACCAGGCTGCGCTACGCCCCGACTTTGGCTAATCATATCGCTAAATTGCTTCAATAACAATATCTTTAACTATAATGACTAGAATTTTCTAGGCAATCCTTAATTCCAGAATCTAAATCATGGCACTTAATACAACTTCCTTGAAGAACTTGGCTTAATCGTTGGTCACAAAGGCGCTTATTTTGCATCATAAACTCTCGTTTCATGGGGGAAGCTTGAGCATATATTTCAGCAAAATGTTGATAGGGGCTTTGGGGATAATTAAAATATGCCGCAATTTTAGCTTGGAGACTACCCATAGGTTGTGGGTCACCGTCACAGATATTTAATATGCCATGATAAGTGATATCTTGGCCAAGCCTCACTAATATGTTAACCAAGTCTTTCACATAAATATGATTAATGAGCGCGGCTTCTTCAGGATAAGTCAGTGGCTCTTGATTTGCGGCAGCCTCGAGGGGTAGACGATTGGGGCCATAAATACCTGCAACTCGCAGGCGGGCAAGGGGGATATGATGTGTGGCTGCATAGGTATTTAATTGATGTTCAGCAACTAATCGGGCTTTTTGGCGCGGTGTTTGAATGTGAAGGGTACTTTCCTCATCGACCACATGGCCTTGGTGATCACCATAAATACCACTTGAGCCAATATAAATGATCTTTTGCGGTAGGGGATGGAGCAGGGTTAAATAATGATCAAGGATGACATCTTTATCATGCTCAAATTGAGGCGGAATAAAATAATATAATACGTATTTTTCTGGTAAATTGAGTCCAGAGTGCCCATCATGAATGACTTGATGGCTGATATTAGGCAAATGAGTGCGTGGGGCTGTTCTTGAATAGGCCAAAACTGGTGCATGATTTTGGCTAAGTGCTAAAGCAAGATAGTTAGCGACATAGCCATAACCTAAAAGCACGTGTTCCATTATGCTAACCAATCGGCAAAAAGATCATAATAATCACTGTCATGAACCTTAACTTGGTATTTTTCACCAACCTTAACATTTGGATTGAATGGTAAATAGACCAAGCCATCAATCTCAGGTGCATCGGCAATACTTCTGGCAATCACATGTTCTGCATTGACATCATCTATTAGTATGTCAATGACTTGACCGCGCTTGCTCTTCAATTTTTCAAAACTAATTTCAGCTTGAGTTTCCATAAAGCGTTCAAAACGAGCTTGTTTGATATCATCTGGCACCGGATGTTCAAGTGCATTGGCAGCGGCACCTTCTACAGGAGAGTATTGAAAACAGCCGACTCTATCGAGTTTTGCTTCTTTGATAAATGCAATAAGCTCTTCAAAATCGTCATCGGTTTCACCGGGAAAACCAACAATAAAGGTGGAGCGGATGGTAATGTCAGGGCAAATTTCTCGCCATTTTTGAATTCGTTTCAAGGTGTTTTCTTGATTGGCAGGGCGCTTCATGGCTTTCAGGATTTTTGCCGAGGCATGCTGTAAGGGAATATCTAAATAGGGAAGTAAGCCATCTTTGTGCATTAACGGAATAATATTATCAACATGAGGATAGGGGTAAACATAATGCAGCCTTACCCATATACCTAGTTCATTTAATGCCTGACATAAATCATAAAATTTTGTTTGAAAGGTTTTATCTTGCCACATCACCGTTTCGTATTTTTTATCAACGCCATAGGCGGATGTATCTTGGGAAATGACCAAGAGTTCTTTAACGCCAGCTTCTTTAAGTTTATGCGCTTCGGATAAGAGTTGAGCAAAATTGTAGCTTTGGAGTTTGCCTCTCATGCTCGGGATGATGCAGAAGCTACAGCTGTGATTACAACCTTCGGAAATTTTAAGATAAGCGTAATGTCTTGGTGTTAATTTAATACCTTGGGGGGGAATTAATTGGGTAAAAGGATCTTCTGGGGGAGGAACGTGTTGATGAACAGCTTTGATCACTTCTTCATAGGCATGAGGGCCGCTTATATGTAAAATGTCAGGGCAAACTGCTCTTATCTTCTCTGCTTTGGCGCCAAGGCAGCCTGTGACAATCACACGACCATTAATGGCCATGGCTTCTTCAATCGCCTGCATTGATTCTTCAATCGCAGACTCGACAAAGCCACAGGTGTTAATAATCACCACATTGGCATCTTCATACGTATTCACCAACTCATAACCTTGCGCTTTTAATTGCGTAATAATACGCTCCGAATCTACAAGCGCCTTGGGGCAGCCAAGACTGACAAAACCAATTTTGGAATTCAACATAAACACCTACAATAAAAATAATTAAGGCGAATTATAAGTGGATGTTCAAATTAGCGCAAATGGAACTAATACACTTTATATTCTTAATTGTTTTTTTGTCTCTTGGCATTATGCGTTACTGAAGATTCGGTGCTAGCCCTAAACAACATATGATGTTGACTAATCGCATCATCTCTTGCGAACCTTGCTGGTTGTGCTAATGCTTCTAATCTTTCGCCAATATCATCACATTGTGATAATGCATCTCGTAATGTTTTTGCTGCTGGCATTGATGCTGGAATTGCCTCCACTGCTTTTGACAATATGCTATATCGTTCTATTTGAATTGCTTTAGAAGCGACTGCTGCTAATTGAAGGAATTTTTCGCCTGCCAAACCAGTTCTCACCGCATTTCCAAAAGCCGCCTTCGCCGATCTTTCCTCTGTTATACTTCGTAATTCTTCATTTTTTGATATGATGAAAAGGGTACTTGCTTCGGAGTATAGATATTTTATTTTGCCTAATAGAATATCTATCTTGGATATTAAGTTTGTTGCTGCTTCTGCTGCTGCCTCCGCAGCTGCGTTAGCTGCTATCCTCGTTTCGCTGGCTCTTTCGGCTGCCGCCGCGGAGCTTTCCGCTTCTCCTATTGCTTCTGCTTCCTTTGCCGTTATTTCTGCATCTGCGCTTAAATCCAATAGATCTGCTACTGCTTCTGCTACATAGTCTACTCGATTTATAGTCTCTGCTATTTCTGTTATAGTTGCTGCGATTTCAGCTGCTACGCCTGCTATTTCTTTTTGAATTCCGCATTCTGGTGCTGTTTCAGCTGCTGCATGGTTTATTTGATCTAATGTGTTTTGCATGATTAGAATGTCCTATCACAGATAAAAAAATATATTGTATCATAATATGGACGCTTTGTTTTTTTTTATGCAAAAAAGTTTTAAAAATGACTTATTAACATTTAAGAGGGGTCGTGACATCCACCAATACGCTTGTTAGTGGATGTTAATCATGCCGATCTTGACCGATGAATTGCGCTTACCAGGCTGGAATAGCGCCTTGACCAAAGATTTCACGGGCTTTATCAATGACTGTTTGGTGATGCATGGCAAGTATAAACTGTGTGATTTGTTTTTCTTTAGCATTGTTTTGCCTGCCAACAATTAAATTGGCATAGGGGGAGTCTTTATTTTCAATATATAAGCTATCAGTGAGTGGGTTTAAGCCTGCAGGAATTGCAAAACTGGTGTTGATAATGGCGGCATCAACATCGGGCAGTACCCGAGGGAGTTGGGCGGCATCGAGTTCTTTAAATTTAAATGCTTTAGGGTTTCCAAGGATATCATGCAGGTTTGGATTGTCTTTTTGAATGCAAGTAATCAGACCCGCAGATTGTAATAGGATTAATGCGCGGCTTTGATTGCTGGGATCATTAGGTAAGGCAATACTTGCCCCCATTGGCAATTCATTGAGTTGATGAAAACGATTTGAATAAATAGCCATGGGATAAATAAACGTTTTGCCAAGGATTTTAAAAGGGTAAGCTTTAGCCGCCATACTGGCTTTTAGAAAGGGGAGATGTTGGTAGATATTTAAATCCAAGGAGCCATCGGCAAGGGCTTCATTTGGTAAATTATAGTCAGAGAATTCGATAATCTTGATATCTAAACCATTGTTTTCTTTGGCAATATCTGCAGCTACTCGAACCAAATCTGTCTCAGGTCCGGATATGGTACCAATCACCAAATCATGTGGTTTTTGTGGCTGGCAAGCAACAAGCGCAAGTGTTAAAGAGAGTATAGATAAAAAATAACGCATGAAGGTTTTTCCTTGATTAGTGCTGAATTTTTTGACGCAGTTTAAGGCCGGTCCATTGAATGCATTGTACCATGATGATTAGGATCAATACGGTCAGCATCATGGTATGGGTGTCAAAACGTTGATACCCATAACGTATTGCTAAATCACCTAAGCCACCACCGCCAATCGCCCCAGCCATTGCTGAATAGCCGATAAGCGTGATGGCTGTCATGGTGATGGCATCAAATAGCATTGGTAGGGTTTCAAGAATAAACATTTTTTGAATCATTTGCCAGGGACTTGCGCCAATGGCATGACCACATTCAAGAATGCCGCTAGGAAGCTGTTCATAGGCTTGAGTGGTTAAACGAGCAAATAAGGGGGTTGCACCTAAAGTTAGGGCAAGAATAGCCGCATTAACGCCAATAGCAGAACCTAAAATAAAACGTGTTAATGGTAATATGGCCACCATGAAAATAATAAATGGGATGGAACGGGTGGTATTGATCATCAAGCCTAAAATTTTGGCAAGGATTGGGCGATGATGCAAGCGTTCACTCATGAATAGTAAAGTTCCTAACGGCCAACCCAACAACACTGAACCAATCGTGCTGAATAAAACCATGTACAGGGTTTCAAAACTGGCTTGTGCAATTTCAAGCGTGTAGTTGTTCAACATAACCGATGACCTCGCCAATAATGTGATGTTGTTGACATTGAAGACCAAACTCTTCAAGTTGCTGCTGATTGGCGTTCATGCCAATCAGCATGAGCCCACATTGATTTTGATCATTATGATCAATTTGAGCAGATAAAATATTTATATCAAGATCAAGACGTCGACACATGTCACTGATAAACGGGATTGTGGCACCTTGCCCTGGAAAAAGCAGCCTTAATACAGCATGTTGTTGCGGTTTTTCTGAAAGCTGCTGCAAAATGAACTCAGGCAGTTGATCGAGCAAGTCGCCATAGAGAGATTCACGAATTAAACTATTTTTTTCACCTAAGACCTTTGGCCATTCGTTGATTTCTAAAATTTGACCTTGCTTCATCAATGCAATGCGATGGCAGATTTTTTTAGCCACTTGCATGTCATGCGTGATGAGTACGAGGGTAATGTGATATGTTGTTTGAATCTTGACGAGCAGGTTTAAAATCGCTTGAGTGTTTTTTGGATCAAGTGCCGCTGTTGCTTCATCACATAAGAGAATACGTGGGTTTGTGGTTAAGGCTCTAGCGATGGCAACGCGTTGTTTTTGACCGCCACTTAGCTGATTGGGATAACTGTCTTTTTTATGGCTTAGTCCAACAATATCAAGCAATTCAAGACATTTTTGATGTATTGCTTCATTGGCAAGACCCATGACTTTAAGGGGTAATGCGATATTTTCATACACTGTTTGTTGGCTTAAGAGTTGATAGTTTTGAAAAATCATCCCTATTTCCCGTCGTTCAAGCCTTAACTGATGTGCTGAGATCTGCATGAGATTTTTACCATTGACCCACACCTCACCACTATCAGGTCGTTCCAGTAAATTAATACAACGTAAAAGGGTTGACTTTCCAGCGCCACTGCCGCCGATGATGCCAAAAATTTCAGCTTGGTGAATATCTAAAGAAATATCATCTAAAACTTGATGATGCTCGAAACATTTGTTGATATGACGTAAGCTAATCATATGAAATACCGTAAAATTAACGTATAAATCGACGGCAGAAAACGTGAATACCGCTTTAGCCCTGTTTTCAAGAAAAAATCTTGAGCGCCTGCAAGCTGATAAATAATCAAATCCGCGCAAATGGCATCTTAACTAGAAACATATTTACCTGTCAAACTGAATTCATTTTTATGTCATCAAAAGGGCAATAATTCCGCTTATTGGTCTATTAATATCCTTTGATGAAGCCTTGGAACTATGCCATAATGATGCATCAAAATTGATTGGGGAAAATGATGGACGATAACAAACAAAAAGCACTTTCTGCAGCATTGAGTCAAATTGAGCGCCAATTTGGCAAGGGTTCCGTCATGCGCATGGGTGATATACAAGCCTCACGAGATATTGAAGCCATTTCAACCGGATCTCTAGGCCTTGATATTGCTTTAGGTATAGGTGGTTTACCACGTGGGCGAATTGTTGAAATTTATGGACCTGAATCCTCGGGTAAAACCACGTTAACCTTACAAGTGATTGCTGAATGTCAAAAGTTAGGTGGCACTTGTGCTTTTATTGATGCTGAACATGCATTAGATCCCAGTTATGCTGAAAAATTAGGGGTTAAAGTCGATGATTTAGTCATTTCCCAACCCGACACCGGTGAACAAGCTTTAGAAATCACTGATATGTTGGTTCGTTCTGCCGCAGTTGATGTGATTATTATTGACTCGGTTGCAGCGTTAACGCCTAAAGCAGAAATCGAAGGAGAGATGGGCGATTCCCATGTTGGTCTTCAAGCTCGTCTTATGTCTCAGGCACTACGGAAATTAACCGCGAATATCAAACGGTCTAATACATTGGTTATTTTCATCAACCAAATTCGCATGAAAATTGGGGTCATGTTTGGTAGTCCTGAAACCACAACAGGTGGTAACGCCCTAAAATTCTACGCCTCAGTGCGTTTAGATATTCGTCGGGTGGGTTCAATCAAAAAAGGTGAAGAGATTTTAGGTAATGAAACCAAGGTGAAAGTGGTTAAAAATAAAGTGGCGCCACCTTTTAGAATCGCTGAATTTGATATTTATTATAACGAAGGCATTTCACGTGAAAGTGAGATCATCAACTTGGCGGTGCAATTAGGATTTTTAGAAAAATCAGGTGCTTGGTATAGCTATAACCAAGAAAAAATAGGTCAAGGTAAGGATAATGTGAGAATTTATCTGAAAGAACATCCAGAGATTTCCTCGGTATTGGAACAACGCATTCGAGAAACCTTTTTGACCAATAGCAAAGCAGCAGTTGTTGAGCAAGATGAGGATGCTTTTGCAGGGATCAATGAATAAAATCATGCAGCACGCGCTGCGTTTTTTAACGCGGCGCGAGTATAGTGAACAAGAATTAAGACAACGCCTAAGTAAGATATATGCCCTCGATGAGGTCGACGGCGTTATTGCTTGCTGTAAAACACAAGGTTTGTTGAGCAACGAGCGCTTTGTTGAATCAAGAATCAGACATCGTATTGCACAAGCCTATGGACCACGATTTATAGAGCAAGATTTGAGTTTACATGGGATTGAGGCTGATAGCATTAATGCCCAACTCATCTACGATGATGATTTTTGGATTGAACAAGCAAGCCGTTTGCTAGCAAAAAAATATCGAGTGTTGACTGTTGACCAGAAAATCAAGGCTCAACGTTATTTATATCAAAGAGGTTTTTCAGGAAGTCAAATACAGGCTGCCATGAGACAAGTATTAACTATTAAAAAATCACGAGAATATGATGAAGAAAATGGATAGTTCGGCAATTCGACAAGCATTTTTAAATTACTTTGCAAGCCTTGGGCACCAAGTGGTCCCAAGTAGTTCTTTATTGCCAGCAAATGACCCGACCTTATTATTTACCAATGCAGGCATGAATCAATTTAAAGATGTGTTTTTAGGCTCGGAGCAACGGAGCTACCAACGTGCTGTCTCGGTACAACGTTGCGTTCGCGCGGGCGGCAAACACAATGACCTTGAAAACGTTGGATTTACGGCAAGGCATCATACATTTTTTGAAATGCTGGGTAATTTTAGTTTTGGTGATTATTTTAAACGTGATGCCATTGAGATGGCATGGGCTTTTTTAACAAAGGTATTGGGTATTCCGCCAGAAAAATTATGGGTGACTGTCTTTGAATCTGATGATGAGTCTGCTGATATTTGGATCAAAGAGATAGGCGTGTCACCGGATCGTCTCACGCGCATGGGCGCAGCTGATAACTTCTGGTCCATGGGTGATACGGGTCCTTGTGGTCCTTGTTCTGAAATTTATTATGATCATGGTCCAAGTATTGCCGGTGGCCCACCTGGTAGCCCTGATATGGAAGGCGATCGGTTTGTAGAAATTTGGAATATTGTTTTCATGCAATATAATCGTGATCCTTCTGGTCAAATGCATCCTTTACCTAAACCATCAGTTGATACAGGTATGGGGCTTGAGCGTATTGCTGCTGTTATGCAAGGCGTTAATAGTAACTACGAAACGGATATTTTTCTGCGTCTGCGCACGGCCATCCTTGCACTGCAATCAACAATTGATGTCACAAGTCCTAGTGTCAATGTGATAGCTGATCATGTGCGTTCATGCGCATTTTTAATCGCAGATGGGATTTTACCAAGTAATGAGGGCCGAGGTTATGTCTTAAGACGAATTATTCGCCGCGCCATTCGCCATGGGCATCGTTTGGGCCTACCCCATCCCTTCATGCATCAGTTGTTAACACCATTGATTGAGATGATGGGGAAGGCTTATCCTCAATTAGAACAGCAACAAGCTGTGATTGAAGCCTTATTAAAACAGGAAGAAGAGCAGTTTATCCGTACCCTTAATCAAGGTTTAAAGTTATTACAAGATTCTCTTGCACAATGTCAACATCGCATCTTAGCTGGTGATGTCGCCTTCAAACTTTATGATACTTATGGCTTCCCCGTTGATTTAACCAATGACGTGGCAAGAGAAGTCGGCATTGAGATCGATATGCAGGGATTTGAGCAAGCCATGCAGCAACAACGGCAGCAATCTCAGGCACAACATCAATTTCAGGCGGATTATTTAGAATTACCGCTAGATATTCAGGCCACCCATTTCCATGGTTACCAGCATTTAAGTCATCCAGGAATAATCATGACCCTCTACAAAGATGGGCAAAAGGTGAATATCTTGGAAGCAGGGGACCAGGGTGCGGTCATCTTGTCTGAAACCCCTTTTTATGCTGAAAGTGGTGGTCAAATTGGTGATACAGGGTATTTAAAGGCTGATGGTCTTTGTTTTGAAGTGACTGATACTCAGAAAAAAGGTGAACTGATTTTGCACCTGGGGCGGGTGCTTTCAGGACGCCTAGAGCTATCGATGTCCATTAATGCCAGTGTTGATGAGGAAAGACGTCAAGCCATTCGCTTGAATCATACAGCTACCCATATTCTACATGCAGCCTTGCGTGAGATATTAGGAAACAGTGTGCAGCAGCGAGGCTCTCTGGTGAATGATCATCGAAGTCGCTTTGACTTTTCATTTAATCGCAGTCTAAGCGCTGAAGAGATCCTGGAAGTTGAATCATGGGTCAATGCCAAAATTCGAGCAAACGTTGTGGTGAGTACTGAACTTCTCGGTTTAGAGCAAGCCCAAGCACGCGGCGCAATGGCCTTATTTGGTGAAAAATATGCGGATGAGGTTCGGGTGTTATCTTTGGGTGATTTTTCTCAAGAATTATGTGGTGGTACTCATGCACAACGTAGCGGGGACATCGGTTTACTAAAGATTTTATCCGAGGCAAGTATTGCAAGCGGGGTGCGTCGAATTGAATTTGTGACAGGGAAAACGGCTTTGTTGGAGATACAAGCATGTCAGCGTAATGTACAAGAGATTGCCAATACCTTAAAAACAAGCCCAGAATTAGCTTTAGAACGTGTCAAGGCTAGCCTTGAACACACTGCAACTCTTCAACAAGAACTGCAAAAACTGCAAAAACAGAGCATGTTGACAGAAGCTAAAGCCTGGATAAAACAGCAAGAGGCTAAAGGCCGATGCTACTTGATTCAGCGCGATGATCGATTTGATGCTAAATCCATGCGTGGCTTAATGGATGTCTTAAAAGATCTTAAAAAGGATTGGATGTTTGTGATATACAGTGTCATAGATAAGCATTTAACGGTCATGGTGACTGTCCCTAAAAATCTGCTAGATATAGCCCCAAATGCCCAAGAACTGATTAAACAATTATGTGAGCGTGGTGGTGGTCGTCCGGACTTTGCTCAAGGAGGGGGTATGGTGCCTATGGATTTGGATGAGAAAATCAATGGAATTGAAGAAAAGCTGAATGCCATTCTAGCTTAAGGAAAACCACTGGGCTCAATAGATTTAAGTATTGAGCCCAGTGGGAAGTATTTAATTATCGTCGTTTTGTGATTTAGGCTTATTGTTGTTGCTAATTGGGCGTTGGCGCTGTTGCTGCCCACTACGGTTATGGTTACTACGACGTCGACGCTGTTGCTGCTGCTGTGCATGATTGCCTGGATGTCGCCTTTCTTTATTCACCTGCTGACCATGAGTTCGCTCTGATTGTGCATGTTTACCGTTATGACTGGTGGCATCAGTTTCATTGCTAAACCATTTTTGAAATAGGCGCTGAATAAAATTCATCTCTTGGGATTTGACTGTGCTTTCCGTGTTAATGTGTGCTACGGCAGGTTTTTCAGCACTAACTTCAACGGGGGCAACAGGTGCTTGAACTGTTGGTGGACTGATGAGTTCAAAACTGGCTTTACGTTGCTTGCTAACCTGATCTTGTTTTAAGCGTTGGATTTGGTAATCAGGGGTGATTAAGTAAGGGTTAGGAATAAGCACAATCTTAATTTGATGACGCATTTCGATTTCATGAATCATCTCACGTTTTTCATTGATGATATAGCTGGCCAATTCAACAGGAAGTTGCGCATGAATTTCAGCAGTCTTGTCTTTTAGGGCTTCTTCTTCAATCAAACGAATGATGGCAAGTGAGTGCGAGGGAATATTACGAACTGTACCGCGGCCATCACAGCGTGGGCAAACATCTTGTGATGTCTCACCTAAAGATAAACGAAGGCGTTGACGAGACATTTCAAGTAAGCCAAAGCGCGAAATACGGCCAACTTGAATTCGGGCTCTATCGTCTTTTAAAGCTTCCTTAAGACGATTTTCAACATCACGTTGGTTTTTCTGAGAACTCATGTCGATAAAATCGATGACAACTAATCCGCCTAAGTCACGTAAACGCAACTGGCGCGCGATTTCATCAGCAGCTTCTAGATTGGTGTGCTGTGCCGTTGTTTCAATATCATGCCCACCAG
The DNA here is from genome assembly GCA_010030245.1 of Gammaproteobacteria bacterium. Taxonomy (GTDB): domain Bacteria; phylum Pseudomonadota; class Gammaproteobacteria; order Legionellales; family Legionellaceae; genus UBA2653. The sequence continues at coordinate 14,057 of RGPR01000023.1, forward strand.
TTGATTTTGCGGAGTTGATATCAATGGCTACCAATGCTTCGGTCCTATCAATCACCAATGAACCGCCCGATGGCAACATGACTTGACGTCGAAACGCAGTTTCAATTTGGCTTTCAACTTGATAAAAATTAAACAGCGGCACATGGCTTTTGTATAAGCGTACATGTGATAGAAAATCAGGTTTAACCAACTCAATAAATTGTCTAGCTTTGACATAAGACACATGATCATCAATGATAATTTCACTAATACTTTTGCGTAAATTATCACGAATCGAACGGATGATCACATCACCTTCAAGATGAATTAAACAAGGCGCTAATTGTGTTTTATAGGCTGTTTGTATTGCTTGCCATTGTTTTAGCAGCATATCTAAATCATGTTTTAGTTCTTCAATACGTTTGCCAACACCTGCTGTCCGGATGATTAAGCCCATATCCTCTTCGATATTTAACTCGTGGAGAATTTCTTTCATCTCATCCCGGTCTTCACCTTCAATGCGTCTTGATACACCACCGGCGTTTGGACTATTAGGCATTAATACCAAGTAACAACCTGCTAAGCTAATGAAAGTGGTCAGAGCTGCGCCCTTAGTGCCACGTTCCTCTTTATCAATTTGAATTAAAAGTTCTTGGCCTTCTTTGATCAATTGATTAACTGCTTGTGGATTTTCTTCATCTAAGGGTTGAGAGAAGTAAATAGATGAAATTTCTTTTAAGGGTAAAAAACCTTGTCGTTTTGCCCCATATTCAACGAATACAGCATCTAAACTAGGTTCGCGTCGAGTGACAACGCCTTTGTAGATATTCCCTTTCTTTTTAATTTCACTTGAACATTCAATGTCCAAATCAAACAAGACATTGTTTTTGATTAATGCCACACGGATTTCTTCGCTTTGTGTGGCATTAATTAACATCTTTTCTTTAGATTCAATAGCCATAATGATCCTCTTTGGGTCATTGTGCTACCCAATCGAGTACAAATATAGTACACTGCACATTAAGCTATAACCCTGCATCACGTTGACAATACGCTTTTGTCTGTCGGTGTGACTTCTATGAATCACACATAAATATAGGTGATCGTGATGGTCTTAAGGTTATATGCTCTACATGAATGCTCATGTTTATGGTCTCGATGAAAGCACATCTTTTGTCTTTCTGATGAAGTACAGTAGTTTGCATGGTATGATATTCATGGACTGACATTATTGGCTGTATCTTCATCAGCCTGCTTTAAAAAAATTCTTTCGGGTGATTTAACATCCCTTATCATGATCTTAACAAAAAAATAGGTTTGAGGAAATAGTTTAATGGAACAAGTTCAGTACCAAACAATTGAAAAAGAACAAGATATAGGCCAGCGTCTCGATAATTATTTAATACGTGTGCTAAAGGGCGTTCCTAAAAGTCGGATTTATCGGCTCATTCGCTCCGGTGAACTTCGAGTGAATAAAAAGCGAGCTAAAGTATCCCAGCGTCTTGTGGCCCATGATGTGCTGCGAATTCCGCCTATTCGTATGGCTGAAGTGAGTCAAACAGAACTTGTTCTACCTAAAGCGTTAAAAGAGATACTGTCCAATGCCATCATGTATGAAGATGAGGGGTTACTGGTCGTCAATAAACCTGCAGGGCTCGCAGTTCATGGTGGTAGTGGTTTAAAATGGGGCTTAATTGAGGCCTATCGTCACTTAAAAAGTGACTTACATTTCCTTGAGCTGGTGCACCGTCTTGATAGGGATACTTCAGGCTGTTTAGTGCTGGCCAAAAAAAGTTCAGTATTAAAGGATTTGCAAGCCCTGTGGCAGGCCAATCAAGTCTCAAAAATCTACTGGGCAATTTGTGACAGTCCTTGGCAGGGAAAACCTCAACTTACAGTGAATGTTCCTTTACAAAAAAATATCCTCAAGAGTGGCGAGCGCATGGTTAGCATCTCCAAAGAGGGAAAACCAGCTATTTCTCATGTGCATTTACTGGCAAATAATGCTGATACCTGTTGGCTTAAGGTGTCGCTTGAAACAGGACGAACCCATCAAATTCGGGTCCATTGCCAGTATCTCGGGCATCCTATTATTGGTGATGAAAAATATGGTCAAGGCAAAGCAAAACGCTTGTTTTTGCATGCCCATAAGATCAAGTTTCAATACAAGGGCGAATTGAAGACATTTATTGCAGAACTTGACAACGATTTTCAATTGGCAATCAAACATTTTGACATTTAGCTGCAGATGTTTTTTTTTTAAAAATCAGTTATAGTGAATAAAAAATTAGTATTAATGACGATTTATTCACATGGAGCACTGTGATATGACTTATCCGTATCAGTTGGTCGTTTTTGATTGGGAAGGCACTATAGCAGATCCATTGGGTGCATTGGTGCACTACTTATGGAGTGAAGTGAATCAGCAAGGATGGGCTGCTTTTACTCAAAATCAGGTCAGGCATCATTTATTACAAGGCTTGCCAAAAGCGGTGCATGAGCTTTTTCCAGGATTATCTGAGCAACAAGTGTTTGCCATGGTCGAGCGCGCGGAGCGCATGGTCTTGCAAGAACGAAATAAAGTGTTTGTTTTTTCTGGTATCCGGATGTTGCTGCAACAACTTCACTTGAGTGGTATTGCGACTGCCTTAGCCAGTAATAAAAGCCAATTGTCCTTGCAAAATGCACTGGTACAAAGTGACCTTCAAGAATATTTTAAGGTTGTGCGATGTGCGGGAGTGCTACCTGCTAAACCAAATCCACAAATGCTCGTCGAAATTTTGGATGCATATGACATCGAGCCAGCTCAAGTGGTGATGGTTGGCGATTCATTTGCTGATGTTGAAATGGCTAAAATCATTCATGTAGATGCCATCGCTGTTGATTGGTATGCAAGTGGTGTTTGGCACCCCGATAGGATGGGGGCTAAAGCAGTGGTGAACACCGTAGAACATTTATCAGCATTACTCGGTATTCAGTTGCCTTCAGGAGAAAAAATTGAGCAAGATGTATAGTCTTCCTAATTTGTTGACCATCAGTCGTTTACTTATTATCCCAATTATCATCATTGTCTTCTATTTACCTATCCAAACGGCGCACTATTTGGCAACTGGTTTATTCATATTAGCAAGTTTAACAGATTGGTTGGATGGCTATTTAGCCAGACGTTGGGGGCAGGTGACGGTCTTTGGTGCTTTTTTAGACCCTGTTGCTGATAAAGTCTTGGTTGCAACGGCTTTATTATTGCTTGTTGGCGCCAAAGAGATTGACTATATCACCGTGCCAGCCATCGTCATTGTTGGTAGAGAAATCGTCATTTCTGCTTTAAGAGAATTGATGGCTGAATGGGGCAAGCGTGCAAGTGTAGCCGTTGGTGTGCTGGGTAAGGTCAAGACGACTTTACAAATGATAGCAATTATTTTATTGCTGGCTTTTCATCCTGGCTCAACATGGTTAGGGGTGATAGGGGTTATTTGTCTTTATCTTGCCGCCATTTTAACCATGTGGACTATGGTGATTTACATCAAAATTGCTTGGCATGAGCTCTTGTCAGCTGAGCCGGAGTCATTGAATTGACGGCTTTATTTCTATTTCGATCAAAGATTAATCTAAAACCAAAAAAACTTCAAAAAAATAAAAAAATAGTGTTGACAGCTAATGCCAATAATGTAAAATGCAAAACACCAGGCGATGCGGGAATAGCTCAGTGGTAGAGCACAACCTTGCCAAGGTTGGGGTCGCGAGTTCGAGCCTCGTTTCCCGCTCCAATGTACAAGGCGACAATCATAAGCAGTCGCTTTTTTTTTGGCTGGGTGACAGAGTGGTGATGTAGCGGCCTGCAAAGCCGTGTACGCCGGTTCGATTCCGGCCTCAGCCTCCAAAGTAAATGCCCAGGTGGCGAAACAGGTAGACGCAAGGGACTTAAAATCCCTCGGACCAAAAGTCCGTGCCGGTTCGACTCCGGCCCTGGGCACCAATTACACATTTTGTAAGTGTTCGCAAAGGTTAAAATTACTACGTCACTGATTGATAAATAGTAAATAACATCGACTTCTTCTCAAATCCTTATCAACTATTCTTTACTTTTCGCATATAACCGCGAGAACTTTGGGTAAGATTTTGGGTAAGATTTTCCTCTTCTTCCAGTTCTTCCAAAGTTACCGCTTAGTTGAGGTAATTTATAATGTTAACTGTCTCATATATTAATTCTTTAAAAATTGGTGATAAGAAACGCCATACTGATCGCGATGGTTTAGTATTAGAACTTAGACCAAGCAAGAAGAAACTAAATAAGGTATTTATTTTCCGTTTTCAATGGGATAAAAAACCACAAACTATTACTATCGGAGATTTTCTAAGTGTTGGGTTAGCAGATGCTCGGGAACTAGCTTTAACTTATCGAAACATGGTGAATAAAGGTATCGATCCGCGATTGAAAAACTCCGATGTTGAACAAGCAAAATTAACCTTTGGGGTTGTTGCTGACCAATGGTTTCAAAAATATAAAGGGACGTGGAAAGAGTTTGCGCTAAATCGCCATTCAAAAAGTATTTCACGAGATATTTTACCAATCATCGGTGATAAACCTATTGATGAAATAACAAAAACCGATTTGTTGATGCTCATTCGACCTCATGAAGAGTTGAAGCATCATGATGTAGCACATCGTTTATATGCAAGACTGCAAAGTGTATTTGAGTTTGCAGTGGGTGCCTCTCTTACTGAAAACTTTCCTTCATCGGCTTGAAAAAAGCTTTAATCCCTAAACCTAGGGTTATAAACCAGCCAGCTATTAGCTCAAATAATGCCTATGAGATGATGAAAGTTATCAAAAAAACTAATTCTACGAAAATTGTTAAGTTGTATATGGAGTTATTGGCGCATTTATTCACCCGACCGAAAGAACTACGGGAAGCGAAATGGAG
>RGPR01000221.1 GCA_010030245.1 Gammaproteobacteria bacterium
TTCGATCATGTCGCATTTAAAACAGCTAACTATCAAGGTGTTTTAAAAAAACTTGAATCACTCAGCATTCCCTTTGAAGAAAAACCTATCCCTGGCATGGCAGCCCATCAAATTTTTTTGCGCGATCCCGCAGGAAACCGTGTTGAACTTAATTTTGATGGTGATTAATTTTAATTAAATTTTTGTGAGGATATTTTGAATATGAAAAGCTATCGAAAAGAACTTTGGTTTAACGCGCCCGCAAGAATGCATTTTACAAACATCACACATGACATCAGAGACTGTTTGGCTGAAAGTGGTATTAAGGAAGGTCTTGTTCTAGTAAATGCCATGCATATTACCGCAAGTGTTTTTATTAACGATGATGAATCAGGCCTCCATCACGATTACAAAGAGTGGCTAGAAGCAATGGCACCTCATGAGCCTGTGAGTAGTTATCGACATAATGATACCGGTGAAGATAATGCAGATGCACATATCAAACGTCAGATTATGGGTCGCGAAGTTGTTGTTGCAGTGACAGCTGGAAAGTTAGATTTTGGCCCTTGGGAACAAATTTTTTACGGTGAATTTGATGGACGAAGAAAAAAAAGAGTGTTGGTAAAAATTATTGGTGAATAATTTTATAAAAATTTAATCATAAAAAAAGCACCCCGAAGGGTGCTTTTTAGTTTCTAAACTACTAAGAAATGAATCTTAGAAGAATAAGATCGCGCCTAATGAACCAACATTGTTCTTATTTTCTTGAGCAGAGTGGTTTTCAGACGTTAAATGACTATACTCAGCAACTAAATTAAGATGCTTTGTAAGTGGGTGGTATAAACCAACTGTTGTCATGATATTTTCTTTAACTAAAGTTGTAGGTGTCTCACCTGAAGCGCCGTCTAGATTAGATTTGCCCCATGAAATACCTGCTACTGTTTTGGTTGGTAATGTATATTTAGCTTGAACATAACCACCATCTACATCACGTGCACGGCCAGTTGATGAATATCCGTTATACAACATAAATGTTGTACCAGTACCTTCACCGCTGTAGTAATAACCAACTAAATCTAAGCCAGATACTTTTAAATTAGCACCAATATCAGCAGACCAAGCTGTTTCACCAGGAAGAACGCCACTCACTTTTTGTGAGAAACCTGAAACCCAAATTTTACCGGTTACATCATTAGCTGCGAATGAGTAAGAAGCTTTACCTTCGTAAGCCATAGCGCCACCAGCTGTTCCAGTTGTAGTTTGACCATTACCATTAGCAATAGCGTTCCATGGTTGTGTAATACCTACAGTTGCTTGGAAACCATTAAAGTTTGGTGTTGTATAAGCCATTTGTTGCTTCCAGTCAGCATATTGGAAACCAGTACCGATACGGCCACCAGTTGTTGTGCCGTAGTTAGCTGGATTACCTACACCTAACAATGTCATGTCGTTAAGAATAGCGTCAGATGCATAGATACCTAGATCTTTACCAATCTTTACAGAGCCCCATGATTTGTCGCCAAATGTTAAGAATGCTTGACGGTGTTCTGAACCAGAGCCACCTGAAGCAGCATTTGATGTTCTGCCACCTGGGTTTAATGAAATTAACCATGTAACATCTAAATCATTTTGGCGAGTTGAGCCAGATACTGATAAGAAGTTTGGTAAAAGACCAGTTGATTGTGAAGCTAATGTTGAGCTATTTGTACCAACTAAGCCACCGTCGATTGTTGCTGAACCTTGACGATTTTGCCATGTTGAGAATGAGTTAACATTACCTGAAATATCAATAGTCCAGTCACCTGCTGGGATAATAACACCAGCATTAGCTGCAGAAGCTACGGCTAAAACAGCACCAGCCACTGCTAATTTAATATTCTTGTTCATATATTTCTCCT
>RGPR01000222.1 GCA_010030245.1 Gammaproteobacteria bacterium
TATAGTTCGTTTCATAAATTTTTTATTGGAACGGATTATGAAAACTCAAAACAAATTATTAGCTTCGATCTTATTGACAGCAGGGATTATTTCTTCTCCCATCATTTCATTTGCGGCAGACTCTAAAGAGCTTGAGGATCTTCGTGCGCAAGTTGAAGAGCTTAAGCAAGCCGTTAAAGTCCTTGATAGAAAGAGCGAGATTGTAGCTGAGGATACGGCAGCTGCTAAAAAGAAAGATGCAGTTGTTAAAGCTTCTGAAAAAGGTTTTGCGATTGAATCGGCCGATGGTAAAAATACTGTGAAATTTAATGGTTTACTTCAAGCAGATTATCGATATTACGATCAAGGTGCTAACGATGTGAGAGGCAGATCAAATGGCAGAGCCGGTCCGCTTGATGGCGAAGGATTTAGAGATGCAAATGATTCAGCACTTTTAAGAAGAGTACGCCCAACTATTCAAGGTACTTTAGGTGGCAAATATGATTATAGATTTACGCCAGATTTTGGTGGAGGATCTACAACCGTAGTTGATTCTTATATTGATGCAAGATTTTCACCTTTTTTTAAAGTGCGTGCAGGTAAATTTAAAAGCTTTGTAGGCCTTGAAAGATTGCAAAGTGGTGGTGATATTAGATTTGTTGAAAGAGCCTATAGTACGAATGCAATTTTACCGAATCGTGATTTGGGTATCGCCGTGCATGGTGATTTATTTGGTGAGAAATTAAATTATGCGGTAGGTATTGTAAATGGTGTTGCAGATGGCGGTAATATTACTACAGGCACTGAATACAATGATGCTAAAGAATGGACAGGAAGATTGTTTGCAACACCATTTAAAGATGATGTGAATGTCTTAAGTGGTTTAGGTTTTGGGGTGGCGGCAACTTATACTGATTTTCAGGGAAATAGAAATTTAGATTGGCAATCAACCACAGCTGCCGACGCTACAAGAAATGGTTTGCCGAGTTATGTTACGGAAGGCCAAAATACATTTTTTAGATATGGTACTAACGTCATTGCGGATGGTGAGCGCTTAAGAGTATCACCACAAGCCTATTACTATAACGGCCCTTTTGGTGTTATTGGTGAGTATGCGTATCTTAAACAGGACGTAGCTTTGCAATCGGATGGCTCAAATGCAACTACACATACCGTAGTTTCTGGCACTCATAAAACTTTGAATCATAATGCTTGGAATATTGCTGCTACATGGGTTCTTACAGGAGAAGATAATTCCTTCAAAGGCATTAAACCAAAAAATAATTTTGATCTTGACAAAGGCACATGGGGCGCATGGGAAGCAGGTCTTCGCTATAGCGAGATTAATTTAGATGATGACACCTTCAAAGCACCCGATGGTTCAGGTTATGGCGCTGAAGGATCTGCCACAAGTAATGCATATGCAAATAGAACTGCTTCGGCTAAATCAGCTCAAACGTGGACTGCTGGCATAAATTGGTACTTAGACCAAAATACTAAGTTTCAATTAAACTATTTAAATACATCATTTGATGGGGGTGCGATTGTTGGAGGTGGTTCAGTCACTACTTCTGCTGCGAATGTAAAGGATCGTGCAGATGAAAGAGCAATTCTTGGACGCATACAAATTTCATACTAATCATATTTCATTGGGAAAAATCATGACATTAAAAAAAATTATTAAATCAACATTTATTGCCGCACTTACTTTTTCAACGCTAAGTGTAAATGCTGCTGATGTAAGTTTACTGAATGCATCTTACGATCCAACGCGTGAACTTTATCAAGATTACAACGAAGCTTTTTCGAAATACTGGAAAGCTAAAACGGGTGATAATGTAAAAGTACAAGCGTCACACGGTGGCTCTGGTAAACAAGCGC
>RGPR01000223.1 GCA_010030245.1 Gammaproteobacteria bacterium
TAAAAGAGGTACGGAAAAGCCATCGGTAAATTTTAAAGCCATTTTTGTGCAAACACCTGTAAATAAAGTTGCTTGTCTATCATCTTTGTATGTTGGTTGCATGGCAGAACTTGGTCTATTAGATAAAATTATTGCCGTTGACAATAAAAAATATATTTGCAACACTTACGTTAAAAACAAAATTGCTATTGGCCAAATAAAAGAAATTTCAAAATCAATAGAGCTAGATATTGAGCAAACAATATTAATAAATCCAGATTTAATACTAACTTTTGGAACAGGAAATATTGAAAGTGACATAAGTAAAAAAATAATTGAAGCGGGCATTCCAGTTGCTGTTTGTTTAGATCATTTGGAAACTTCATCTTTGAACCGTGCAAGCTGGTTAAAATTTATTGCGGCTTTTTTTGAAAAAGATAGCCTTGCTGATGTTGCAGTTACAAAAATAAAAAACGAATACGCTAAATTATGTACGTTAGCAAAACAAGCTAAACTAAAACCAAAAGTTTTTACTGAAATCAAGTACAGCGAAAGCTGGTTTGTGCCAGGCGGAAAAAGTTTTATGTCAGAATTATTAAACGACGCTGGATCAGACTACATTTGGAAAGATAATGACAAAACGGGTAGTTTAGCGCTTAGCTACGAAGAGGTATGTTTAAAGGCAGCACAAGCAGATTATTGGATAAACCTTTCAGCATGGAATTCATTAAACGACTGCATTAAACAAGACGCAAGAAATAAAATTTTCAAAGCATATAAAAACGGGAATCTATATAATAATAATGCAATAATTAACGCAGATGGCGGAAATGCATATTGGGAAACAGGTATTATTCACCCAAATATAATTCTAGCTGACTTAATAAAAATTTTTCACCCGTGGTCGACGATAAGCTTAAGGAAAATTTTGCAAAAAAGCAGGCTAATGCTGCTTTGGCTTTGGCAAAGTTAAATCAGCTTGAAACTATGTGGCCTTTGTTAATCCACAGCCAAGATCCCCGAAGGCGAAGTTATTTGATTGATAAGTTTGCATTGTGGAATGTTGATCACACGTTGATTTTGAGGCGATTAAATTTAGAAAATGATAATTCTATCCGCAGGGCATTGATTCAAAGTCTTGGGGAATATGGTCTCGAGCAAATATCGATTGATGAAAGAAAAACAATTATCCCTTTACTGCAAGAAATTTACCTTAAAGACAATGATTCTGGTGTTCATGCCTCAGCGGAATGGTTGTTGAAATCTTGGGGTGAAAACACCTTCTTAAATAAAACAAAAGAAACTTGGAAAAAAAACAAGGATTTATCAACTAAAAGGCAGGTAGAAATTAGAACTCGATTGAATAAGGAAAAAGAGAAGTCTGTCTCGGAATGGTATATTAATGGTCAAGGGCAGACTATGGTGGTGATTCCGGGGCCAGTTGAATTTTTAATGGGTTCACCAGAAGGTGAAGCAGACCGTAATATAATTGAAAAGCAGCACCGTAGACGAATTAGCAGATCTTTTGAAATTTCCAGCAATCTCATAACTATTAGCCAATATCAACAATTTGATAAAAATTATATCAAAACCATTGATGGTAAATATGCTCGGAGTGGAGATTTACCGGCAATTAACATTACTTGGTTTATGGCCTCTGGTTATTGCAATTGGTTAAGCCAGCAAGAAGGAATTCCAAAAGACCAATGGTGCTATGAAATGGATGGCAAGGGAAATGTGACTGCATTAAAGAAAGATTATTTAAGCTTAAAAGGGTATAGATTACCTACCGAGGCTGAAATGGAATATGCCAGTCGTGCGGGATCGATTACCGCCAGATATTTTGGCGAAAGCGGTTGAAACAGCTCAACCTGCCATGCT
>RGPR01000224.1 GCA_010030245.1 Gammaproteobacteria bacterium
GGTAGTTTTTCTGCGGGTAGCTCACAAGCTGAAAAGTTAACAATAAGTTTCAATTCATTATCAGTGCCTTGGCTAATAAAAACAATTGGAATATCTGCATATGCAATTGATCCTAATACCGGCAGAACGGCTCTATCAAGTTCTACCAATCATCATTATTTAGAGCGTTATGGAGCGTTATTTGCTTCAACCTTCTTAGAGGGATTTGGTAATGCATTCCAATCGGCGGATACAACCATTACTGTCGGTGGTACAGGAGGAGAAACTAACACAACCGTGCAAAATGGTATCAATCGATCACTGACTGATAACGCTGTTATTGGTTTAGCAACACTTGGTAAAGCATGGGGACAACAGGCGGCCAGAAATATGAATAAACCGACAACCATACAAATCTATTCAGGGACCCCTGTTGGTGTTTTATTCTTACAAGATGTAAATATTCCAGAAAAATAGAGGAAAGACGAATGACTGACAAAAAGAATTTTGAACAAGAATATCAATATGTCGAAGAATCTGGTTCTGAGGAAAATCAAGAATTTGCGCAAGAGGTGCCAGAAAAAAAACAAACTAAACATGATGATAAAACAGACTATATATTAAAAATTAATCAGATCATACAACAACCTAATATTCGCCGAAATGGCTTGATTGCATTTGGAAGCTTAATCTTTTTAATACTGGTGCTAAAACATTTCTCTAAAGATGATTTTGAAAAAACATCTACCAATTTAGAAAATTCAAAACCGACAGAGAAAATTGCGCCGCTTACTAATCCCTTGCTTCAAACACAAGCTGCTCAGAAAATGCCTTCGCTTATTAACCAAAATATTGAAGCTGATCACCTTGCAGATATTGAGCGAAATGTACAATCAAGTGTTAGTTCAATAAGAGATGAGATAGGACAGCTTAATAATCAGATCAATACCTTAACTACTACAAATCAATCCCTTATTTCTGAAGTTTCACAACTATCTGCTAAATTAGCAGCTAATCAACAAGTTTTAGAAGAATTACTTGCTGCAAAAAAAGCAAATCCGGTGATTGCCAAAACTTCTTTCAGAGTTGTAAAACATCAATCTAAGGCTCAGTCTCTTTCATATTATGTTCAAGCAGTGATTCCAGGACGGGCATGGCTTATCAATTCTCAAGGTGGTAATCTAACAGTTCGGGTTGGTTCAAAAGTTCCTGGATTAGGTGTGGTTCATCGAATTGATGCCTTGCAGGGTCGTGTGACGATGTCATCTGGGCGCATCATTGCTTTTACACAAGCTGATTAAAATTAGAGGTGAAACATGAGTACATACACTTCGATATTGGACAATTTGACACCCTCATTGTTAGAGTTAGAAAAGTTGGTAACGGGTGTAGCCTACCTGATAGGAGTTATGTTTTTTGTTAAAGGTATTCTGGCGCTCAAACACGCAGGTGAAGGTCGTTCTAATATGTCACAAGCACATTCTATGAAAGAACCTATTTTATATCTTAGCTCTGGTGCTATGCTGATTTATTTGCCTACGGCGATGGATACCATTTTACAAACTGTATATGGGTCAAATGAAATACTTAGTTATACTTCTTTAGAATCTGGAAATCCTGTTGTGGATGCGGTGTTTGGAAGTTCCGGACTTTTTGGTGGAAATTTGGTTATTTTTATTCAATTAATTGGATTGATTGCATTTATCAAGGGATGGATCATGTTGGCTAAAAGTGCGAATCAACAAGGAGGAGGGCATCAAGGCGGAATTGGAAAAGCGGGTATGCATATATTTGGTGGGATTTTAGCAATAAATATTGTACA
>RGPR01000225.1 GCA_010030245.1 Gammaproteobacteria bacterium
AGCCTATCTTAGAATTTGATGAAGCATTAAAAAATTACTTAAAAGAAAAAAATATCTTAAGTCAGCATATTTCTATTTCAGATGAAAAGAATATTGCGACTGCCTTTGTGGTTCTCGAGTCTTAGAAAATAAAATGGAAGCTATTGATTTTAGTCGACGCTTTAGCGGAGTTGAGCGTCTCTATGGAAAAAAAGCCTTAGATATTTTTCAGAAGGCACATGTCTGTGTCGTCGGTATCGGTGGCGTGGGTTCTTGGGCAGCTGAAGCTTTGGCACGAAATGCTATCGGTCAAATCACACTTATTGATTTAGACCATATTGCGGAATCAAATATTAATCGACAAATTCATGCATTGAGTAGCTCGCTCGGGAAATCGAAAGTGTTGGCGATGAAAGAAAGAATTTTAGAAATTAATTCTCAATGCCATGTTCATATCGTGGATGATTTTATCTCCAATGAAAATATAGAAACATACATTAAAACTGAAATGGATGTGGTCATCGATGCGATTGATCAAGCAACTATTAAAATAAATCTAGCGCTTCATGCTTTACTTAAAAAAATCCCACTGGTGATGACAGGCGGTGCTGGTGGTCGTATAGATCCCTCATTGATTAAAATAGCTGATTTAAGTTTGACGCATGGTGATAGGCTTACTGCCAAAATTCGTCATGATGTCAAAAAAGCTTTAGCATTCAAAGAATCGCAAAAGGTAGGCATTGATGTCGTCTTTACAGATGAAGTCATGATAAAGCCTAATGAAGCTTGTGAAACCGATGAAGCGCTCACAGGCCTTCATTGTGGGGGATATGGTTCGAGTGTGATGGTTACAGCTACTTTTGGATTTATGGCAGCATCACTCGCTTTAAAGAAATTACTCTAATAAGTTTTTTTGTTACTCTTGAAATTTAAATGTTTATCCCCATTTTAAGCATCATTCCACATTAATTTTTTTAAAAGGTAATTCATTATGGCCACAAAAGAAAATGCATCTGAAAAATTAGTCTTCCAAGCGGAAGTGAAACAGCTTCTCCATCTCATGATTCACTCCTTATATAGCAATAAGGAAATTGTGATTCGAGAGCTTATTTCAAATGCAAGTGATGCCGCAGATAAATTGCGTTTCGAAGCACTTAAGGATGCAAACCTTTATGAAAAAGATTCTGAATTAAAAATTAGATTAAGTTTTGATAAAAAGAAACGCACCTTAACTATTTCTGATAATGGCATTGGCATGAGTCGAGATGAGGTGATTAGTAATATCGGTACGATTGCAAGATCAGGGACGAAGGAATTCTTGAACAACCTAACAGGGGATCAAGCCAAAGACGCTAACCTCATTGGTCAGTTTGGTGTGGGTTTTTATTCGTCATTCATCATTGCCGACAAGGTCACTGTGATTACAAGACGTGCAGGCACTTCAGAAGGCATTCAGTGGGAATCTCAAGGTGAGGGTGAATACACTATTAGCAAAGTAGAAAAGGATACGCGAGGTACTGACATCATCTTGCACCTTAAAAAAGATGAGGATGAATTTTTAAGTGACTGGACACTTAAAAGTATTATCAAGAAATATTCAGATCACATCACACTTCCTATCGTCATGAAAAAATCCGAATGGAAAGATGGTGAGGAAGTGCCTACAAATGAAGATGAGACAGTCAACGCGGCTTCAGCACTTTGGGCTCGAAATAAAAATGAAATTAAAGAAGAAGAATATAACGAGTTTTATAAAAACCTCTCTTACGATCAAGAGCCACCGCTTACTTA
>RGPR01000226.1 GCA_010030245.1 Gammaproteobacteria bacterium
GGCACTTTTAGGATTTGAGGCGGTCGTACTCACAGCGCCTGCACAAAATAATGAGGTGGTGCATAAAGTAAGAGTAGGTCCTATGACTGATGATGCACAAATTATGAAAACAAAGAATGATCTCATTAAGAACGGCTTTAAGCCTGTGCTGGTGAAAGCTTCTCTTAACAATACAAGTCCAAATAATTAAGGAAAACGTTTATGAAAAAAATATTGATTCTCTTTTTAATGCTTTTTACTTCACTCTCTTTTGCAGGCGAACCTGAAATCGATGTTAATTTTGCAAAAACCGTTCAAATTATTCCCACGGAAAACAAAGATAAAATCGAAGTGACTGAACTCTTTTGGTATGGCTGTATCCATTGTTACCAAATGGATCCCATATTGAGTGACTGGGTAAAAAAATTACCTAAGGACGTTTACTTTAAACGCATACCTGCGATTCCACGTCCTGATTGGGCTCCGATGGCTCGTGCTTTCTATGCGATGGATACATTAGGTGTGGGCGACAAACTTCATACTGCTATTTTTGATGCAGTCCATAAAGATCGAACACTTAATCCTGCAGATGAAAAAGCTATTCTTCAGTGGGTAACGTTAAAATCAGGCCTCGATCGCAAAAAAGTGGAAGATGCTTTCAATTCATTCTCGATGAATGCTTCTTTAAATAAAGCCGCACAAGTTTTTAGAGCGTCTGGTGCCACGGGCGTGCCTACATTAATGATTGATGGCAAGTACATTACCTCAAGTACAATGGCAGGTGGCAATAATGAAGCGCTTCAAATTGCTGATTTCATCATTAACAATGTCAGAAAAGATCGCAATAAAAAATAATACTTTAAAAGTCTTTATCACTGGTGCCACAAGTGGCATCGGTGAATCATTGGCCCGTCAGTATGCAAATCAAGGTGCTTCCCTAGGATTGGTGGGGCGTCGCGAAGAGCTCCTCACAAAAATAAAATTAAGAATTAAAACGCCTTGTGACATTTATGCAGTTGATGTGTCTGATCAAAAAGCACTCCAAAAAGCTGCAAACCATTTCATTAAAAAATATGGCACACCAGATATTGTGATTGCTAATGCAGGAGTGAGCACAGGAACCCTTGCGGGTGAAAAAGAGGATCTTGATACATTTAAACGCGTGATCGAAATTAATTTATTTGGAGTGATTCATACCTTTCTACCCTTTATTGAAACATTTAAAAAGAAGAAATCGGGTCAGTTAGTCGGTATTGCAAGTGTGGCTGGAATTAGGGGCTTACCTGGGTCGGGTGCTTATAGCACTTCAAAGGCAGCGCTCATTAATTATCTAGAAAGTTTACGTATTGAAATGAAACCTTTTAACATTCATGTCACAACGATTGCACCAGGTTATATTCATACGCCCATGACTCGACATAATCGTTATGCCATGCCTTTTATTTTAGATGTCGATGTTGCGGTATCTTGTTTTATCAAAGCTATTCAAAATAAAAAAGGTTTTGTGATTATTCCTTGGCAAATGAATATAGTAGGCACCATAATGAAACTATTACCTTCCTTTTTATGGGACTACTTAGCCAAAGGCGGTCCAAAAAAAACTAGGGAAATGATTGAATAAGCGTTTAAAAAAATAAATTTCAAAATAAAAAAGGCCTTTATGAAAACCCATGCACTTTATAGCCCATATCAATTAGGTAGCTTAACGCTTAGTAATCGTTGCGTCATGGCGCCCTTGACACGTAATCGCGCTAACGCTGAACGAGAGCCCGTCGATATGAGCGTGACCTA
>RGPR01000227.1 GCA_010030245.1 Gammaproteobacteria bacterium
GAATGGTTTTAAGCGATTTGCATTCTCTTTAAACAAACGATGATAACCTTCTTCTGTGGCGCTCGCACCGCCCATACCTGTTCCAATGAATGAACTTGCTCTTTTTAAATCTATTTTTGTAAAATCTATTTTGGCATCTTGTGCAGCTTGTCTTGCTGCAAAGACTGCGAATTGACTCACGCGATCTAGTAATGCCAATTCTTGTTTTGTAAAATGTTCCTCGCCTTTAAAGTTAGCTTGCGCTGCAATTTTTACATCAAGCTTATCAATAAAGTCAGCCTCAATTCTCTTAATGCCAGATCGACCTTCTATCAATGAAGAAAAAAAAGTATCAATGTTGTTACCTAAGGGAGATACAACGCCCATCCCTGTAACAACTACGCGTCTTGTCGCAGATGAACTTGTCATTATTTTTTTTGTTCTTGAATCAATTTATCTAGAAGATTCACCATATCTTGAATTGTCTTAACGGCTACTTCGTCATTAGGTACTTTAATGCCCAATTTATCCTCTGCTTCAAATATCAAGTCAAAAGTATCAAGTGAATCAAGACCTAATTCTTCAAGCGTGCTTTCTGGTTTGATTGTAGCCACATCAATTTCTAATTTCTTAGCAATCGACTGTTGAATCATTTCTAAAGTACTTACCATTATGACCTCTCTTTTTTTAAATGAACTACATGAATACAAAACTCTGCTATACGTTTACCAATATCATCTTTTCGTTTATCTAATGTTACAACATGATAAGTATCATCAATGTACATCGTTTCAATATGTTGAGATGAAATATTCTCTTCAACTAAACGCGCATTCGTTTCTAAACTTGCCATATCATCTTCCGTTGAATGCACAATTAAAGTCGGACAATACACATCTTTTAAAATAGCTTTAGTGGCTTTAATTAATCCAAAACTTTCAAGAATCACTGGGGCAGGGGTTTTAAAATATCCAATTTTGTCAGCTGTGCGAGCATCTTTATTTTCTAAAATGGAGTGAACCAATGCGCGTGTTCTTTCGCATTTAATGCCGTAAGGAGATTTTTCTTCCCAATGTAAAAAATATTTAAGTGGTGTATGAAGCACGATGGGAAGAATCACTTTTTGACCAAAAGGCCAAACATTCCACCCATCATATTGAAATGTGGATGATAGTGGGATAATGCCAGCTACCTCTGTTGGATGCTTTGCTGCAAGAACCAATGACATCAGTGCACCCATGGAAAGACCTGAAACAAACACATACTCATACTCCTCTTTCAATGCCAAAAAAGCACGCTCAACTGACATATGCCAATCTTGCCATCGGGTCGCTTTTAAAGCTTCAATCGAAGCGCAATGTCCTGCAAGTTCAGGACATGCAACTGATATGCCTTTGCGTGAAATCACACGGCCCAAATGCTTCATCTCGGCAGGCGTGCCTGTGAGGCCATGCACTAAAAGCACTATCGTAGATGGATCTTTTCTTTCAATAAATCCATTAGGGCCCAGTAAATGATCAATCTTGTTCATTAGGCAACTACTCCAACTAAATAGATTCCTATCATAATCAAAAGTCCGCCTATCCAACGTTTTTGTGTAATACGTTCTTTTAAAATAAATTTTGAAGCCAAAAGAATTAAGACAATTTGAATGCTAGATAATGGAAATGCCTTGCTTATTTCGACGGAAGCAAGAAAGGCAATCCAAAGCACATACTCAATAATATAAAGAAAAATTCCCAAAGCAATTTCTTTGGTTTTT
>RGPR01000228.1 GCA_010030245.1 Gammaproteobacteria bacterium
GCAACCAATCACTCCCCTATAAATATTTTGGAAATACCTACCTGATTCTTTTCGAATCAGCTTGCTTGTGATACCTTTATCCCTGTAATGTAGTACTACAGATCCTGCTTTTATTTGGGAGTGGTATGAAATCTAAACAACAATTCTACATGGATTTTCTTCAGGAAGAAGGCTACAGGCCTTCTCAGGACGAGGATGGCGATATTGTCTTCAAGCATGAAGCGGTCACCTATCTTCTTTTTGTTGAAGAAGAAGATTCTAATTACTTTAGGCTTGTTTATCCCGCCTTCTGGGAAATCAGCACTCCTGATGAAGAAGAAAAAGCCGCAGGATTCATGATGGATATCAATGCTGAAATGAAGGTGGTTAAACTTTACCAGTTGGGTGACAAAGTCTGGGCCGGGGTTGAAATGTTTTGCGAGCCGATTGATAATTGTAAATCTGTTTTTCAGCGATGCCTGAGAGTTCTTCAGCTTTCTTCAAACCGTTTCTGTGAAATGATGCGTGACTCTCAGGGTATCGAGGCCAGGCCCACTGAGCTTGGATTTAACACCCCTACAGATGGTGCCAGTCCGGATGATGAAACCGAAGATGATAAATAAATCGCTCTCAGCTTTTCGAAGATTCTTTTCTTGCCTCCAATAACTGGTTGATGGTGGCCATCATTTCTGCATGATTCATGAAGGTGCTGATTTGGTTATCGGGCAGATATTCGAGTGCATGGACGGGAAGTAATTCGTTTGTTTGTTTGATAACCCTTCGGATATCGTGTTGCCCGGGTATTTGGCCTATGAGGACAATTTGAAATGAAACGTTGGATTTTATTTGCTTCAGTTTTTGGGCAGCAAGCAATATACCGGTGATGTTTTTTCTAGGTTCAACGGTTCCTACAAAAAGAAAATAAGGAATTGCAGGGTCTACACCAGCATCTCTCAGCATTTTCGTTGCATCGGAATCCGAAAGCCTTTTTTCAAATCGTTCGATATCATGGCCAAGATGAATGACCGAAGTTTTTCCAACCGATGCAGGAAAGAAATAATGCAGGTCACTTTCTGCGCTTTTGGAATCACAGAAAATATGACCTGCCCGCAATGCCATTAGGCTGACCGAGACATCAAAAAGATCGGGATACCAATGTTCTCCCTCATGTATTCGTTTCGGCACTGCATCATAAAACCAGCCTATTGCCAAAGCTTTACTGTTTTCTACAGGCAGCATCCATATTTCGTTGAATGGTTCAAATGCAACGAATGCATCAAGTTCACATAATGCGATGATTTTCGGATGGTGTTCAATATCGGTGGACGGGTTGAAGGATGTCTGTTTCCTGATGTTACCGATCAATCGTTTAAATTTAAGCGTGATTATTCGTATAAGGTGAACTATTGCTTTGATGAGAGGATAAAAAATTGGAGGTATGCACAACTTGGCAAGTTTTTTGATTATGCCAAGAGAAAAAGAGTGATTAGATTTCGCTTTTTGAGTGAGGGGATTGTTTTTTAGCCAATCATTCAATGGGTCGACGAAGAAGCTCAAGGGGCGCGAATTGGGTATTTTCTTGTCGGCCAAGCAAATCAAAGTTTGGTTTTTTTGAGGTGTTGCATCAACGCTTTCGACGATAGCCCGAGCTGCCCTGCGTGCCCCACGCGGAAAAGTATCCTGCAAATTTGATTTAAAAAAACCAATCTTCGATGTCATGAATCTTGCTTTCCTGCATTATTAAAAGAAATAT
>RGPR01000229.1 GCA_010030245.1 Gammaproteobacteria bacterium
AAATAAATTTTTCATTTTTTTGAAAAAAAAACTTTGACAGAACGGAGATAACATTAGAACTTAATCATGCAAATTAGTTTGATTTTATGAATTAGATTTTTTTTCAGCCTATTTACACAGTTTAGATGACTCCCCCGGTTCTCTCTCATCTGTACCATCGTGCTGCATGTCTTTTACTGCCGCTGCTGTCTCAGGATCTTTCATTACTTTGAATCTTTCTTTAAAACTATGGGTCGCTTCTTTAACACTCTTTAATTCTGCTTCAACAGATTCAACTACGCTAATGGATTCTGATTTTCCCCCCCAAAGATTAGTACTTCCAAATTTAGTTATAAGAGTCGTTTTCAAATCATCAATAACTTGTTGTGCTTGGTCAAGCTTACCCTCCTTGACATAAAGAATAGCTTTTTGCAGGCTGGCTTGAATTAATGTATTTTTAGCGTCACCAACCCTAAACGAGCTAAAAAATTTCTCCTTAACTCGTTCATTATAATTATCTTTTAAAGCAGTTACACGATCACTTACATTCTCATAAAGGTGGACGGCGAGTTGTTTTTCTTCCAGTTTTCTCAAAGCGGCATTTTGGCGTTCAACGGGTATTTCACCTCTAATTTGCGCATGCAGTGCTTGCGTCATCAGTAGGGTTTTATTATATTGAATCGTGTCTTTTAATGCGGCATCTAAAGCTTCTTCATTACCAGTGCGATACATTGACTCTAAGTTTATTTCGTCAAAACCTGGTGTAGTGCGAAATTCATCCCTCACAGAATCTAAGGACATAGGTGCTGTAAATTCATGCAAAGTATGACCGCCACTGTTAAAAAGCATAGCTGACACCAATAATTGACTGAATTGGCCCATTCTTTCCCCTGAGTCGGTAAATACCCCGTGACCTTCATCTCTTAATTTTGCATTTGCTCGTAACTGGCATAGCATTGTTCCTGAAATTGAATTAGAAAATGGATGAACCATTTTACCAAAATTTTGCTGAAAATTTGATACGTTCCGGTGCCATAGATATTAAGCGGCATAGGTGTATACCAGGCATTAACGACCCCTAAAAATGAACTCTTGACCAGTAGCTCAACATTTTCTCTCTCAGCAGCAGATAAATCAGGAAACATTTCTCCTCTTCTAATTTTATTTATATAGTCGGCATATTCTTTGAATAAATTATCGTCTTGGGGCCTAATTTCACCATTCAGAACATGCCTTATCACTGCCTCTACATCTGCCTTTTTATCAACAGGAATCATAGCAAATAAATTATCAGCATGTGCTTTTAACTCACCATGATCTATTTTGCTTAATCCGTGAGTTAGTGATTCATATGCTAGGTGGGTCTCAAAATATCTTCTTGTGGCATCCTCATTAATTGTGGTTGCTTCAAAAGAGACTTTGTAAGAGGAAAGTACCGGATCTTTTAATAAGGCCTTTATTTCTTCTGCATCTGCGGTGGTTTCAGCACCTGATAAATATAATTTTTTTAGTTTATCTACTTTTATTGGATCATTTTTATAATGATCAATTAGTAATAATAAACCTTGGCCAGAAGATATGGTTGGGCTATATTTTTGCATAATGAACCTATAATGTTTTTATTCTACTACTTACATTATAGATTAATTCTAGCGCATCGCGTGTTTTATTTGAACTGTGTTGTACCAAGATGAAAATGTCACATTGGTAACAAAATGATTTTGTCACATATGATTATGAT
>RGPR01000230.1 GCA_010030245.1 Gammaproteobacteria bacterium
TGTTGGATCAGTTTTTGTAACTTTTGTATATTCATGCGACGACCTCGCTATTGATTGCTGTTTTCTGTGAACTTTTTGGTGAACCTAAAACTGGCAATATACTCGTAGATAATAAATTTTCCAAGAGCTCTCCCCAGCGATTTAATGCGTCTTTTCTCTGATGCAACATCTCATTTTTATTATAAGTAGCCATGATCTTTGGCATTTTATGGCCTAGGCATTTTTCAATCACAACTGGATCTACATGTAATGCTTCCCCCAATTGTGTGGCAAAAGTTCTTCGCAAGTCATGTGCTGTCCAATAGGGGATTCCAACACGCTCTTGAATGCGGCTAATCGCTTTTGAAATGGCTTTTTCTGAAAGAGATGAGCATGCGTCACTACCTGTAAGGACATACGCTGAAGCGGATGTTTGTTGTAGTGTTTGTAATATTGATTTAATTTGTGGGACCAAATGAATTTTCATCGGCATTGCAGTCTTTGTATGCGCAGGTGGAATAATCCATAAGGATTGATCAAAATCAAATTCAGACCATGTTGCCAAGCGTATTTCTGCGGTTCTGACGCCTGTTAAGATAATGATCTTAATGGCTTGTTTGATTGATAACGATAAACCATGCTGTTCACCCTCTAAAAACAACCACAGGGTTTTAAGCTCATCTAAGGTGAGATAGCGCTCTTTGGGCTTTTCAACACCACCAACGTCTCGTGCTCTTAAGCTTGCAGCGGGATTTGCAACCAATTCACCACGATTGACCGCATAATTAAATACTTGTTTTAGTGTGCTTAATACTTTATTGGCATGCACAGGTGCGCCGCGTTTTACAATGCTATCCAATGCCCTTGTGATATCGCGAGTTTGTAATTTGTTAAGTTCTAGTTTGCCTAATAATGGAATAATATCGGCATTAATTTGCTGTTTAATTTGCTGAGGTTGTTTGCGATGCTTCAGGATATAGTGCTTGTACCATTCTGTTATTAATGTTTGCACGGTATTGGTTTGTTGCTCGATGGCGATCTGCTCAGGATCTTGGCCTGAAGATCGCATCTCCCAATAGTCATTAAAACGTTTGCGTGCTTCTGCAACCCCCATTGATGGGAAATGTCCAATGGTTAGCCATTTCTCCTTACCATTAAACTTATAACGGTAAAACCATGTTTTTGTTCCTTGTAGAGAAATACGTAAACAGAACCCATTACCTTCATTGACAAGGTATCGCTTTTCTTTGGGCAGCAGTCCTAAAATTTTATTATGCGTAAACTTTTCCATATTATGGCTACACTTATGGCTACACTTTTTCTTGAGCTTCCATTAAATCATATGATACTATTTGACATACAGATAAATCAAATATCCTTTGATTTATCTAGAATAAACAGGTTTTTTGATATTAATTGATCTTTAATGAAAACAAATTAATCTAGCATGGGGTGCTAGGGGTCGAAGGTTCAAATCCTTCCGTCCCGACCAATGAACTCAATGAGTTGCAGTAAAGGTTCTTTGAAATATTCATTAATAGGTTTACTTTCAGGTGTCCTTTGCAATATTCTGTCCCTGATACATTCAATATTTTACCTTTCTCAGTTTTATTTCCTGTACGATAGCGTTTTGACAGACTGTTTAGATAAAGTTCCATTGATAGCTTCCCCATGTCATGTCCCTTTTTTATCCTTCGGTAACATTTTTTATGATGCAACTCTTCTTATTC
>RGPR01000024.1 GCA_010030245.1 Gammaproteobacteria bacterium
AAAGCATGTGGATAAATTCTTGATAAAGTGAATGATCATCTTTATGCACAGATTTAGCACCTATTTATCTAATATTTATTGACAAGTTTTGAGTCTTTTAGGATAATTGTTTTTGCGAGGTTGGACTTGCTATGTGTCATTCCACTGGGTCAATTGGCGACACACTGATTGGCCCTTTCTATTTGTACTCATTTAATTTTCTTTGTTGTTATTATTTGTATTAATTATGTTTAAAGTTGTCGATATTCGTTGTTTACCCACGCCTATTTTTCGTAGAGAGCTCACAGAACTCACTGTTGGTGATCTTCATGCCAATCCGATGTTAATGATTTATATTTTATATCTTTATGGCGCAATAAACGTATCTCAAGATCATTACGATAAAATGTTTGAGCTTTATGATATGTTGACAACAAACACGCTTTATCAAGAATTGTCCCGCATCGAACAATTTAAGGAAAAACAAGGCGCTATACTGAATTGGTCAGAACAATTTGAATCGATTGACAATCAGCAAGTTCAGATGGCTTTTAAAGCTAGAATCACTGAAGCTGTGAGGGTTTTTCTGGAGCTTATACGAAAAATATCATTCAATGAAACATCGATAGTCTTTAGATTTCTTGGTGATGAACTTGCTGATAGAGGCGCTTGTGATTTATTTATTCTTGAGTTACTTGATTGCATGATGCAACACAATATTCCGTATAAAATCATTCTATCGAACCATGGTTTGTGTTTTTTAGAGTCATTTACAGCGTTAACGATTCAGGGCGCGTCTATTACCGACAACGATAGAATGATATCTCAGCAGTACACGGGGTCTTTTTGGAATTTTAAACTGCTGTGGGATTGGAAACAGTTTAACTTGGATGATATTAGGCGCTTAATCAAAAAAGTTTATCTGCCTTTCATTAGTCTTGTCGATATGTCTTTTGATAGTGATACGCAAACTATTAATATTTATAGCCATGCGGCAATTGGGCTTTATGATTTAAAACAAATTGCCACCGATTTCAACTGTGCTTGGTCTGATGAAAACTTGGTGCAAATTGCCGATAGTGTACACGGTATTCAAATGGCATTTAAAACGAAGCTGGATCACTTTTTAAAAGTGTTTGCACAGTCAGCAAGCATGAAAGAAGATATACATCCTGAGCTTAAACAGCTGCCTGAAACTTGTTTTTGGAAGTTTTGTTGGAATCGTCAATACGGCATAGATGTGATATTTCGGCCCCATATTTATCACAATTATCAAATTAATTATTTTTATGGCCATGATAGTAGCAATGAATTAAGTGAAAAACCCCATTGTTTTTGCTTAGATGGCGTTTTGGGTAAAGCCGTACAATATTCAAGTATAAAAGCATGTGGACTGATTACACGTGCGCCATTAAAGGTTTTGCCTAAATCGGGTTTAACATATTATCAGTTTAAGCCCCGTGAGGTGGTAATCAGATTGCAGCTACCATGGAATACCATTTTATCCTGTTTTGGTCTTTTTGCCTTGGGCATGTATTTCAAACCAAGTTCGGAAAATGAGATGCCAGTTTCTGTCCTCAATATGTTTGTTCAAAAAATCATGGGGTATATAACAGCCCCTGTTCCAGAATTCACAAAAGAATTTTCACGGCGAAGATAAAAATCACATGAACAGCTGTTGACAGTATGCGTTTTTTTGCATATGATTGGGCGTTTTAATCTATGATGTAAATAACTATGAAACGTACATTTCAACCAAGTAATTTAAAACGCAAAAGAGACCATGGTTTTCGTCAACGTATGTCTACACGCGGTGGTCGTTTAGTGATTAAACGTCGTCGTGCTAAAGGTCGTAAACGTTTGTCGGCATAAGTGCATCATTTTAGCAGTTCACGTCGATTGACTAAAAAAGCTGAATTCAATCACGTGTTTAATCGAGCACAAAAACTCGTTTGTGGACGTATAACATTGTTGTATAAACCAAACACATTAGCTTATGCCCGTTTGGGTTTTGCTATTTCCAAGCGTTTTGCAAAGCGTGCAGTGTTAAGAAATAAAATTCGGCGGACGATCAAAGAAAGCTTTCGTCATCAAACCAATCTGCCTGCTTATGACCTGGTTGTGTTACTAAACCAAACCTGTGATAAGCAGAATGCGGACCTTATTCATAAACACATTGAACAATTATGGCAAAAATTAAATTGATTGTTGTAAAGTTTTTTTGTGTACTCTTGCGCTTATATCAGATCTGTTTTAGCAGATTTATTATCTCTTCTTGCCGTTTTCATCCCTCCTGTTCTGCTTATGCACAGCAGGCTTTGCTTCAACGCGGACTGTTTTGGGGCTCTTTTTTAAGCCTTAAGCGCTTGTGTCGATGCCATCCATGGGCTGATGGCGGCTATGATCCTGTTCAACTCAAAAATGAGACTTAATCGATGGATAAAAAAGTAATCGTTCTGTATGGCCTTTTTGGTCTGGTAACATTTAATTTATGGTCAGCATGGAAAGCAGCACATCCTGTAGTCATGCCCGCAACAACTGTTGCCAATAATCAGGGTTCTCTAGTACCTTCACCACTTGGAACATCTCAAACAGAAGTAGAAACTAATCAACAAGATTTGGTGACTATTCAAACCGATGTGTTTAATTTATCGATTAACCCGATTATCGGCCGCATTATAAAAGCGGATTTATTGCAATTTCCGGCAAGTGATTACCAAGATAAAACCCCGCTTAGTTTGTTGACAAGCGACATTAACCATCCCTATTTTGCAGCTGCAGAATTTGTGAGTATGGATAATGGGCAAGCTCAAACCATTCCTTTTCACTACGAGCTAGGCCAAAAAACATATCTGTTGCATAAAAAGGATAAAGCGCTGGACATCGTTTTCAAAGGGACCTCAAATAACGGCTTGATTTTAGAAAAAGCCTATCATTTTACCCCAGGATCTTATGTCATGGATGTTTCCTATCGCTTGAAAAATACAAGTGATAGGCCAGTTAAAACGTATTTAAATCAACAAATATCGTGGACCAACCCGAAGATCCCTGAAGCAAGCATGTTTCAAATTGGCTCCTATACTGGTGCCTCCTTTGGTCAACCTGGTAAGCATCGCTATAAAAAAGTCTCCTTTGATGACATGAAGAAAAATAAATTGGATATTGATACCAAAGGTGGATGGGTTGCCATGCAACAGCATTACTTTTTAAGTGCTTGGGTACCTAATCAAGACTCGCTCAATCGTCTGTATACGCAACAAATCAATGATCAATTTATTATTGGTTCAGTGAGCGAACCTTATGTGATTGAACCCAATCAAAGTTTAAATTTATCTAGTAAGTTTTATGTGGGGCCTGAAGATACTGCAGTCTTGAAAACTTTAGCTCCAGGGCTTGATTTAACGGTTGATTATGGTTGGTTATGGTTCTTATCGGATGCCTTGTTCTCTTTAATGAAAACCATCTACAATGTATTGGGTAATTGGGGCTGGAGTATTGTGCTCATTACCATATTAATTAAACTGGCGTTTTTTAAATTGTCAGCATCAAGTTATCGTTCGATGGCTAATATGCGTAGACTGCAACCTAAACTTGAGCAATTAAAGCAACGTTTTGGTGATGACAAGGCTAAATTTAGCCAAGCAACCATGGAGCTTTATCGACAAGAGAAAGTCAATCCTTTAGGTGGCTGCCTCCCCATTATTGTACAAATTCCGGTATTTATTGCACTTTACTGGGTATTGGTAGAAAGTGTTGAGTTAAGACATGCACCTTTTGTTTTTTGGATTAAAGATTTATCTGCAAGTGATCCTTTACATATTTTGCCGCTTATCATGGGTTTAACCATGTTTATTCAGCAAAAACTAAACCCCACTCCACCTGATCCGACTCAGGCAAAAGTGATGATGTTAATGCCGATTTTCTTCACTTTCTTATTCTGGGGCTTTCCATCAGGTTTGGTCTTGTATTGGATTGTGAATAACAGCTTGTCCATTTTGCAACAGTGGTGGATAACTCGTAAATATCAAGATAAGGTCTTGGTTAAATCATGATCGATCTTGATGATACCATTGCTGCCATCGCCACCCCTGCGGGTCGCGGTGGTGTTGGTATCATCAGGCTGTCAGGTGTTAATGCTTTCGCAATTGCTAAAAAAATCATTCATAAAAGGTATATGGGGCGAGACTGGCCAGGGCTGGTGAATTTACTGAGCGTGCATTTTTAAACGATAAAATGGATTTGACCCAGGCTGAAGCTGTGGCTGATCTGATTAATGCCCAATCACAAACAGCAGCTCGCATGGCAAATCGCACCCTGCAAGGTGCGTTTTCAGCAAAAGTAAAATCCATCAATGATGCCTTAAAAAACCTAAGAATGTATGTGGAATCAACCATTGATTTTTCTGATGAGGCTTTAGAGTGGCTAGAAAAGCACCATTGGGAGCAGCGCTTAAATCAAATTATTGCCGATATCAAGCAGCTTAAAGGCAAAGCCCAGCAAGGGCAAATCATGCAGCAAGGTTTGAAAATTGTGATTGCAGGTCGACCTAATGCTGGCAAATCGACCTTAATGAATGCACTCGTGGAAAAAGATATTGCCATTGTGACCTCTACCGCGGGGACTACCCGTGATGTCATGAAAGAGCAAGTCTTGTTAGATGATATCCCGGTGATTTTAATTGATACCGCAGGACTTCGCGATACCAACGATGAGATTGAACAAGAAGGGATAAAACGTGCCTGGCAAACCATTGCCGAAGCCGATATTGTCTTATTTTTACATGATGCAAGTCGCAAAGATTGGCAGCAAGATGAACTTGCCCCTGAGCTCAAAGCCAAGTTACCCCAAGGTATTGCGCTGATTCATGTTTTAAATAAAGTAGATACCATAAAAAAAATACCTGAAGAAGGGATAAGTATTGCTGCCAAAACAGGTCTTGGTATTGATGATTTAAAACAAAGCATTAAATCACATCTTGGTATAGCTAGCGAGCAAAGTGAGTTTATGGCCAGAAAACGCCACTTTATCATTTTTGCAGCCGTCGAAAAAGAACTGGAAGAAGCTATCGCCGCCTTTCATAGCCATCAAGCCCCCGAGCTTTTGGCTGAAGATTTGCGCCATAGCCACGAGCATTTAATGGAAATTACTGGTCAATTTAGTGCCGATGATCTCCTCGGGGAGATTTTTTCACATTTTTGCATTGGTAAATAACTTAGCGTTATATCTCGCTCTGCATCAAGCGTTCTAAGATAAACAGCTTGTAGCTCAGTCAATGTCCAAGAGTTCCAAACTGTCATGGCATGAATATGGACAAATGATATTCATCTACACCCTGTTTTTCATTTAGGCTAAAAAAATATCTCAATACCTGCTTTAGACCCTATTACTGGTAGCCGGCGCTGGGTTTATTTCTTCACTCTCTAAGCTTGCATCTCTATCTTCATGTCTTCCTGCTGACATCTTTTCTTGAAGCAAATTTTTAAACTCTTTCGTAGATGATGAAGAACCTGAAAACGCTTTATCTTTATGTGCTTGCAGTTGTCCTACTCCGGAGGTGATGAAATTTTTCATGTACTCCTTCATTTCAATTAAATTAGTATCCATGCAATCCCACAATTGACCTAATTTTTTAGATATTTTTGGATAAGAACCCTGATCTATTAACGATATTATTACTGTTGAAGGTCTAAAACAGGACTTATTATATTCTTCACTTAAGGTTTTTTTAAAATCACTACTAAATTTAAGTATTTCTTCCGTTGTTAACCCTTGCTTTTGGTCATTTGCAGTCAATGTAGGCATTTTATTATGATCCTTAGATAGATCCATAGACAGAAAGGTTTCAATTCGACCTAAAATGCCACCGGTGCGTTCATTGCCACTCTTGCAACCAAAAATAAGGTTTGCTTTGTCTTTTGATAGGACACCAATACAAGTGGCAGATTCTTTAGCCCATTCTTTAGTAGCTGCAGAATCATCTATAAATCTTGCAAGCAAAAATTGACGAGCTAACTGCTGATGTTCGGATAAATATCCTGTTGAATCCTTACCCAACATGTTCTTTGCATCCTCTATCAATTCTAATCGTGCTGTTTCAAACGCTGAATACTCACCATTTTCTTTAATAGCATGTTCTGCCATTGCTTTTACTCGTTCGTCCTGATGTCCAAATAATAAAAGGGCTAAGGTTATCGTGTTACTTTGTGCAACTTGAAGCATCTCCTTATCGTCATATAAATATCCTTTAAATGTTTTTAAACGAATGTCTTGACCAAAGGTATTAGTTGGGGTGTTAAAGGTAAAAAACATGTTTTTAAGAGGTATATCCGTTTCCAAATCACTAGATTCTTCTAGTCTTTTCTTATTGTATGCTGTTTGCGCGTTAATTAATGTTCTTAAGCGCCCAGTTTGCATATTTGTCAATGAATCATTGATGTCCATTGGATATATGCCTCTAGCATGAGTAGAAGTTAACAGGTTGTAAATCATCGGTATGCTCTTGTCATCGCGAGCGTTATCCATAAAATCTTCGATAATTCCTTTGGTATTTTCAATATTCGCTTTCTCTTCTTTAGATTGAGATAAGTATATATCACTGGCTTTTCCAGCCCCTACTGCAGCTCCATATGTAGCAATAAGGGTAATCAATGCTGTAACAGCGGTTGCAATTACAGGGATGCCTATAGCTGCAATAAAAGGGATCCCTAAAGGAGGAAAAGCAATTAAACTTACTATACCAACAACAGCTATGGCTCCCATGATATAGGGTCTATATTTGGATTTTGTAGGTTTTGACACCAAGTGACTTGTTCGGTAAGCGCTAAATAATTCTTTTGGTTTTTGTTGTGCTTCTTGTTGTGCTTCTTGTTGTGCTTCTTGTATTGGATTTGGAGTTAAAGTCACTTTTGTTACAGCAGGGCCGCTTGATTTTGCACCATGTGCGGTAACTGTTGAGGATATAGATTTAAAAGTTATATTGGCATCATTAGTAGCTTCAACCATGACATTGGCATTGAATGCATTGGTTGCTTCTCGAAAATGTTTTTCACGAACAGCATATTTTTCGTTGTCAAGTTGTGTTTTAAGTTGCTCATCAAGTATTTTTTTAAGAGGCTTGATTGCTTTGTTTAAGCGGATATTTAATTGTTCAACATCAATCGTTCCATCACTTTTGAAGACATCAGGGCTGCATAGACAAGTTTTAAATTTGGCATCAATATCCTTATTAAAAGCATCATTTCCTATAAAATCTTTAAAAATTTTGTTTAATTGTTGGTCGTGATCTAATTGTTTGTCATGATCTAATTTTTTAGCACTTGGAAATTTACATTCGGCCTTGATACTACTTATCACTTGAGCGTAATGGTAGAAAAAAAGACTTTTAAGGTCGACTATGGCAAGACGTTGTTCTTTAAATGATTCAAGGAGTTTTTTTTCTGTTGTTTTAGGTTTTTTTTCTTCTTGAAAGAGTTTATTATATTTATTTTTCGCCTGTTGTTTCTCATTTTCTTCTTCCTCGCTAAGTCCTACGAAGCTAGGTTGAGTTAGATATTTAAACTGAGCTTTAAGACGCTTTAATTCTTTACTACGGATCGCTGCTATAAGACTAGAGTTCTCTGCTATAAGGCTTTGAAAATATGCTGTTTGTTCTTCCCACTGATCTTGTTCTTTAATTAAGCAAATTTCTTTATTTTCACTATTTTCGCCCATTTGGACACTTATTGTTCCGCCTCGGCTAGTCTGAACCTGAAATGTATTAACTTCAGTAACTTCAGTCTGTTCCTTGAATTTCAACTTTGCCTCTTTTATTGGAAAAGTCACTTCAGTCTTAGCCATTATATTCTCAATAATATGTCTACATGATAATATTATATACTATTAAGAGGTAAATAATTCAATTTCAAGTTTAAATTTTATGTTTTTGCCATTGATTCCTAGCCCCAGGTCAATACCTCTTTGGCATAATAAGTTAAGATAAAGTCACATCCTGCTCTAAAAAAGGCAGTTAGTACTTCTTCTACGGCCAGTTTTTCATTGATGAGGCCTTTTTCAGCGGCAGCTTTTAACATCGCAAACTCGCCACTGGTGTGGTAAGCCCCTAATGGGGCATGGGGGAATTGTTGTTTGACTTGGTAGATGATATCAAGATAGGTATGCCCTGGTTTGACCATTAACATGTCAGCACCTTCTTGTAAATCAAGCTCACATTCCAATAAGGCATCTCTTTTGTTGTGATAATCCATTTGATAGGTTTTTCTATCACCGATTTGTGGCGCACCTTCTGCAGCCTCTCTAAATGGGCCATATAGTTGAGACGCATACTTGACTGCGTAACTTAAGACGATAGTATCAGTAAAATGATGCGCATCTAAGGTTTGACGAATGGCGGCAATCATCCCGTCCATACAGGCACTGGGTGCAATAATATCGGCGCCTGCCTTGGCATAGCTTAAGGCTTGTTGAGCAAGGATGGCAATGGTGTCATCATTTTTAAGCTGTATTTCTTGAGCAAGCGCCGTATCGTCATTCAATACCCCGCAGTGCCCATGGGAAGTATATTCACACAGACAAGTATCTGCCATGACTATCATCTTTGGTGCAATCTTTTTAATCTGTTTGATGGCGGTTTGTATGAGGCCATTATCATCGAGGCTATGATGGCCGCATGTATCTTTTTCTTCAGGTATCCCAAATAAAATCACCGCTTTTAAGCCCAGTTCTTGTAAGTGCTTTATTTCTTCATCGAGGGAGTCGAGGCTGTGTTGGGCATGTCCAGGCATCGAGGCAATTGGTTTGGGGGCACCTTTACCATAGCGGATGAATAGGGGAAGCACCAATTTATCAGTATTGAGTTGATATTCTTGGATAAAGTGACGAATGGCTTGATGTTGACGCAAACGTCTTGGGCGGGTAATGGGAAAATGCATGAGGGCCTTCCTTAATCGTTCAAACATAGCCCATTAACAGCGGCAATGTCTTTAGGGCTTAAAAATTGTCTCTGACCAATTTCAACATCACGTTGTAATGGCACAATGGTTTTTTCATGGTTTTTAGAAAATGCATAGGCAGAGTAATGCATGATCGATTGATAATCATATTCACCGAAATCGCGGCCATCAGTGACGTGTTGATTGAAATTATACCAATTTTCTTCGGTGATATTATCCCAAATAATTTCAACAAAATGATCTCTATCAAGGCGAGACTGTTCATGCCATAGACCAAAGGCATGTCCTAGTTCATGCACCACGTTCATGGTATTGCATCGTTTAGCGAGAAGTAAGACTTGGCTACCACCTTGACGTCCGACAAACGACGCGCAACGTTTGCCATCGTCTGGGGTAAAGACAATATAATCATGGGCTTGGGGACGGGCATAATCTACTTTCTTAAATTGTGCATGGGTATGCATTTCCCAGACTTGAATGGCATCATTGATGGTATTAATGGAGATGTCAGGTAAATTTGGGTCAAAGCTATAATAGAGCACTCCTCTTGGCCAATAGCCACCGCTTATTTTAAAAAATAACGAGGCTTTGGGTTTTTTAATGGGCACAATGGTTTTAATTAAAATATCATCTTCAACAATGGCGAATTCACCATTTGATTCAGCAATTAAAGGACGAGTTTGTCCCATCGGATCGATGACATTGATGGTCATGAGGTTTGCAGCAATGCCTGAAAATGAGAGGCTGAGTAGTTTGAATAATAAAATATATCGATGCTGCATCATAATGTATTTTTCCAAGGCAATGTCGCTCTATTATGAGAAAAATTTATATTTTTTGCAATTTTAAAGCATATTGGTAGAGTTTGTTTTTGGCAACACCGGTAATTTCTTGACAAGTTTGGGCAGCTTGCTTTGGGCTTAAGTGTTTGATTAAGATGGCGAGTATTTTTTTGGCTTCTTCTTCTTTAGGATCTTCTACCTCTGTGGCTTTTTGTGCGGGGATCATCAAGACAAATTCCCCTTTTAGACGTTTAGGATCATCATTAAGCCAGTTGATAACTTCATTGACGGGAGCAAGTTGGAATTGTTCAAAGGTTTTGGTGAGTTCTTTGGCAAGTAAAACCTGTTGTGTTGGTCCATACACTGCTGCTATCGTTGTCAGTGTGTCCACTATCCGGTGGGTTGATTCGTAAAAAATATGGGTTTGTAAATGGGACTTGATGGTTTCAAAAAACATGCGTTTGGCGGAGGATTTCACCGGTGGAAAGCCATGAAAGGAAAAGCTATCACAGGCGATGCCAGCCGCTGACAAGGCGGTGACAAAAGCGCAAGGGCCAGGAATGGGGGTGATTTCAATATCGAGCTGTCTTGCTTGTTCAATTAAAGGAAAACCAGGATCATTGATTAAAGGGGTTCCAGCATCGCTAATTAATGCCAATTGTGTGCCGTTTTGAACCATGGTAAGATAGCGCTCAGTTTTTTTTTGCTCATTATGAGCGTGAAATGATTCACATGCTGTCGTAATCTGGTAATGTTGTAGTAGAATATTGGCGTGCCGGGTGTCTTCTGCCAAAATCAGATCGACCTGTTTTAAGGTATTGATGGCGCGAATGGACATGTCCATGAGGTTCCCAATTGGGGTGGCGACAACAAAAATTTTGCCAGGCTTACGATGGTCTTGGTTCATACATTCATTTTGGAAAAGATTTTATGTCCTTTATTTTACATGGTTTTTGTCGAATCTGCTTAACTTTTATAGTGTTTTTAAGCTGTGCTTGCGCAATTGTGCCTAATCAAACAGAAATTTCAGCCCATTATAGCCCTTATCAGTTATCGGCTAAGGCCTATTTAAACGAAGCTAGTCGCGTATACGATGGGCGGCAACAAGATTATCAGCTAATGGCAGTAGGCCGTATGCTCAGTGAGGCAAATGCTCAAAGTGCCCGCATTTTATTGAATAAAATTCAAGTGCAAAGCCAAACACAGTATGATCAAAAATTAATATTATGGGCCAAGTACTATTTACTAGAACAACAAGCGGTAAGAACTGTTGAGATTTTATCGCAAATTCAAGGCATTGAGCGTTTGGATTTGTATTATCAATGTGAATACCATGAGCTCTTGGCGTTGGCTTACCATTTGCAACATCAATATTATCAATCGGCATTACAACGCATGAAGTTGGATGCATTGCTGCGCGATGCTAAAGTACAGTTAAGCAATCGTCAAAAAATGTGGCAGCTCTTACAAGACATGCCTAGTGCAGAGTTAAATACCCAATACTTAGAGGCTTATGATGGTTCTGAGTGGAAGGGCTGGCTTGCTTTATTAAAAATGATGAAAGCTGGTCGTTTTGAGCAAGATTATGGGATTTGGGCCTCAAGTTACCCAAGACATCCTGCCGCCTCAATTGTCAAAAAACCAAGCCGTTTTTCATTTTTTTCGAAAAAAACCGCTGTAGAGAACCCCCATCGTATTGCCTTATTATTGCCGCTATCTGGACCTTTGGCAGGCCCTGGTCTTGCCGTTAAAGAAGGCTTTATGGCCGCATACAAAGCAGGAAATCAGGCACAAGAGCTGATGATTTATGATAGTCAGCAAGGAGGGGCCTCAAAACAGTATCACCGTGCCATGAATGAAGGTGCTCAATTGGTTCTGGGGCCTTTAACCAAAAGTGATGCTCAAGTGGTGGCTTCTTCTTTTTCATCGGTGCCAACGCTGTTGTTAAATGAGGTATCAAGTTCATTTTCTAGAAATGCCCTATCTTTTGGCTACTCACCAAAAGATGAGGCCAAGCAACTGGCTGAAATCATGAGTAAAAAAGGGCATCGACGTATTTTAATGATTGTGCCTGCCAATGCTTGGGGCCAGGATATTTCAACTGCGTTTGCCGATAGTGCAGCGCGTTCTGGAATGACTGTTGTCAATGTCATTCATTATGGGCAAGCATCACAAATGAGTCGTTTACTTAAAGATGGTTTAGGGTATAGTGAACGAAAAACACCTCATGCCAACGGTAGGATAGAAACCATTGCTTCACGACGACATGATATTGATGCCATTTTTATCCTGGCTTACCCAACAGTAGCGCGTCAAATTGTGCCGTTATTGCGATATTATTATGCTGGCGATATACCGCAGTATGCCACATCTGCCGTATATGGGGCCTATTATAATCCAAGTCAAGATCGTGATTTAGATGGGCTATATTTTACCGATATTCCTTGGGTATTTAATCATCAAATTGGCCATAAGGCATGGCCTGAACAGTGGAATACCTATAGCCGTTTATATGCCTTAGGTTATGATAGCTATACGCTTGTGAAAGACTGGTCTAATTTAATGTCCATGCCTGCATCCGGTCTTAATCGAGAAACAGGCGTGTTGTATGTTGAGCGTGATGGCCATATCCGACGAGATCTGGTCTTAGGGCAATTTCGTCAAGGGGTTGCGCGTGAGCTTGGGACAAGTTTATAAGGAAAAGCAATGATAGGGATTTTAAAAGCAGGGATTGTTTTAGTGTTATGCCTGGGATTACAGGCAGAATTGATGGCACAGACTGAATTGCCAAAACATAAAAAAAAGGTCAAATACACTTGCTTACAAAAGTGTTTTTCACATTGTAAATTCAAAAATGAAGCGGTTGATGATTGCCAAATTACGAATGCAACAACCGTCAGTTTTAGGGTGATTTGTGCATGCCGCCCGCTTAAAAAAGGTGAAATATTGCCAGCTTTTTTTCATAACTCACGCATCATTAAGACCTCTGCTTCCTAAAAATGGTATTCAAAAAGTTGTAGATGAGGTGTTTCAGTGATCCATCATTACTGAGACAGGACGTAAAATTGGATTTTGTAAGGAAATTAATGTTTCTGTCGATTGAATTTCATCTATGGACTGAATTTTATTAATTAAAATATTTTGTAAGGATTTTATGGAAGAGCACATGACTTTAATAAAAATACTATAATGCCCTGTTGTAAAATATACTTCTATCACTTCATCGATAAGATTTAATTTATCGAGCACAGTTGGGTAGTCTTTTGCTGATTTAAGAATGATGCCAATAAAACAACAGACATCGTAACCTAATTTTTGAGCATCAATGCTAAGACTATTGCCTGTAATAACCCCGGCTTCACGCATTTTTTCAACGCGTACAAAAATTGTTGCAGCACTGACATTGAGGTTTTTGGCTATTTCAGCATAAGCGGTACGTGAATTTTCGGTCAGTGCCACCAGAATTTTGCGGTCTAAATTATCGATTAAATATTTTTCCATCCAAATCTCTGCCAAAATATAAATAAAATATAAAAAAACATCATTAATTTTATCGAATAGTTTTATAGAAGGCAATGTTTTTAAATAAACGATATATTTATGTGTTTTTTCTATATAATCGTTTAAAAAAGGAGAAAAGAATGAAGGATTTGTATTTACTAAGGCAAGAAAAGATTAGGTTTATAAAAAAACATTTTTCCGAAGAACTTGAACAGAAAATCGGTTTACATGAAGTCCAAGCGCCAATTCTGACGCGAATTGGCGATGGGGTTCAAGATAATTTGTCAGGTATTGAACATGCGGTTCGCGTCAAAATTAAATCGCTACCTCAACAAGAATATGAAATCGTACATTCACTTGCCAAATGGAAACGAAAAATATTAGGTGATTTTAAATTTAAACCTGGTGAAGGCATATACACTCACATGAAAGCTTTACGTCCAGACGAAAATGCCATTGCTAAAGAGTTTGGCGCTGTTTTTATCATGGGCATTGGTGGTGTATTATCTAATGGCCAAGCGCATGATCTTAGGGCTCCTGATTATGATGATTGGACCACAGCGTATCAAAAAGGATTACATGGTTTAAATGGTGATATCGTGGTATGGAACCCCATATTACAACATGCATTTGAATTATCATCTATGGGTATTCGTGTGACAGCCGATATTCTGCGAAAACAATTAGAATTAACTGATAGTTTAGATAGACTTGAATTGACATGGCATCGCCAACTACTCTCAGGACAGTTTCCCCCAACCATCGGCGGCGGTATTGGTCAATCTCGTTTGGCGATGTTATTGCTGCAGCAATCCCATATTGGCAAAGTGCAATATGGGGTGTGGGAGGACAAGGAAAAAATAGCATTGGCCTTATTATAACCAATTGCCAATTTTAACTCAGTAGCCGACCACCATCGACGCGAATGGTTTGGCCATTAATGTAGTCATTATCAATCAAGAACAGTGCTGTTTTGGCAATATGGATTGGGTCACAAATCGTGCCCATCGGAATTTTAGCCAAGATTTCATTTTTTAAAGCAGCACTTAATTCATTATCATGCTCTGGCCATAGTGAAATACCTGGGGCAATGGCATTCACTCGAACCTCTGGGGCATATTCTAAGGCAAGAGCTTCAGTTTGGAGTTTAAAGGCAGCCTTGGTTTGAATATAGGCGCTATAGTTTTTTAAAGGTTTTTCTGCATGTATGTCGGTGATATTGATGATGCTGCCCTTGGTTTTTTTCAGTAAGGGGTGGCATAGGCGACTGAGGCGATAGGGGGTAAGCACATTGATTTGCAGCATTTGTTCAAAATCCTTGTCGTGCTGAGAAAACATTGATGCATTATGAATCAATACATCTAAGGGCATACCTATTTTTTTGATTTCTTCAAAAATGCCAGCGGCTGCATCTGGTTTTGCAAGGTCTGCCTTGATGAGATGAGCACTATTTGGCCTTTTTTGACACAATTCTTGACAAAGTGTTTGCGCTTCTTGCTCAGATTGGTGATAATGTAGCAAAACATGATGACCATGCTGATGTAGATGTGCGGCAATGCTGGCACCGATGCGACGTGCTGCGCCAGAAATAAAGATGGTTTTCATATATAGGTAACCAAGAGATTATTTTCTAAGATCATGATGAATAAACAAGAACTTTTCAAGCAAAAAATTAAAACTAAATTACCGCTGTCATTTCAGGCGTATATGGAGATGGCCTTATTTGATCCTGAATATGGGTATTACACAACCCATGCAAATATTTTAGGGCCCCAGGGTGATTTTGTCACTGCGCCTGAATTGACTCATTTATTTGGTAGTAGTCTTGCCACCCAAATCCAATCCATCTTCGCTGATATCGCTGATTCGAGTATTTTAGAGCTTGGTGCGGGCAGTGGACGTTTATGTGTAGATATCTTAAAAGCCTTGGATAAAGTTGGTAAGCTCCCTAAGGTGTATTTTATACTGGAGCTCAGTGGCCATTTACAGGCTTCTCAACAGGCGCTTATCATGGCGCAGATCCCACATCTGGCAGCAAAGGTGGTATGGCTCAGCACCTGGCCGTCTTCTTTTCAAGGGGTGGTGCTTGCCAATGAAGTACTGGATGCCATGCCTGTAACCCGTTTTTGTTGGACCGGTGAGCAGGTTTTAGAAAGTCAAATTTTTTGGGATGATGCAAGTGCTTCATTACAGGAGCAATTCATCCCCAGTGAAGATTTAGGCTTGATTGAAAAAGTCAAAGCTCTTCATCTGAGTGTCGCCCCATATTATTCTGAGATCAATACCTGGGCCTCTAGTTGGCTAGATGGGCTTTGGCATGCTTTAGAACGCGGTGTTGTTTTGTTATTGGATTATGGTTATCCACAACAAACCTATTATCATCCAGATAGGTATATGGGCACCTTGATGTGTCATCAGCAACAGCGCGCCCACCATGATTTTTTATATATGCCCGGAGAAATTGACATTACTTCCCATGTTGATTTTACCCAGATTGCAGAATCTGCCTTTGATTTAGGCTTCCAAATTTTAGGGTATACCAACCAAGCCTCTTTTTTATTGGCCAATGGCATTTTAGAACATTTGGCGGCCATTCAAGATGAGATGGAATATCAGGCACAAGCCCAGCGCGTTAAAATCTTACTGCAGTCGCAAGAGATGGGTGAGCTATTTAAGGTCATGGCGCTTGGTAAAAATTATGAGTTAGGTCTGCAAGGTTTTAGTTTACAAGATAGACGAGTGAGTTTGTAATATGAAGCGATATTTAAGTACCATTGAACTGCAAAAAGAAAACATGACTTTTAATGCAGGACATACCACCATTTTTTCAGCAACAGAGCGTGAGCCTTTGCATGGCCATTATTATCAGGTAGCGGTTGGTATTACCGCCTGGGTCAGTGAAAATGGGATGAAATTTGATTACCGTTATTATAAAAAACGAGTTGGTGATTTATGTCAGGAATTAAATCAAATTTTTTTAATGCCGATGTATTCGCCCTATTTGGAATTTTCACAAGATGAGGCATATTATTATTTTCGCTTTAATCATAAAACCATGCCTTTTTTAAAAGAAGACGTGAAATTGATGCCGGTGACCAATATCACTATTGAAGAATTGTCACGTTGGTTTGTGATGCGATTAACTGATGATGAGGCTGAACTTGCGACACTTGACATTGAAAAAATTGAGATTAAAGTTTTTTCTGCGCCTGGGCAATCAGCAGGATTTTGCTGGCAACGTGGATAAGCGATGATCAAAGACAAGCCACAATGGATTTGTAAGGTTTGTATCCCAAACACCTATAGTGAGGCCTTTGACTATGCCTTTACTGAGCCCCGGCCAGCAATTGGGGCACGGGTTTTAGTGCCTTTTCGCAAGCATGAAAAAGTTGGTATTGTACTTGGCTTTGAGGAAGTGAAGCGCTGTTATCGTGACCTAAAATCAATCATTGCAACGCCAAATGAGCCCCCACTTTGCCGCGAATTGTATTTACAATGTTGTCGGTTTATTGCCAATTATTACCACATCCCTTTATCTGAAATTTTAGCACTCGCCCTGCCTCGTGGATTAAAAGATCTGAATCAAACACTTGAGCTCACCCCTCAATATGGTCTTCGAGTATGCACCCCACTTCCGGCAAAGTTGACTGCAAAACAACAGGCATTGATCGCGTTATTGACTAGCGATCAATTGCTGCCCTTAGCTGTGCTCAAAAAACAAGGGTTTAGCCAACACTTCATTGATAGGGCGCTTAGTCAAGGGCTTTGTGATTTGCTTCCCTTGCCACCTTTGCGGCCAATAAAAGCACTGGAACTAGCCTTAAATGAAGCACAGTCACAAGTGCTTGCTGCTATTGAAATGAACACTTTTCAAGCCTATTTACTCAATGGGGTGACAGGTAGTGGTAAGACCGAAGTCTATATTGAGGCCATGAAAAAAGTGTTGGCTGGTGGTGGGCAAGCATTGATGCTGGTTCCTGAAATTGGTTTGACCACAGGTTTATGTGAGCGTATTGCCAAGCGTTTAACGGCCACTGTGGTGATGATGCATTCAGGGTTAAGCGAAAAGCAACGTTTTAAACACTGGCTCATGGCCTATCATGGACAAGCTCAGGTGGTGATTGGTACACGTAGCGCATTGTTTGCCCCTTTGCCACAATTGGCTTTGATCATTATTGATGAAGAGCATGATTTAAGTTTTAGACAAACTGATGGTGTACGTTATTCAGCAAAAGATGCGGCGGTGATGCGCGCAAAATTTGAAAATATTCCCATTGTGCTAGGAACTGCCACACCTGCACTTGAAACGTTTATCAATGCCAAGGTGGGGCGTTATCGATTGTTAGAATTGCCAGCAAAGGCACTGAATCAACATGAGGTAAACTATCGCGTGGTGGACTTAAGGGCGCAAAAAATTCAGCACGGCTTTGCAGATACAACTTTACAGCGCATCAAAGCCCATTTAGATGTCAACGAACAGGTGCTGGTGTTTGTTAACCGCAGAGGCTATGCCCCCATCTTATATTGCCATGATTGTGCAGTAACCATGGGCTGTTCCCGCTGCGATGCCAATATGACCATGCACCGAGGCAAAAATAAACTCGTTTGCCATCACTGTCAGGCATCGATGTTGCTTCCAAAGCATTGCCCTAAATGTTTTTCAAGCGATCTCCAACCTTTGGGTTTTGGTACAGAGCAGTTAGACGATTTTTTGAAAACCTATTTCCCAAGTCATCAGGTGGCGCGATTTGACCGGGATATCTTAAAAACGAAAACGGCCTTAGCTGAAGGGCTGCGAAAAATTCATGCGCATGAAGTTGATATTATTGTCGCCACCCAAATTTTAGCCAAAGGCCATCATTTTGCGAAATTGGGCCTGGTGGTGATTGTTGATGCCGATAGCGGTTTTTATCAAAGTGATTTTCGCGCATTAGAGCGTTTGGGGCAGATGATTGTGCAAGTATCAGGTCGGACGGGGCGGGAAAAATTGCAGGGTGAGGTGTGTATTCAAACCCACCTGCCAACGCATCCTTTATTGATGACGCTGCTTAAAGAGGGTTATGCCCCTTTTGCCAAGGCATTACTGGCCCAGCGCCAAGAAGCCAATTTGCCGCCCTTTAGACATATGGCCTTGCTTCGTGTTGAGGGGCGGGATGCCTTGAGTATACAGCAACATTTACAGCACCTTGTGACCTGTTTTAATCGAGATCATATTGAGGTCCTAGGGCCGATGCCAGCGCCTATGGAACGTAAAGCCAATATTCATCGTTACCAATTGATATTTAAGGCCAAATCTCGGCAGATGCTTCACCGTGAATTGCTGAAAGTTAGGCCCTATCTCCAAACAGCATCTGTTAAAGGAATACGCGCATTCATTGAGGTCGACCCATATGACTGGTCGGCTTGATGGCATGGAAAAAATCTTGCTTACCTGTTTGCTATTTTAGGTCAAATTATTTGAGGCAGGAATACACCTTTATAATGTTGGGATAGAGACTCCTAAATTTTGTGCAACATCTTTTGGAAGCACTCCAGCATCAAGAGCTGCTTTTGTTCGTTCAGTAAGTCATTCACGTCCCATTTGAGCAAGATTTGCCATGATTATGAATAATTTTTAACTTTTTTTGCATTCATAATGCCTCCTATTAAATTTTAATGGCCGTAATGATTGGCATTAAATCAGCTGTAAATGTAATAATTATTCTCAATTTATTACGATCAATAT
>RGPR01000231.1 GCA_010030245.1 Gammaproteobacteria bacterium
TGCGCGCGCCTTGTTCATTGATATTCATCAACGATAAATCATGCGCATGAGTGGTCGACCACTTTGAGGAAATAACAGTAGCATTTGTAGGTTTATCAGCAAAACGCTTTTCACAAAATACATGCAATAAGTCAATATTACGAACCCGACCGAGTGCTTGCATACAATCATTAGCAGTATTAACGTTCGCGGAAAAGACCCCTCCTACAAAATCAAAGTGGTTATTATCAATAGAAACACCAGTACTTACAGATGGTGTACAGACAATATAGTCATATTTTTGGGATTCTTTATTCACATCAGAGAAAAAGGCTTTATTAGCTTTATCCCCTGTATTATCACTAGAGATATAAAGCCCTTTCTTATCAGGAAAGGCTACTTCAAGTGTTGAAAAGCTTTTATAAGCATTTTTCTTGGAGTTAAAAGCAAGATAGACAGTTCGATTCGATTCTAGTGTTTGCATAGCAGACATTAGTATATTTTCACCACTATCATGAAAAAGAATGGTTTTTTCATCCTCATGCGTATGTTCATTAAAATGCACAGTAACCGGCATCAGAGGTACCGTGTGTCTAATAAACTCCACGGTGATTTTTGATAAATGGGCATCAAGGCAAATAACTGTTTTAGCATTTTGGATTAAGTATTGAAGGACAGAGAATACTAAAGGCTTTTGTTCTATATGACTTGTAAGGCGAGACAAGACTTGCTCTATTTCGTCAATAATAACGATATCATAATTTGGGATAGAACAAACGGATGTGAGCTTTCCTAAAGAGTTTAGGCAAATGCTCAATCGATTTTCCATTTGCAAGTCATATTCGTCGCAATCATTGTAAGAACAAAGCCCCAGACGATTTGCAGCAGATTCAACAAGAGAAATTAAATGGGTTGTAAAAAGAACAGACTTACCAGGGTTTTTCTTAACAAGCTCTTCTACAACCGCGGTTTTGCCAGTACCAATGGCCGAGCGCACTAAGTGCACTCCTTCTGTGAAATCCACATCTTTTATAAAACGAGATTTGTAGTTAATTTTTTTGCCAGAAGTAAAGTTTTGAGGCGATACCACACCATGGGTATTGTTGTGATACTTTGCGAGTTCATGGGTGAGTGCAAGTTTAATATCAGGTTTTCTAGGTACAATACTTGCTATTGCTTCAAAACCAATAAGATTGTGTAAATCGTTAAAGTCAGTTGCATCTTTGATTTTGTCATCTGGAAGTTTTGAGAAATCAGGCGTACACACAAGAGCATTTCGAAGTTTAAACGCAGCACTATTGGCTTGGATAAGACCTGTATTGCCAATCACTTTACCGCGAGGGTTCTTCTTTTCAGCTTTTTGCCAGTCATTATCAGCCCAAAAGATGATTTGGGTTTTAGGATATTTGGCTTTAAGGATGCGAGCTGCTGGTAACAGGTTAAAAGCATCGAGTGCTGAAAACACTGGCTCCCCAATAGCCAAATGAATAGAAGCCGCAGTTGCTACCCCTTCTGCTATGTGAATAGTGGTAAGACGGCTTGGTAAAGTTTCTTCGCCTATTAAAACAAAACGTCCTTTTTTGGCAAGTCCTTTAGAAAATAGTTTTCGACCGTCGTTATAAATAGTTTGTAGGCCACAATATTTACCGTCAAAATCTATAAGCTCTACAGCTACAAAGTCTTTACCAAAACGAATGCCTG
>RGPR01000232.1 GCA_010030245.1 Gammaproteobacteria bacterium
GTGCCTTAGGAACCAAGTACCAGTGGCGAAAACGTGCCCGAGACTCGTTCTGCGGCCTTCTGTAAATGGTCACTTGATAAGTGCGCATAACGTAGCACTGTATCATAATCAGACCACCCACCCAGTTGTTGTAACTCATGTAAAGAGGTAGCACTCTGTACATGCCAACTAGCCCAAGTATGTCGCAAATCA
Source organism: Gammaproteobacteria bacterium (assembly GCA_010030245.1). Taxonomy (GTDB): domain Bacteria; phylum Pseudomonadota; class Gammaproteobacteria; order Legionellales; family Legionellaceae; genus UBA2653. Next base: position 193 of record RGPR01000232.1, read on the forward strand.
TGCCATCGAAAATCTTTGATCCTTGCCCGGATCAATGCTTTTCGCCAAGCATGATTATTACACCGACTAACGGGTTCACCTTGATAAGTAAACACATAAATCGGATGTTTACCTTTTTGCTTTGCCACAATATCTTGTGCCAAAGAATTCAAAGGCACAGGCATAGCTCGCTTTGTTTTAGACTGATCAGAATGTATCAATGCATGGTTTTTAGCTAAATTAACCTCACTCCACTGTAAACCAGTGACATTTGATTCTCTCAATCCAGTCGCCAAAGTGAATGCTGCCATGTCTTTAAGATGTGGCGGCAATTCATCAAGCAATCGTTGCGCTTCTTTTTGGGTTAACCATCTTAGGCGTTTATTCTCGAATTTACGCATTCTGATCGTTGGCACAGAATCCAACCATTTCCACTCTTTATGAGCGCGATTCAAAATTGCACGAATAACCTCTAAAACACGATTAACCGAAGAGAGCTTAACGCCCGTTTTTTCCCTTTCATGTGCAACTTTCTCGATGAGTTCTTCAGTGATATCTTTGAGAAGTTTATTACGAAAACCTCAGTTCGGGGTTTTTTCAGCATTGATAAGCAATTGTCGGCTGTTGTTGCTCGAGCAATTTAAAAGCAGACAGTTTCAATGGTTCAATAGTATAGTGTATGCCAGACATGATATTTATGCTTCAAGCAATCAAAGATAGTTTCAATTAAATTGCGTTGATTCAAGAGCTGGTTTTCATAACTATTTAATACCAGTTTTTCTTTCATATTTTTTCTTTTTCGCGTAATTAATTTCAATCCATTTTTGAATAATTCATCAAACAATTTTTTACCGATATATCCCTTGTCACCAAAAGCAAGTCCCTCAAGGGCAGCAAGCAAAGACTTCGCTGCGGTACTATCACTTACGTTCCCTCTGGTTATTTTAAAAGCAATCAATTCACCAAAATTGTTGATGACTAAATGGATCTTTAAACCAAAAAACCAGCCAACAGATGTACGACCATAATCAGCAATTTCCTTGAAAACTCTATTACGTTTTGAGCGTTTTATATGGCATACAGGCAAGCAACTTCCATCAATATAATAGATGCCTGTTTTTTTACCCCCCTTAACTTGCGCAAACAATGTTAATGGAAAAATTGCGCGACTCATGAGCTCAACAAAACGTTGATAGCTTGGTGATTTTGGGAAATATTGTTTCCAATAAATCTGCAGAAACCCAGTGTAAAACGTTTTGAAATTTCGATATCCGACCATTTGAAATAAAATTTGGATGGTCATAATTTCGCTCACCGATAGGCAGCAAGCCGGACCTCGGTGACTTTTAGTAGGCCCCGTTAATAGCGGTTGAGGCATATTTTTATCTAATTCCTTGCAAAAATCATCAATTTCGCAAAAAATAGCTACTAGCTGATGCTCCATAAGCATACTGAAATTCCTTTTGGACGAGAAAAATCAACATGTTAGGGGCGTCAGCGCCTTTTTT
>RGPR01000233.1 GCA_010030245.1 Gammaproteobacteria bacterium
GACCGACCTTCTTATCCGCAACCATAGAAGTTTTATGGTTATCTTGACAAGCAAGTTGGAAGCTAGCTGCAATACCCTGAAGTGGCATGACAAATAGCAAACACAAAATTAAATATCTTTTAATAAACTTCATATATCTAAGATACGCTTTTATTCTCAAAAGTTCAACCAAACTAAAGTAAAGATAAAACTATCCCTGCAATACAGCTCACAAAAATTACATATAAGGTATTCACCTTAAATCTTATTAACGCAATTAAAGAAATAAGAGTCATTAATACTGATACATAACTAATTGCAGAAGCCTCCTCATTCCAAAACACATGATAAGCAAAGAATAAAGCTAAGTTTAGAATCACGCCTACTACTGCGGATGTAATTGCAGAGAGCGGTGCTGCAAATTTAATATTCTTTCTTGTAGATTCAATAAATGGTGCGCCTACAAAAATCATGATAAAACTAGGTAAGAATGTGAAAAATGTAGCAACAGTCGTTGTGAGTAATGCTGCATAAATAGGATTGAGATTTGGTATAAAGTTATTCACCCATCCACTCACGAATCCAATAAATGTAATTACCATAATCAATGGGCCTGGTGTTGTTTCACCAAGGGCTAGTGCATCGATCATTTGTTGCGGTGAAATCCAATGATAATGTTCAATTACACCTTGATACACATAAGGCAAGACCGCATAGGCTCCCCCAAAAGTCAGTAGCGCTGTTTTAGAAAAGAAAATGGCTGTTTGTGAAAGTAGATGTTCAAATCCAAGAAAATAAATTAAAGCACCTGCAGTCATTACTCCGATCGATAATCCGAACACTAAAATTTTGATTAACTTATGACTATTATATTTTGCGTGTGATGGAATAGCTGTATGGTCATCAATGATGCATGGTTGATATTGTGTATCTTTTTTTATTGATGTATGTGCATGTGAGTCGAAATATTTCTGATGCCAGTGACTGCCAACCCAACCTATTAATGCTGCTGAAAATACAATTAAAGGAAATGGTAGCTTAAAAAAGAATATGGCAATGAAAGATGCTACTGCGATTGAAGATAAAACAAAATTATGTAGTGTTCTTTGTCCAATACGGAAAGCTGCAAATAATACAATCGCGACCACAGCAGGTTTAATGCCACTAAATATGGCTTTGATTATAGGTAATTCACCATAAGACATATAGATGAATCCTAATAAAACCAATATAAAGAAAGATGGAAGCACAAAAAGTAATCCTGCAATGAGTCCACCTAATGTTTTATGCATGAGCCAACCTATATAAGTGGCAAGTTGTTGTGCTTCAGGGCCCGGTAATAACATACAGAAATTGAGTGCATGTAAGAAACGTTTCTTAGATATCCATCGTTTGTTTTCAACGAGGTCTTGATACATGATTGAGATTTGACCTGCTGGACCACCAAAACTAATAAAACCCAGTTTTAACCAATAGAGAAAGGCTTCTTTGAGACTGATTTGAGGTGGAGATTTCATGGTTTTTATTTTACTAGTTTTTGACACTTTGCTTACACACCCCTATTCCACTCCCACCAAAATCCCTCACCCCAAACCTTCTGCCTCGCCCACAAATACTGTAAAATATCCACATCTGGGGGATTAGCTCAGTTGGTAGAGCAGCGGACTCTTAATCCGTTTGTCGCGAGTTCGACCCTCGCA
>RGPR01000234.1 GCA_010030245.1 Gammaproteobacteria bacterium
TTTTAGTAATGCTTGAACGATTCCAAGATGTCCATTTTCTGCAGCAATATAGAGAGGGGTTGTGCCATTGTTTCTAGCTTCATTGACGTTTGCTCCTCTTTCTAGTAATGCTTGAACGATTTTAAGATGTCCTTTTTCTGCAGCTATATGGAGAGGTGTTATGCCTTCATCACTGGTGAGTGAATTGGGATTTATTCCATCTTTGCTCAGTAATGCTTGAACGATTTCAAGATGTCCTTTTTCTGCAGCAATATAGAGAGGGGTTATGTTAAAATGATCGTTGGGTAGATTGAGATTTATTCCTTCTGCCCTAAGTAATGCTTGAACGACATCAAAATGCCCGTTTTCTGCTGCATTAAAAAGAGGGGTTTTGCCATTATCCGTGTCGGGTAGATTGGGATTTATTTCTTCTATCCTAAGTAATGCTTGAACAATGTTAAGATAACCTATTCCTGAAGCAATGAAAAGAGGGGTGTTGTTATTAACCCTACAGTATTGATTGGGGTTTGCTCCCCTCTTCAGTAATTCTTGCATGACCTCAATATGACCATGAGACGCCACAGTATATAGAACGTTTGGGGCATCATCGCTTGTGAGTTGGTAAGGGTTTTCTTTGTTGTCAAGTAATTCTTTAATGACTTCAAGATCGCCGTTGTGTGCAGCGAGTGAAATCAATTGTGGAAGATCTGGTGATAAAGGGGATATTCGTGATTTTGTAGATAAGCTATCCCATTCAAACCTAGTCTCATCGGCCATTGGTAAAACTGACCTTATGCTAAATGTATTTATCTCACTAAAACTTACTTTTTTTAGATCTCTTATCAAGCTTTCAAGTTCAAATGCTTTGATATTTGGAAACCTGTTAATATCAACAAACTGCCAGAGGTTTTTCGGTCTATAAATGATACTAACAGAATGTCTTTCACCAGATTCGAGTATAACCGACATTAAAAAAGGAATGGGTTGTTGGTAGCCTGATCTATCTATTTTATTTTGCAGATCTTCAAGGAAATAACGAAGATTTTCTTCATCGAAGTTACCATAGAATAATGGATCGCTTAGTTTGAATCCACCTGCTTCTTCCATTGCTTGTGAGTATGCTATATTACTAATTTCTTTGAAATTTTGCTGCGAAAGTGGCTGTTCTAAAATTTTAGTACTTAAGCTAGGCTCTTGATAGAGCATTAAACTCTCTAAAAAAGCCTTGATATCAATTTCCTCATCGATTTTAATTTTAGCGTCTGAAAACAAACTGTCAATTGTTGTTGAATCAGAACTATATAGTAATTTTTGTAATTCAAGGATTGTTTTTATTCTTGCAAGAAATATTGCTGTTTGATTTGTTAACACAGCTTCTATCCATCGCATAGTATATCCACGGCAGATACCTTGATATTCTGCTGGATAGCCTAATGCTCTCGTAAAATCTATTAGGTCGTTATGAAATTGCTGATCTTCAAATCTATCAAATGTTGCTAGCAAACCATTAAATTGAGTTAGATCTGATGGCGCTCCTTCAGCAGGTTGAGAGCGGTAAAAAAAATTATTACTTGGCATTTTTTTTCCCTAGTTTTTGTAAACGATGATGAGAAATATTTTTCCTATCATTTGTTCTATTGGCTTTGTATTTTAAGAATAGATATGGTTTATTATTTTTTCAAGTTGAT
>RGPR01000235.1 GCA_010030245.1 Gammaproteobacteria bacterium
TCTTGATATTCATGCCTACAAACTTGCTCGCCAATGTCATGCCTGTGACCCTTTTATCGCTGATGTTGATGAATGCTCACCTGATTGACTCAATGTGACGTTGCCGAACAATTGCTCACAATACTCCCTCATCAAATCACTGACCTTTTTGTCATGCTGTTTGCAATAATCGATTAAGCGTAGCTTTTGATCACGTGATGTCCTGAATGATATGAACTCGTTTTGTGTAATCTTCATTTGAAATCCCTTTCGTTTTAAATGCTGTTCTTTGAAATTTGAATTTTGATAAAATCTTCTAATAAAGCAGAAACGCTGATGTCCTGCCTTGTATGTATGCAATTGATTGATACGACTCGAAAAATGAATGCCTACGCAAAAACAATTTTTTTGTTGTGAAACGTATCTATGTCGAGGCAATCCAAATAATGATCAAATCCATCCTTTGATCTTGTCTTTGCCATGTAATCTAACCAACCACGATCTGCATTTGCCTTTGAAACACCTTTGCCATAACCAAAATATTGTTCTAACCAAACATCCATTGCAAATTTGCAGAAGTCTTCCTGTGTCATGTGTTTCGGCGCTTCGATTGCCGCATGATAATGATATCGACCTTCTGCGCTCTTTTCTAAAAATGCTATGATCTGTAATCTTTTTTTGTATTTTATATATGCCGACTTATAAATTCTTCTGTTCAAATCCCGCATGAATTCTTTGAAACACTGCTCACAACGTATCTTGTCCAATCGATACCATTCAATTTTTTTGTTTTTAAAATAAATATTCTTCATTTTAACTGCCTGCTTCAAATTGAACGTGAATGCACAAACATTGTCCCAATGATCTGTGCTGCAAAAATCCAATAATGCTTTTTTGTGCTTTAAAATGCTCATAATATGCCCTCCGTCTTACGTATTTATGTAAGACAAAACGCCAGAACTGAGCAAAACAGCAAAAAAGTGAAATATTTTTGATTATTTTATAAAATCACATCAACTCAACCGCTGATCTCAACTGATGATCATTGATGTCTATGTATCTCTGTGTTGTTGAGATTGACGCATGACCTGCCAATGCCGCCAAAACCCGAACGCCAACACCTTTCGATGCTAAATTCGTTATAAATGTTCTCCGTCCAGAATGACTACTCGCATTCTCAATCCCACAGTCCTCATAAATGTCCTTGAACAGATGACACATTGCATTTGCCGTGAATACATTGTCCTTTTGCGTCATGAACAATGAACGCTTATTCTGGCGTCTTTGACCAATGCCTTTGACATATGCCGCCAATTCCTTCCGCAATCTATCTGATATGAACACCTTGCGTGATTGTGACCCTTTTGTTTGATCTGATGCCAAAATGATCTCGTCTCTGATGCTCCCATCCGTACTGACAATGTTGTCGATATTCAAAGACGCAATCTCATGTGCTCGCAATCCTGCATAAAAACTGATTGCGAAAATTGCCCTGTCCCTGATTGCGTGCCGTCTTGTTGCGATCTGCGCAAAAACTGATTTGATCTCTTTTTCGTTGAGTGTCTTTGCCTGTTTCATGATCGACCCGCCTGTTCCTATGAAAACCACATACTTTCCATGAGAACTGACCGTTTCGTGTGATAATGAAGATCGATCAAAATCCCATAATCAAAATTATATAG
>RGPR01000236.1 GCA_010030245.1 Gammaproteobacteria bacterium
CCGACAATAAATGCCAAATAGCCAATGAATACAATTTGCGATGCTACCAGAAAAGCCCCAATGATTGAAGCGATTGTGCCAAGCCATGAAGTGAATTTTATCATATTACAAGTGAGTGATATTTGTTAGCGGGTAAGCCTAATTTTACCATAATTTCGCACCATTTTTTACCATGTCCACATCTTTTTTCAGATAGGCCAAATAAATTAAAATCGGCCTGATGCGCTATTTCATGCGGTAAAATTTCCAGCATCATAGCAGAATGATTATTAACAAAGAACTTATTGCCCAAATGAATACGATTTTCTTCCTGATAATTTTTACCTGCTGTGCGAGTAAGCCGATTGCATAGCACAATTTTCGGAGCATCAAATCGTACCAATTTTGGATATGATTCGATAAGTGCAAACCAAATGCCATTGGTGACAATTTCGATTGTGTGCAGTCTGTTTTGTTTCATGCCTAGATTCTACCATAAAAAGTAACCCTACAAAAAATAGGTTATTAATAAATTGTTTGACGCGGCCAGGTTTTTGTGGTATAATTTTTGGCGCCCCAAAGCTTACCAAAATGATAATGGTCGCTTGAAGCGACCATATACCAAAAAAGAAACCCTGGTCAAATTGACCAGGGTTTCTAAACCTTAAACAGGCTTACTATTTGCCAAAGCAGCAAAGATTTTCGAAAGCGCAGTCTTATTTGCTTTGGTAAGCGATTCGGTTTCGGCTTCGGTCAAACCGAGTACCAAACCAATAGCATCGGCAACCATGTCCTTTTTGGCAACAGGTTCACCCGATTTAGTCGTATAAGTTTTGGCAACATATACCTTCTCGCGTGAGAGTTTAGCAACAACCGAACGAACCGATTTTCCGACCATTTTCGCGATTTCTTCAACAGAAGCGCCAGACTGATATTCAGTTACCATTTTGGTAGTTTGTTCTGGGGTGTAGTTAACTGCCTTAGCAGTAGCTGCCTTAACAACATGGGAAACGCTGCCATTAGCAGTAGTCAGGGATAGGATAGTCATAATAAAGGCCTTTCAAGTAAAATTAAATTATAACACAAAAAATAGAAACCTGGTCAACAGTAGGGTTAATGAAACTCAGGATGCAGGGTAACAGGCAATTCAACAGTACCAGTCACAAAATTAACAATTGCCAAATCAGCATGGGGTACAATATTTTCCTCATCCATGTGAGGGTATAGGTAATGCATGATATAATCGCACGCCTTATTAATTACCAAAGCGCGCGCCATGCTAGAGCTTCGACCATTAAAATCGCGCATATCAATTGCCAATTCCATAAAAGATATTTTCATGATTATTTTCCAGTAGGTTTAGGCATATTGCCTAGGGTTTTAAAATTTCCGGATTTTAAGCCTTCAGTTGTAGGTGTAGATAATTTTCTCACAGCCAGTCACCATCAATTTTTTGAACATACATAACAAAGCCAACAACTGCCAGGCCGACAATGATTGACAAAATGATATTTAATATAACCATAATAAAGTCCTTTCAATTACAAATATCGCCATAAGATTCTGCATAATGCCTACGAATTATAGCATCACGCGCCGCCGTTTCAGCATCCATTGGAGCGCGTTGTTGTTCGCAGGGTACGCCCACAATGGCAAAAAAATCATTGCCT
>RGPR01000237.1 GCA_010030245.1 Gammaproteobacteria bacterium
AATACTCTAAAAAAGGATAATCAATTAGTTTGTGGCATTTCGTGGAAAAGCAAAAATGAAAATTTTTCTTCTGATAAAAGTATTTTGCTTGATTTGCTTGTACCTATTTTTCAATTACCAAATATTACTTTTGTTAACATTCAATACGGAGATACATCATTTGAGATTAATGAGCTCTATAATAAATTTAATATAAAAATTCAGGTCATTGATGATATCGACAATTTTAATAATATAGATGGGCTAGCTGCCCTAATAGATGCTTGTGATTTTGTTATTACAGTAGGAAATGTTAATGCTCATATTGCAGGGGCATTAAATAAGAAAACTTATTTACTTCTTCCATATTCTCACGGGAAAATGTGGTATTGGAGGGAGTATGAAGATGATTCCCTATGGTATTCATCTATAAAAATATTTAGGCAAAATATTTCGAATTCTTGGACTCTTCCATTAAATAATTTGTATAATGAATTAAAAGTCACATATGATCGATAAAATTAATATTGTTGTAGGCTTTGATCAAAGGGAAGCTGTTGCTTATCACACCTTTGTTCAAAGTATTATCGATAAGGCTTCAATTCCTGTTAACTTCACCCCACTTGCTATCAAGTCATTAAAGGACTATACGGAAAATCATACCGATAAAAGCAATGATTTTATCTATTCTAGATTTTTAACTCCCTATTTAAATAACTATGAAGGCTGGGCAATTTTTGCCGACGGGGATATGATTTGTCAAACTGACATTAAAGAACTTTGGGATTTAAGGGATGAGTCTAAGGCTCTTCTTGTAGTAAAGCATGATTACCAAACAAAAATGCATAAAAAATATCTTGGTAATATCAATGAAAATTATCCCCGAAAAAATTGGTCAAGTCTAATTTTATGGAATTGTGCTCACCACAAACATAAAGTTCTAACTCCTGAATTTATTTCCTCACAGACAGGTAAATATCTTCATAGGTTTTCTTGGTTGGACGATAACGATATTGGTGAATTGCCATGGGATTGGAACTATCTTGCCATTGAATATCCAGAAAATAGAAAAGCAAAACTGATTCACTATACACTCGGCACACCCTGTTTTAGTGATTTCAAAAATAGTCAAATGTCTGATATCTGGCATCAAACTCATCTCAGAGCCATTCAAGGCTTTGAAAAATAATGAAGATTTTTGGAGAATATTATGAAAAGTTATCGTAAAGAATTATGGTTTAATGCTCCAGCAAGAATGCATTTCACAAATATCACTTCTAATATTCGTGATTGTTTAACTGAAAGTCAAATTCAAGAGGGGTTTGTTTTAGTAAATGCCATGCATATTACTGCTAGTGTTTTCATTAATGATGATGAACCAGGCCTTCATCATGACTATAAAAATTGGTTAGAAAATATAGCACCCCATCACCCAACGGCTCATTATCGACATAATGATACGGGTGAGGATAATGCCGATGCACATATTAAGCGTCAAATCATGGGTCGTGAAGTGGTTGTCGCAGTTACTGCAGGAAAGCTTGATTTTGGTCCATGGGAACAGATTTTTTATGGTGAATTTGATGGACAAAGAAAAAAAAGAGTTTTAGTTAAAATCATAGGCGAGTAATTTATCAAAAAAAAACGGCATCCTAGGATGCCG
>RGPR01000238.1 GCA_010030245.1 Gammaproteobacteria bacterium
AAATCAATTCGCTTGCAGCATCTTGTGCTAAAGAAATCAAAGTTATGAAGATTAGATTTCTACTTAGCCATTTGCGCACTGAACCACATTACAATTGTTGATTATGTTGCAGTATCTAAAAGGTCAGCCAGAAATCACTATTTCCATGGTCTGTATGGGCAATATCTGCCGATCCCCAATGGCTGCGGCAATTCTCTTTAATCGACGCCATGAAATTAGCTCGCCAAAGATTGTTGTAGATAGCTCAGGCACCGGTGCATGGCATGTTGGTGAAGGGCCAAACCCCCATTCGAAGCAGACTTGGGAGAAACATGGACTTAAGTACGACCATACTGCAAAGAAGTTTTCAAAGAATGATTTCTATAGTTCAGATTTGATATTAGTTATGGACTCTTCAAATTATGCAAATGTGATGTCACTTGCAAACGAAGATGTAAAACATAAAGTTTTTTACTTACGTCAATTTGATCCGACTTTAAAAGATGCCAAAATCGAAGAGCTAGAAGTGCCAGATCCTTATTCCTTGGCTATTGGCCATTTTGAAGCAGTTTACGAAATGATAGATAAAGCTATTACAGGTTTACTTGCGGAATTAGCGCGGTAGGTGCTGCAGCGCCCAGTGGTACATCGCGATTGCTCCAGCAGCTGAAGCATTCATTGATCTAGTTGAACCATATTGCGCAATTTCATATAAAACCTCACATGCGGCAATACCTTCATCCGACATTCCAGCGCCTTCTTGACCAAATAGCAGTACACATTTTTCAGGAAGCGTAGCCCCTTCAAGTTTCTTGGAACCTTCAACGTTATCAATTCCAATAATTGGTACGTTGTTTTCGCGACACCAAATTGCAAAATCAGCGACAGTTGGATGATGCAGAACTGTTAAATATCTATCGGTAACCATCGCACCGCGTTTATTCCAATCGCGTTTGCCGACAATATGAACTGCACTTACATTAAATGCATTAGCAGTTCTGACAATTGAGCCAATATTTAAATCATGTTGCCAATTTTCAACACTTACATTAAATGCATTAGCAGTTCTGACAATTGAGCCAATATTTAAATCATGCTGCCAATTTTCAATCGCTATCTGCAAGCCATGTCGCTTAGTATGTAAATCCGCAACAATTGCAGCAACGCTCCAATAACGATAATGATCTAAAACATTTCGGCGATCACCATTTGCCAACAACTCTGGGTCATATTGCTCTCCAGTGGGCCATGGTTCAGGGTGAGGTCCAACTCCGATGACCGGATAGAACTCTCCAGGACCGATATCCCCAGGTGTATTAGGCATAATGAGCACTCTAACTTCAAAGCAGGAGGCTTCACAAATGGAAACCGCAAAAATCGTCTTCCTTTTGATTCACATTGCCAGCGTTTTGGGAATGTTGGTTTTGTTACTAATGCAGACCTCAAAGCCAGAGAAAACCCTGCCAAAAGGTTTTATGCATGCCGCGCTAACTGCACTTATTGCTGGTTTTGCTCTGATTGGAATTGATTCTTCTCTAGGAGATGAAATCAGCCACGGAAAAGTAGGCGTTAAATTTATTGTTTTAATTGGCATCATGTTGCTTGGCTATAAAAATCAGAATAAAGCAAAACTTTCAAATG
>RGPR01000239.1 GCA_010030245.1 Gammaproteobacteria bacterium
TTTATTTTAATACTTACAATTAAAAACAAAAACCCTAGCTCAGTCAACGAACAAATTAAATTTATAGCTAGTTCAATATCATTATTTTTAGGCAGCTTGGGCGGAATTTGGGCAATTGCCAACTTTAACGCCAAATCATGTACTATGACTGGATATAATCGCCAAGCTACCAAAAAAATATTCAATTTTACTTTTGTAAGCCAAACTATGATCGAAACACCGATCTTACTCAGTTTTATTTTGAGCCTAATAATTAATAACACAAACATTGAAAATCTAACCCAAGCGATTATGACATTAGCCGCAGGCATATGTATGGGCACATGTGCGCTTGTCTCGGGCTATGCTTCAGGTAATATTGCCACACAAGGTGTCGAAAATCTGGGTAAAAATCCTGAACTGGCACCTCAAATTTCCAAAATAGCGATTCTAGGCCAAGGGTTTTTAGATACTTTCGCTATTTATGGCCTAATAATTTCGTTATTAATATTGATCCTTAAATAACATCGTGGCAAACTAGTATCTAAACTTGAATAGGAAATATAATGACCAAATCTATTTTGCAACAAATTGGCAATACGCCTTTGGTGCTTTTAAACTTTTTAACAAAAGGCAAAGTTTATGCCAAACTTGAGTATCTAAACCCAGGTGGCAGTGTTAAAGACAGATCAGCTTTGTATATGATTGAACAGGCCGAACTTCACGGTAAACTTAAAAAAGGTGGCACTATTGTTGATGCCTCATCAGGCAATCAGGGTATAGCAATGGCAATGATTGGCGCAGCCAAGGGCTACAAAGTTATAATCAGCGTGTCAGAAAAGATTTCGCTTGAAAAACTCAATACGATTAAAGCTTATGGTGCGCAGGTTGTGATGTCTCCAGCTACGGACACGCTGGATCATCCAGATAGTTATCATCAAACTGCGGTGCGCTTAACAAAGAGTATTGTGGGCGCATTTATGCCAAACCAGTATTACAATCTTGACAATAGCAAAGCGCACGAACTTTCACTCGGGCCTGAAATCTGGCGGCAAACAAATGGGCAAATTACTCATTTTATTGCCGCTGCAGGTACAGGTGGCACCGTTAGTGGCGCTGGCAGGTTTTTAAAAAAACAAAATAGCAAAATTCAAGTAATAGCCGTTGATTCAATCAATTCATACAGGTCAACCAATGGTAATCCCAAGCCATACAAAATTGATGGCATGGGCGTAGACTTTGATTCTCCAGTGTTGGATAATGATTTTATCGATCAATTTATCACAGTTGAAGACAAACCTGCACTACACATGTTAAAGAGTATGGCAACGCAAGAAGGCTTGCTAATTGGGCCAAGCAGCGGTGCAGTGGCTTATGCTGCACAGCAATATTGTCAGCAACTAAAAGTTAATGATTATGCAGTAATTATATTTGGTGATTCAGGCCGAGCCTACTTAACCAAAGGGTATTACGACCATGATGAAACTGAAAGCACAATCAATACACACCAGATTAATTCTAGAGAACAAACTGTAGCAATTTAAATAACAAATTTAAGACAAAAAAATCAAACTGATGGGTAAAATCATCAGTTTGATCTAAAATTTAAAA
>RGPR01000240.1 GCA_010030245.1 Gammaproteobacteria bacterium
ACTAGAGGAAACATGATACAAAATCAAGCTAATACCGAACTTGCACGATTTGGCACTGAAACCGGAAATCAAATGCAGCTAAGAGGTCAGGACATTCAAAAAGAAATAGCCCTATCAACTTTAGATCAGGACAGGCAGAAATTTTTAGCTGCTGCTGGACTTGACGCTCTAAATACTGGCAATCAACAATCAATCAATGCTGGAGCTGTTGATGCTAACCGAGTTGCTGGTTTAAATAATGCGCAATATCAAAGATATAGCATGACTAGCAACCCTATGAGAGAAATGTTTGGAACATTTAGCGGCGCTCTTGCAGGGAATCTGGGAACCAGCTTTGCTAATAAATTTTCTAGTAAACTTTTTGATAACAAAGGAAATAATGAAAACAACAGGATATAAAGAAGCTTTAGGTCAATATCAGGATTTAGTAAACCAACCAACTTTTGCCGATTATCTAGGCAATGCTTTTTCAAAAGTAGGAAGTCAGCCAGCTACGGGTGAGGCTCAAAGAATGTCTAATGCAATGCTTTCCGGTATGGGAGCGGGTATTTCAGGAGCAGCGGCAGAGGAGCGGAAGCAAAAACTATCACCAATGCTAGAGCAAGCTGGGCGTATCACGGCAAAAGCAGCTGAACTTGAAGCACAAATGCAGGAATCTGAACAAAACAGGTTAAAAATAACTCAATTCATGAAACAATCTGCTGTTGCTATTGCTCAGTTATCACAGGCCTCTTTAGCTGGCGATAGACCAGCAAGTAATGAACTCGCTAAGGGAATATACCTGAATTTCAAACAGGGAGTAGGGGACCCTACTATGGGGGATTTTGATCATTACCATAACGGAGTTATTTATTATCATAATCTTGAAACTGGAGCTATAGAGGGTGAAAACGTAATTGGCTTAATGTATCAAGCTGGAATTGATCCTGTCAGTATATGGGGTCAGGATGCCCCTATGATAGAAGCAGGACTCTCTCCCGGAGCTAAAAAGAATTACGAAGATTCTGAGAAAATGCGTCAGCTGGAAATGGAAGGCAAAAGAGCTGATATTGGCTTAAAACAAGCTCATGCAGGGGTGTATCAACAGCAAGTTAATCAAATGCAACATGAAATGCAAGCTCCTAAGCCGAAATATAGTGAGTCTGTTATGAATAAACTTATTGAGACAAATCAGAATTGGGTTAATAGTCTTGATAAGGAACAGCAAATGCTTGAGACGCAAAGTAATGCTTATAAACAGATAGCAAGTCTTATATCAAAAGAAAAAGATACTTTAGGCAGAGCAGGTAGCGGTATAATAAAAACAGCACAAAGAGCAGTTAATAAGTCTGGGACAGAAAGCGAACGTAACCAAGCTTTAATAGAACTATATCAACAACCATTAATGGCAGGAATAAAACAGATATTTGCCGGTGCTACTTCTGATCGTGATATTGCAACTTTTATTGCTGGTTTGCCATCACTTGATAAAAACCCAGATGCAGCAATTCAGGTATCTTTAGAGAGAGCAGCACAACTTGATAATCAGGTGCAGAAAAACAATTTAACCCGAGATGTGGTA
>RGPR01000025.1 GCA_010030245.1 Gammaproteobacteria bacterium
ATTAAATAATGTTTTTGATGAAGATGAGTTGAATCAGTTTATCAAGCGTATTCAAGAAAAGTTAGGTAAGCATGAGCAATTGGCATTTGCCGCTGAACCAAAATTAGATGGACTGGCGATTAATATCATTTACCAAAATGGTGTTTTGTTATCTGCAGCAACTCGAGGTGATGGTCGAGTAGGTGAGGATGTGACAGCCAATATTAAAACCATTTCGTCAGTTCCTCTGCGATTATTAGGCAATGAATTTCCTGAACGTCTTGAAGTTAGAGGGGAAGTTTATATGTCCAAACAAACATTTTTTGATTTGAATCAGCAAGCACATCGACTGCATCAAAAACCTTTCGCCAATCCAAGAAATGCTGCAGCTGGAAGTTTAAGGCAACTAAATCCTGAAATTACTGCGGCACGTGACTTATCGATGTATGTTTATGGTGTTGGTGAATGTATTGGTTATCAACTCGCTGATAGTCATAATGCTCAACTTGAAATGCTAAATTCTTTTGGTTTTAGAGTTTCGCCTTTAAATAAACTAGTATCCGGTGTTGATGGATGTCTTGATTATTATCATGCTATTTTAGCAAAACGACATGATTTACCTTTTGAGATAGATGGTGTGGTTTATAAATTAAACGACATTTCTTACCAACAACGAATGGGCTTTGTCGCAAAAGCGCCGCGATTCGCATGTGCTCATAAATTTCCGGCACTGGAAGAAATGACTGTTCTTGAGCATGTTGAATTCCAAGTAGGACGGACTGGGGTCATTACACCAGTTGCAAGATTGCGTTCAGTTAATGTTGCTGGCGTGATGGTTAGTAATGCGACCCTACATAATATGTCAGAAATTGCACGCAAAGATATTCATATTAACGATTGGGTTATCGTGAGAAGAGCAGGGGATGTCATTCCTGAAGTTGTTAGTGTTGTGCTCGAAAGAAGGTCTGACAATTTTGTTGATATAGTGTTTCCATCCAATTGCCCTGTTTGCCATGCAGCAATTATTCATAGTGAAGATGGTATTCTTGCTCGTTGTAGCGCAGGCTTGGCCTGTAAGGCGCAATTAGAGGGTGGGTTGAGACATTTTGTTTCACGTAAAGCCATGGCAATTGATGGAGTGGGTGAACAGTTAATTCATAGTATCGTCGATAAAGGATGGGTCAAGGATGTGGCTGATATTTATTTTATCAGCACTCAACAATGGTTGTCTTTGCCTAGAATGGCCAAAAAGTCAGTTGAAAATATCTTAACTGCATTACAAAAAAGTAAACAGACTACATTAGCACGTGTGATTTATGCTTTAGGTATCAGAGAAATAGGTGAAGTTGGTTCTAAAACTTTAGCTAAGCATTATCATGATTTTAAGTTACTATCTGAAGCAAGCCTGCAAGATTTGTTGTTGTTGCCAGACTTTGGACCTGTTGCAGCACACGCCGTACTAGATTTTTTTGCTGATAAACATGGGAAACAAATTTGCCAGAAGTTACTAGATGCTGGTATTGCTTTTGAACAAAATCTGCAGCTTAATACAAATAACTTAGCAGATAAGATTTTTGTATTAACTGGGAGCTTATCTAAATTAAGCCGTGATGAGGCTACTGAAAAATTAGAGCAGTCTGGAGCAAAGGTAAGTAGCTCAGTCTCAAAGAAAACAAGCTATGTTGTGGTTGGTGAAAACCCCGGTTCAAAGTATCAAAAAGCCGTAGAGCTTGGCATTAAAATATTAGATGAAGATGAGCTCATCGCTCTATTCCATTAGTAATTTTTCGTTAAGGTAAGTGAGTTCGAAGAAGTATTTGATAAAATCATTTCGTTGTAATGTTAAGTTTTCGAGTTGAGGTGTTAAATCGTCCTTAGCATTATTGAGTATTTTAATCAATTCATTGGCTGGTAAACTAACATCGGGCTGGAAATTAAATTTTTTATTGCCAATAATCACGGAGATATTTAAATAGGTGATGCTAAGATCATCGATAATTTCTTCTAGTAATTTGATGAGGTTTTCAGTTTTTGTTGTTTTTTCTCTTGTATTAATATTTGCTATGATGCTTTCTATATTATCAATATCTTTTTGTGTAGATTCATACATAGCGCTTGAGATAACTAAGATATCGAAAAAACTTTTAAAACTATCTATTAATTCTTGATTGTTGGTGGGGAGTATAATTTCTTCATAGAGATGCCTAAAAAATAAATTCATATCGACAAACAATTTAAATATTGACGATTCCACATCCGCTGGTAATTCGACCCATCTAAGCATTGTAGTCACCTTTTAGCAATCTCTTGTTATTCACATTATAGCCGAAAGTTTGGTAAATGTAGTGATTTGTGATAGTTTAA
This sequence comes from Gammaproteobacteria bacterium, assembly GCA_010030245.1. Taxonomy (GTDB): domain Bacteria; phylum Pseudomonadota; class Gammaproteobacteria; order Legionellales; family Legionellaceae; genus UBA2653. The sequence goes on from RGPR01000025.1 coordinate 2,344, forward strand.
AAAAATGATAATTTCGATGCATCTATCCCCAATTGAAACCATTTCCTTTGTTGCTATACTTTTTAAGTTTTTTTTATAGTCAAATTCTTTTTGCTATACCTCAGAACTTTCCATTTGCCCCCCCCAAAGAACATGTAAAGATTGGTTATCGTGCGGCCTACGATTATCCGGATAATTTTGATCCGCTTCGTGCATATGACGAAGAGTCTAATTTTTATCTTGCACAGATTTATGAATCATTATACAACATCGATTATGCAACTGATGACTTCAAGATCACACCCATGCTTGCAGAAAAAATGCCAGAAATTAGATTCTATAATAAGGATAATCAAGAAATAAGTATTGATGATATTGCTCATGTAGAAAAGACGGTTTATCGTATTCCTATTCGTCATGGTATTTATTACTCACCCAATCCTTATTTATGTACCAAGGATAAGGTAAAAACATGTAGGTTAAGAAGAGAGGTTCACGCTGGGGATTTTGTATACGCCATTAGTCGTGTGAGCCATCCAAATATTCAATCTCCGTTTATATCTATCCTTAACAAACATTTATATCATTTTAACGAATATTATCAACAAACCACGAAAAATTCTAAGTATCAAAATGATATATTAGCTGATAGCATTCGAGCAATTGATGATTATACCTTGGAAATTACGATAAAAGGATATTATGCACAATGGATGGGATGGCTAAGAATGTTGATTTTTTCACCTATTCCTCCTGAAATTGGTAATATCTATGATAAAAGTAAGGATCAAGTTCATTGGGCTAAATACTCGATTGGTACAGGACCCATGATGTTTTCTGGCGAAGAAAATGTTCAAAAAATACGTCTAATTAAAAATCCAAATTATCGTTCTAAGTATTTAAATACCCGCAGTGGTCTGCAAAAATTACCAATGCTTGATGAAATTCAGTTTTTTGTTGAGAAAGAAGCCATTCCAAGGTGGAGTAAATTTTTGCAAGGCTACTATGATTTAACAAGTATTCCAGCTGAAAGTTTTGAAACAAGTATTCAAATTAGTCCGGAAGGTGGTTTTTCGATATCAGCTAAGCTCAAAAAACAGGGTATCCAATTAAGGTCATTTTCATCAATGAGTTCTTATTCAATTGCATTTAATACCCTTGATCCTGTTATCGGTGGCAATAAAAAATCAGCTCGCTTACTAAGACAAGCTATATCAATAGTTCTTGATTACCAAGAGTTTTTGGCTATTTTTTTTAATGGTCGTGGTACCCTAGCACAAGGTCCAGTTCCTCCTGAATTATTGAGTCCTCACTACCGAGATAACTATAATTCTTATGTCTATCAAAAAATAGGTGATCGCATACTTAATAGACCTTTAAGTGATGCTAAGGCATTGATGAGACAGGCTGGATTTCCTAATGGCATCGATAAAATAACGAATCATCACTTACGTTTAAATTTAGATGTAGAAACAAGAGGATTACCTGAAGAACGAGCTAAGTTTGAATGGTTTAGAAAACAATTTGCTAAAATTGGTATTCAGTTAAATATTGTTGAAAATGATATTAATCGTTATAAGCAAAAAACACGAAATGGTCGTTATCAAATGGTGTTTTTTGGATGGAATGCAGATTACCCTGATCCTGAAAATTTTTTGATGCTTTTTTATGGTAAAAATGCACAATTCAAAAATCAAGGTCCAAATTACAGTAATTTTCAAAATCAAGAATATGATGATTTATTTGATCAATTGCAACATACGCATCATCAAAATGATAAAGAAACATTGATTTATCGAATGTTAGAGATTCTAAAATTTCAATGTGTTAGTGTTTGGGGGTCATTTGGGGTCACTTTGTATTTAACTCAAAAATGGGTGGATCCAGTTAAGCATTCACCATTTACTTTGGGTTTGATGCAGTATGTCAATATACATCCTAATATGCGCGAAAAAGCTTGGACGGTATGGAATCAAATTCAGGTTTTACCTTTTATTTTTTCAATCGTTATGCTTATATTGATTGTACTTCCTTTTGTGCTGCAATGGTGGCGTTTGAAAAAAACAAAAGCATTACGTTATGACAAATTGAGAGAAAAACAATGTTAAAAATGCTTTTAAAGCGTTTGATGTGGTTGCTTGTGGTTTTATTTTCAGTACAAATGCTTACCTTTGTTTTATTTTTTGGTATCAATACACCAGATGATATTGCCAGAGCGCATTTGGGTTCAAAGTATATATCGGATCTTGAAATTCAACGCTGGAAAAAAGAACATGCTTATGATTTGCCAGTTTTTGTTGATGTAAACAAAAAAGGGTTTGCGGCCTTCAGAGATACATTGTTAATGAAGCAGATGTATCAAATCTTAAGTTTTAATTTAGGCTATTCGCTAGCAGGTAAATCTATTTCCAGTGAAATAAAATTGAGGGTAGGGCCAAGTTTAGCATTCGCAATACCTGCTTTTTTTTCTAGCCTTTTGTTTAATATTTTTTTGGCAGGTGTGTGGCTTTTTTTTAGACAAACTCGCCTAAACCAGTTTGCCCTTTTTCTCTCCATATGTTTTTTATCGATTTCGACCCTTTTTTATATTATTTTTTTACAATATCTCCTTTCTTTTCTGTGGAAGTGGTTTCCAATTTCGGGATTTGAATATGGATTTCGTGCTATTTTTTTTGTCGGGCTGCCGATTATTGTTCATATCTTTGCAGGCGCAGGCGCAGGTGCTCAATGGTATCGAATGTTATTGATGGAAGAAATTGAGCAGCTTTATGTTCGAACTGCGCATGCACATGGATTATCTGATTTTAAAATTATTTTTGTTTATGCATTACGAAATGCCTTAATCCCTATTGTGACAGGCGTTGTTGTTTTAATTCCGGCTCTTTTCTTAGGTAGTTTGTTATTTGAATCATTTTTTTCAATACCTGGCATGGGAAATTATCTTATTTCAGCATTAAGCAAGCAAGATTTTGCCATTGTACAAGCCATGGTATTATTGGGTTCTCTTAGTTACATGATAGGCCTTATACTGACAGATTTGGTTTATTTATTGGTTGATCCTAGGGTAAGAACAGCATGAAATATTATTTCATTAGTGATTATCTTTTCATTTTTTTTACGATGCTGCTTCTTTGGGGTTTCTATCGTTCAAGCCAAAATCCGTTTAATAAAGTGATTTGGCATAAATTAATGATGATGCCTAAAGCGCAAGTATCAATAGCTGTTATTTTGATTTTTTGGCTAATAGCCTTAATTGATTGTCTACATTTTGGAAAAATAGCTACTGTATTAGACCTCATTTTATATCCTTTAGGTGATATGAATGAATATTCTTATTCAAAACCATTTGCATTTATGACCCTACAGCCACAAATAAAAATGTTGCATCATCAATTTATCCAAGAGCCTCAACATTTGGTTTATGTTTCTGCACAAATCAAGGATGGATCAATGGTAATGACGCTTATCAAGCATGACATATTTAAAGCATCTCTTGAGATATGGATTGTTGGTTTTGCTATGCTTGTTCTGTTTAAGAAAGTCGGGAAAGAATTTTGGCCTTTCATCTTCAGTTTCCTCATGATGATAAGTTTATTATTGATGCTCTTTCAGTTGTCTAAGCATTTTCACATCATGGGAACTGGTCAAATAGGTCAGGATGTATTTTACCAAAGTGTCAAAAGTATAAGAACAGGACTGATGATAGGTCTTTTTACCAGTATGATTATTTTGCCATTTGCTTTAAGTCTTGGACTAATGGCAGGTTATTTTGGTGGTATTATCGATTATGTTATTCAATACCTATATACAGTTATCAGTTCTATTCCAAGTGTATTATTTATCAGTGCCGCTTTATTGGCTTGGCAATTTTTTTCCCAAAATCATTTTTCAGGCATGTCTGCTTATCAAGAAGCTGAAGATCGACTCCTCATGCTATGTTTGTTATTAGGTGTCACCAACTGGTCTGGTTTATGTCGTTATATACGTGCAGAGGTCTTAATTTTAAGAGAATTGGATTATATTAAAGCAGCTAAATTACTCAATACATCTAAATTTAAAATATTATTTGATCATTTATTGCCAAATATTATGCATCTGGTGATTATTAGTATTGTTTTAGATTTTAGTGCATTGGTGCTAGCCGAATCTGTTTTAACATACATCGGTATAGGGGTTTCACCATTGACCATTAGTTGGGGAAATATGATCAATGCCGCACGTCTTGAACTGGCAAGAATTCCTATCATATGGTGGCCATTATGTTCTGCATTTAGTTTAATGTTTATTTTAGTCTTGGCTTGTAATTTTTTCGCAGATGCCTTAAGAAAAGCAATGAATCCAAGAGAGTAGTTTTCGCTTTTATCTGCTTATGTTAGAATCGTATATCGATTTATTCACCTAGCGTTTTAAAACCATATGTCGCAGCTACAGTTTGTCAATTTTCGTGTGCATACTGAATTTTCTATTCAATTTGGAATGATTCGTATTGATGAATTGATGTCAAAATTATCTGATCCTGCGATTGCCATATCTGATCATATGAATCTATTTGCGGTCGTTAAATTTTATCAAGCGGCATTGGCTAATGGAATTAAACCAATTATTGCTTGTGACATCAATTTACAACTTGATCGCAATGATCCAAGACTCTATTCGGTGATATTGGTATGTTTAAATAAAACAGGTTATCGTCATTTAACGCAGTTAATCTCAAAGTCTTATGATCAGGGACAAATACAAGGTAAACCAAGAGTATATTGGGATTGGTTAAACGAGTTGAATGAGGGTTTGGTAGTCATTTCTGGTGCACAACATGGCGATATAGGACAAGCATTAATTAATGATAAATTTGATCTGGCAATCAATCATGCTCAACGTTGGATGCACAGCTTCCCGAATCGATTTTATTTAGAGGTATCACGTGTAGGGCATCCATATGAAGCTAAATATCAACAAGAAGTGATTAAAATTTCAGAATCATTGCAGTTGCCTATTTTGGCAACCAATGCCGTTTGTTTTATTCACCCTGATGATTATGATGCCCACGAAGCTAGAATTTGCATTCATCAGGGAAGGGTATTAGCCGATCCAGAAAGACCTAAACAATACTACCCTAATCAATATTTAAAATCTGCACAGGATATGTTGTCATTATTTTCAGACATGCCATCTGCAATAGAAAATACGATTGAGCTCGCCAAGCGTTGTAATTTAGAGCTGCAATTAGGAAAAAGTTATTTGCCTAATTTTCCCACGCCAGACAAAATGTCAGTTGATGAATATTTAAGAGTCAATGCCCTTAAGGGACTTAAACAGCGTTTTTTACAACTTGGTGATCATATTCATCAAGCTCATTATTTAGAACGCTTAAAAACGGAACTAGATGTTATCATCAATATGGGTTTTCCTGGGTATTTCTTGATTGTAGCTGATTTTATCGATTGGGCCAAAAATAATGGTGTCCCTGTAGGTCCAGGTAGAGGTTCTGGCGCTGGTTCATTGGTGGCATATGCGCTAGGAATTACTGATCTCGACCCTCTACAGTATGATTTGTTATTTGAGCGTTTTTTAAATCCGGAACGTGTATCCATGCCAGATTTTGATGTCGATTTTTGCATGGTAGGCCGAGATAGAGTCATCGATTATGTGGCACAACAGTATGGTCGAGAGAGTGTGGCACAAATTATCACTTTTGGTACCATGGCTGCAAAAGCTGTGGTGAGGGATGTTGGGCGAGTACTTGGTTTTCCTTATGGTTTTGTGGATAAAATTGCGAAACTAATTCCCTTTGAAATTGGCATGACTTTAGCCAATGCGCTATCGCAAGAACCTGAATTATTAAAACGTTATCAAGAAGAGGATGACGTTAAAGAGCTATTGGATTTGGCTCAGAAATTAGAGGGGCTCACCCGAAATGCAGGTAAGCACGCAGGAGGAGTCGTTATTGCCCCTTCCAAACTAACTGATTTCACTGCAGTTTATTGTGAAGAAAATTCGACTCAAAAGGTAAGTCAATTTGATAAAGATGATGTGGAAGCGGCAGGGCTTGTGAAGTTTGACTTTTTAGGACTTCGTACCTTAACCATCATAAAAGACACATTATCTATGGTTACTGAACTTGATGCGAGTTTATCGATTGATATCAATCATATTCCGCTTGATGATAAAGCAACCTATAAATTATTACAAAGTGGCAATACAACAGCGATTTTCCAGCTTGAATCTCGGGGAATGCAAGAACTCATTAAACGTTTAAAACCAGACTGCTTTGAGGATATTATTGCTCTTGTTGCTCTGTTTAGGCCAGGTCCCTTGCAATCAGGAATGGTTGATGATTTTATTGATAGGAAACAAGGTCGAGCGCCGATTGTTTATCTTCACCCAGATTTAGAGCCCATCTTAAAGCCAACCTATGGCGTGATTCTATATCAAGAACAAGTGATGCAAATTGCTCAGGTTTTGGCAAATTACACGCTTGGGGCAGCTGACTTGTTACGAAGAGCCATGGGTAAGAAGAAACCAGAAGAAATGGCAAAACAGCGTTCTATTTTTTTAGAAGGGGCCGCCGCTAGATTGGTAGATGCAGAAATAGCTTCGCAAATATTTGATTTGATGGAGAAGTTTGCTGGTTATGGATTCAATAAATCGCATTCAGCCGCCTATGCTTTGGTTTCTTATCAAACAGCTTGGTTAAAATGCCATTATCCATCTGCATTTATGGCGGCAGTATTATCTGCTGATATGGATAATACCGATAAAGTCGTGCATATGTTAAAAGAGTGTAAGCGGATGCAATTAAAGGTATTAAAGCCTTCTATTCACGATAATGTCTATTTTTTCAAGGTATTAAATCAACAAGATATTCAATACGGCTTAGGTGCAATAAAAGGGATTGGTGAGGCCGCAGTTGTATTAATTGCTGATGAACGTGATAAGCATGGCACTTATCGTTCTCTAAACGAGATGTGTAAGCGTCTAGATTTACGTAAAATAAATAAGCGCGTGTTTGAGGCTTTGATTAAAAGTGGGGCATTGGATGCTATTGGTGTTACTCGTGCCTCGCTTTGGCAAGAGCTTGAAGTTGCGATGAAACTAGGTGCACAATCATGGCAAAATCAGCAACAAGGCCAACAAGATCTGTTTGTATTATTTGGAGAAGATACTGAGGATAAGACAGTCGTCCCTGAGTGGCCATTGAGTGACTTATTGGCAGCTGAAAAAGAAACGCTAGGTTGGTATACCTCAGGTCATCCTGCTGATGAATTTGTTAAAGAATTTAAAACCTTGTGTGATCCATTTGATTTGCAAGCATTTGTCGGAAAAAAAATTGTGCGTTTATGTGGCATGATCGCTGAATGGCGTAGAATGGTTACCAAGAAAGGGAAGCCAATTATTATTTTATCTTTAGCGCAAGCTGATGGCATGATTGAAATGCTTGCTTTGCCAGATAAGCTTCCAGAAAAGGTTACTAGTCTTGGCCTAGGTGATTTGGTTTATATAGAGGCTGAGGTTGGTTTTGATCAATTTCGTCAACAAGTGCGGTTGATAGTACAAAAAATATTAAGTCCTGATGAGCTAAGGGCTCAGTATGCTAGCCAATTGAATATTGTGATGTATGAACGACATGAATTGGCGTTGCCGCAACTGAAAACCTTATTAAAATTATATCCTGGTAATTGTCCGGTACAGGTGAACTATCATCATCAACAGTTCCATGTCAGTTTAAAATTAAGCGATGAATGGCGTGTAGAGCCATCTAAAAATTTACAACAAGCACTTGAATTGCTGCTTAAATCGGCTGTTGATTTTGATTATGGTCATCAGTTAACATAGTTTAGACATTCAATTAAAGGACTAGTATGCTGCGTTTTTTGGGATTTGTACTTATTTTTTTGTCAGCGTTTGTATTTGCTTCTTCTGAAACGCTTGATCAAAAGCGATTATATCGAATCATATGGCATCCTAAATTAGGTGGAGAACGTTTAAATTTTTGTAATGAACGCAAAACGCAATGTGGTCAGTCAATTGCTAGTCGTTACTGTCAAGCTCTCGGTTATAACCATGCCAATCGATTTGAACTCGCTTATCATCTTGGCTTAACTCATTTTCTTTCAGGAAAACATGCTTGCCAAGGTTGGCAGTGTTCTGGTTTTGACTGGATTGAATGTGCAGGGGCTAGGAATTATTTAAAACGTCCCGAGAGCGATTATTCTCAAGCCTTATTTGTCAAGCCTCGATGGAAAAAAATGCGTCTTGATTACTGTTATGATGGAAACAAAGGTTGTGGTAAAAGAGAGGCTTATGCATATTGCCGTTGGCAAGGTTATTTGCATCTGTTATCTTATAAAAAAGCCAGTAATGTGTTTGCCTCAAAACAGATGGGGCGCGGCAAACAATGTTATGGTAAACATTGTGAAGGTTATGAATATATCATATGTGAGCATTAATTGAATTTTTGTTCTATACTCACTTTAGGCAGTTTATAAATCTAAACCATGTGGAGAGTATCAAAATGGACACAAGTAAGCTTCCAGATTTGAATGAAATAAGCAATATGGCGGGTAAATTATTTGGTGATGTTAAGAAGAGCATTGGTGAAATCATTGATGAATACAAAGCCAAACACCCTCATGAAGAAAGTGTTGCTAAGCCTGAGTGTAAAATTGAACCAGGTAAGACTGACAGTGAAACCAGCCAAGTTAAAGACAAAAAAACCACTAAAGAAGAGTAATTATTTAATGCTCATCATTTAAAATGAGCATATTTTTTCTAGTTCTGTGCTAGGAACATCTCTACTTACCGGGAAAAGGAATACGGGTGTTCCTTTTCTGGGTTTTGGACAAGCAATAGTGCTTGGTTGTTGTGCCTGAATTGCTGGTGAAGGTGTTTTTGGCGCATAAAAACCCATTCTCCCTATCCCTGTTCCTTTTTTACCATCTTGATCGTATTCAAATACTGCATAATCTTGCAATTCTTTTTCTAGTCCAGGATATTGTTTTGCAGGATAACTTGCCAGAATATCTTCGAATCGGTCTTTTGTATCGTTTAAAGCAAAAGGTGTACTAAACCAATATTTCTGGAATTCAAGTGAACAAGCAAGTTCGTATAAAAAACGATGTTCTTCGAAATAGGTGTTGTTTTCATTACCTTCAAAGATTGCTCTAAGTTTAGGATTGAATCGTTCATTCTTTTTGTGCATCGTTGGATACCTCTGAAAAAAACATATATACTGACCTACCACCTGATGCATAAGTGACTACTTAATTAGAACTTATTTGAACAGATTGATTTGAAATAAAAAAACAGGGAGATACAATTAAATATGCTATAGCTAGATTTAAAAAAATCCAATCATAGCATATTATATCAATTAATGAAGACCTTGTTTATTAAATAGGCGAGAAAGTTCTGAGGATGCAGGTTTCAAAAGCTTTTCGATAAAACTTGCTGTTCGTATTTGTTTGATATGGATAAGATGATGGGTCTGTAGTTTTTCCAAGATCCAATCATCACTAGTACTAAGCGCGTCGACTAAGCCTAATTCCATGGCATCTTTTGCTAACCAATGTTCCCCCGTACCAACTTTATTCATATCAAGTTGAGGTCTATAGTTTAAGACATGGGATTTAAAACTATCATGAATTAAGCTGAGTTCTTCGGCAAATTTTTGTCGTCCTTCTTCAGTATTTTGACCAAAAACAGTCAGTGTTCGTTTATAGGGACCTGCAGTAACTTGTTCAAAATCAATATCATGTTTTTTCAGAAATTTATTAAAATTGGGCAATTGAGCGATCACACCAATTGAACCAATGATTGCAAATGGGGAAGCATAAATTTTATTGGCAACACAAGCCATCAAATAACCGCCACTGGCAGCAACTTGATCGATACATACTTCAAGCTTGATGTTTCGTTGACGAAGTCGTTCAAGTTGTGACGCCGCAAAACCATAGCCATTCACTGCACCGCCAGGACTTTCTAAGCGTATCATGACCACATCACCATCTTGATAAAGATTGATGATAGCTGTGATCTCTTCGCGCAGTTGTTGAGCTTGAGAAGCACGAATATCGCCACTAAAATCTAATATAAATGCGCGTGGCAGATTAAGTAGGTCAACTTTCTTATCTTTCTTCTTAGATTTCCATTTAAATTTCTTTTTGATGGCTTGAATTTTTGTTTTTAATTCTTCGTTTAAAGAACGAGCCTCAATGGCTTGAGGGTTTTTTTTTGATTGTGAAAAAAAAGCAGCAATCACTATCAAGCTACTGACTAATACCGTGACAGTTTTGAGTAAAAATATGCCATAATCTTGAATTATATCCATTGAAATCCTTAATGGTATTAAAAATGACATTATTGCTGATGCGTTTTAAATATCAAGCATTAATGCTGAGCGCAAGCTTTTTTTTCTTATTATTTTAATAAGTGACTAAATAATTGTTTTTTTTGTCAAAAATGTTCTATGATTAAATTGATGATCATCAAAATAAGGAATTGACATGGAAGAAGGAAAAAAATGTTGTGGTGTCTTAGGTAACCTATGGCATCGTAAATCTGAATTACTAGGTGGTTTGCTAATTGTGTTGGCAGCAATTGCAACTTTACTTTCGTTTAGTGGTCTTGGTTTGTTTGGTATGTTCTTAGCAGGTATTGCTTTAATATCTAAACATCATTGGAAATGTCCTTGCTGTTGTTCTCAGAGCTGCTGTCGGGAATCTTGCTCTACAGACAAGAGCGCTATGTGCTGTGATGAACCACCTGTAAAAAAAACCAAAGCAAAGAAAAATGATTAAAAAATGCTGTGTTTTTCTAATGTTATTCATCTCAACATGGGCTTACGCGAAGCCCATGTTTTTTTATATTCCAAGCAATCAAAACTTCTTTTATTTTCAACTCGATGCAAACCCAAGCACTGGTTATCAGTGGAAAATCAAAGGCTATGATGAAAAAGTTCTCCGCTATGTCAAGTCGGAGTACATGCACTCTTCTTCCAAATTGATTGGAAGTGGTGGCAAAATGCGTTTTTATTTTAAGCCTCTAAAAGCGAAGGTTAATACTGTCATCAATCTAGTATATGGCCGTCCTTGGGATAAAGAAGTCGCTTTTACAAGAGAAGTTCATATTAAATCAAAATGAGATGTAGATTATTTCTGCCTTAGAGGCTAAAATCATTATTTTATGGGTATATTTGTAATGAAAAATATTATTTTTCTGAGCACTTTTTTGCTATCGGGTATAGGATTGGCAACAACAGTCGATTTGAATCAACCCAATCTCTTGATTGAGAAATTTCAAGCCTGTCAGACACAAGCTATCACATCAAGTGAGTGTTTGGAAATTAAAAGAATTGTGACCATGATTCACCATAATGTTTTAGCGCTTGAGGATAATCAACAACAAGTAGGCCTCCAAATTATGCAACTTCAAAATCAAATTCAAGCGATAAAAAATCAACATAAACCTGATTTTAAAAAAATAGGCATCTTACAAGAACAGTTAGATGTGATGCTTGCCACAGTATCTTGGTTGGAGTCACCTAAATAATGTTAAATATTCTTTTATCAAATGATGATGGAATTTTAGCACCAGGCTTAATCATCCTAAAAGACCGGTTAAAAGAATTTGCAAAGGTTACTGTGATGGCGCCTGAAACAGATAGTAGCGGTGCAAGTAGTTCCCTTAGTTTATCAAATCCTATTCGTGTAAGACAATTGGCTGAAGGCTATTATTCTGTACGCGGCACACCTGCTGATTGTGTTCATGCAGCTTTGAGTGGTTTCTTGCCGTTTATTCCTGATATGGTCATTTCAGGCATCAATAACCGCTCTAATCTAGGTGAGGATGTGCTTTACTCAGGAACATTAGCTGCAGCTCTTGAAGGGCGGCATTTAACTTATCCTGCATTAGCTTTATCGATGGTTTCTGCAAAAAAAGATCCTTTTTTTGAAACCGGAGCTGAGATATGCGTGCAATTAATTGATAATTTAATTAAACACAAGTATCAACATTCTGGTGTTTTTAATGTCAATATCCCAGATGTTTCTCTAGAAGACATTGCAGGTATTCGTTTAACTCAAGTTGGGAGAAGAGGGCCCTCACAAGCGATTGAACATGGGGTTGATCCAAGAGGGGGAGAATATTTTTGGTTGGGGTCTAGAGGATTACCAATTACACCTCTGCCTACAAATTCTGATTTTGCTGCAGTACGTCAGAATTTTGTTTCTGTATCACCTATTTCATTGGATTTAACCGATATGCTCCATTTTAATCGCATGCATGATTTATTCAATTCAGGTGATTCACGATGATATTTCAAAAAATGTATCAAATGACTGTTCGATATTCAGCACATCCTAAAGCACCTTGGTTGTTAGGTTTTATTGCATTTATCGAATCATTCATTTTCCCAATCCCACCTGATATCATGTTAATTTCGATGGGGCTAGTCAAACCTAAAAGTGCTTGGCGTAATGCAGGTATTGCAAGTTTTGCCTCTGTCTTAGGTGGTATATTAGGGTATTTAATTGGGTTGACATTATTTGATTTAATTAAACCTTGGCTTATTCACTCATCTTTCAATTCTGCTTATGAGACGGCTTGTATCTGGTTTGATCACTACGGCGTATGGATGGTGATTGTTGCTGGATTTACGCCAATACCTTATAAAATATTTACAATTACAGCAGGGGCCACCAATATGGCATTTATTCCTTTTGTACTTGCATCTATTATTGGTCGAAGTATGCGCTTCTTTTTGGTATCAACATTGTTTTATTTTTATGGCGAACGCTTGGAAAAGAAACTGCTCCATATCATTGATGCACTTGCAATAGGGGTTATCGTTTTAGCCGGGATAGTTTATTGTGCAAAAAAGTTTATATAAATTAATCGCAGCACTTTTTTTAGTGTTTCAGCTATGTTGTTGCAGTTCCACAAGTTTAGCACCTGTTGAAGAACTTCATCCTCAGTTTTCAATGAATAAAACAGGTCGCTTTTATACGGTAAGGCCTGGTGATACGCTTTATGCGATTGCATTTTTATTCGATAAAAATGTTGATCAACTCGCAACACTTAATCAGATAAGGTACCCATACGCACTAAGAATTGGGCAACAGATCAACCTCTCAACTCGTACTGTTGTTAAATCACCTATGCCCATGAGACCTTTTCAAGCCAATATCAGGACGTATAGACAACAAACTTCGAGTAGCGGATGGCTATGGCCTACCAAAGGACAGATTTTGAAAACCAATTTAACCCCTGTTCAGGCGAAAGGTATTAATATTATTGGCCGTTTTGGGCAAGATATACATGCATCAAAAGCAGGTGTTGTCGCATATGCAGGTGCAGGACTTCCAGGCTATGGCAAATTGATTTTAATTAAACATTCGAATGATTATTTGAGTGCTTATGCTTTCAACTCAAGTATCTTGGTAAAAGAAGGTCAAACAGTTTCAGCAGGTGAGCGCATTGCCAATATGGGGCAGTTAAGTCCAGGAACCTATGGGTTGCACTTCGAGGTAAGATATCGCGGTGAAGCTGTTCGCCCTGAACGTTACTTAGGTATCAATTAAGTGTATGCAAGATGATAAGGAGTACCGGAAAAAGCCATGCTAGTAATGTCTTTGTATTGATGCTCGTGATCATTAAAAGATTACAATGAATAAATAATGCAATAAATATTAATTTATGATAGATTGACCCACCTTAAATTAAACATTTACTGGAAGCATTATTATGCATAACACCAACGAGATAATATCTGTATTAGAATCAAATCTCAGGAATTAGAAAACATATGAAACAGCAAAAGTGTCATACATAATGGCTGATATTCTTTTAAAACCGGCATCAGCTAAACCGCTTTCCGCTGCCAAAATGCAAAAAGTAACACATTCTATATCTGTAGGGAATCAGCTTGTTCATGCAGCTGCTGTCGCGACGTCAATAGTAATGGCTGGTCAAATGCAAGAAGCACCTTCCAAACTAAAAATCAAATATGAAGCCGAAGGGAATCACAAGGCGTTGGCTCGACTAAAGAAAATTTCACCAGTAGCTTGGCGGCACATCCATTTCCAAGGACATTTTATCTTCTCGAATAATGCCAAGCTCATTGATCTGGATATGATTGTAAAGAATTTAATTTTACAAAGTAAAAAAGACAAAATAACAACTAAAAATCAGCAGGATGTATATGCGCATACAGCATAGAAAGCAAACTAATGTTACTTCTTGGATAATTTTATGAATAAGCATTTAGCAAAAAAGTCAGATCACGTCCCTTTATTGACAGATATTCAGCACCTTATTAATCAGGCCAGACAAAAAGTAGCGTCGGTAGTAAATGCCGAATTAACATTGTTATATTGGAAAGTTGGTTATCGTATCAATATTGAAGTGCTGAAGGATGAGCGTGCGGAGTATGGCCAATCTATCATTGAAGATCTAGCACGTAGCTTAACAATAGAATATGGTCGCTCATTTGAGGAAAAAAACTTGCGCCGGATGATTCAATTTGCCGAACTGTTTCCCGATGAAAAGATTGTCGCTGCACTGCGGCGACAATTGAGCTGGACTCATTTTAAGTCATTAATTCCATTAAAAGATCCATTGAAGCGTGATTTTTATGCTGAAATGTGTCGTATTGAGCGATGGACTACGCGTACTCTAGAAAAACAGATCAAGTCTATGTTATTTGAGCGTACAGCGCTTTCAAAAAAACCAGAAGACTTAATTCGTCATGAAATTGATGTCTTGCGTGAGTCTGATAATGTCAGTACAGATTTAATTTTAAAGGATCCCTATATTTTAGATTTTCTTGGTATGAAAGATCGATACCTTGAAAAGGATCTAGAGGATGCTATATTGCGCGAGATTGAGTGCTTTTTACTGGAGTTAGGCACAGGGTTCAGCTTTATAGCTCGACAAAAACGAATACAAATAGACCATCGTGATTATTATATTGACCTATTGTTTTATAACCGGCGGCTTCGTAGGATGTGCGCTTTGGATTTGAAACTGGGTGAGTTCGACGCAGCCTATAAAGGTCAGATGGAGTTGTATCTACGTTGGCTGGCAAAATATGAGCAAGAGCCAGGTGAAAATCCGCCATTAGGGATCATCTTGTGCACTGGAAAAACGCATGAACAAATTGAACTGTTAGAATTGGATAAAAGTGGCATTCATGTTGCTGAATATATTACAACGCTGCCACCTAAAGCCGAATTACAGAAAAAGTTACATCAATCTATTGAGTTTGCTCGTCAGAGGTTCGTAAATAAGGATTAATGAACAAATGTTGTCCGGAAATTCCGGCGGTTTGCGCCCACAACCCCTCAAAAAAGGCAATGCTTGGGGCTTTAATTTCTTTTTACATTAGATAATGTATTCAAAATTGATTTATGATAAATTACGCAGCTTTAATTGATATCTTAGGAATGACTATTATGCAAACTCCCCAGCAAATCTTATCTGCTCTAGATAATGGAAAAATTGAATTAGATTGCCGATATAAATTGATAAAAGAAGCAATAGAAGAAAAAAGAGTATTACCAGTTTCAAAACAAGTATTTCAGCTAGAAGTAAACAGCTTATTAAGTTTAATATGCAAGGCTTATGCCTTAGCTGCTGATGTATCATATATGATGGCTCGTGAACTGTCGGAGACTGAATTCGAGCATACAGTTCAAGCACAATTACAAGCAAAGAGGCTGACAACAGAAGGGGATTGTCTTATTCAAGCTGCAGCTAAAGCTCAGGGAGTTGTCTTAGCAGGTCAAATCCAGTTAGCACCTATCTCACAAATGGCTGAAATATATGGACGCCTGAACGCGATAATCGAGCCAGTAGAAAATAGAGCTTTAGAAGCAAAGGCTTTTCTAGAAGCATCTGCAAAACGCCCCCAAATAAAGTTAACAGACAATAGTAGTGAAGAAGCGCCCCAAAAAAGACCTCGTTTGAGGGTTAGTCCGAACAGATTATGTCTGTAAATTGTTATAAATAAGGCATCCTATCCGCAAGGAATATCTGAGTGCTTTTAGAACAATAAGAGCTCAGGATGATTTATCTAATGCGCCGTAAAACCACGTCATTTAGGGCGTGGATATAAGGCGCAATCTTTTAAAGGGAGGTTTGTTGCTGTTGAATGTACTGCTTGATAATTTCAAGAGGCGCACCACCACAACTGCCCGCAAAATAACTTGGACTCCATAGCATGTTACCCCAAAGGTTTCGCCTGATTTCAGGATAATTCTTTTTTCTAAGCATACGACTTGAAACGCCTTTTAGGCTATTAACCAGTTTGGCAATCGAGACTTTTGGAAGCAAAGTGAAGACTATGGTTTTTTGAATCATGCACCTGCGCAATCATTACAACAAACAGCAAAAGCATTAGACCGGGCGTTTCGAGA